>JAZPYM010000023.1:0-47481 GCA_045544215.1 Congzhengia sp.
GTCCGCTTTGTTTGTATATATGACGAAAATGGGTACATACTAAATTCGTCAAAAGGGAATATTCCTTTATAGATTGCGGGAAACTGCTCAAAAAGCGTATCCGTAAAACTTAACTGAATATATGATATTCCTCTATAGCTCGTGGTCAACATCATCCAATCGAATTTCGCACATGCTCATTCTCTTGGGATGTTTTCACATGGGCGTTATGAGCGAAATTAAAGATTTCGATAACGCTCCAAGTCGGTAACCGACTTCGCAGGAATGTGCGACCAAACCGCGAACTTGATGCAAATGTTTCACTTTTAATTGAATATATGATATTCCTCTATAGCTCAGTCGGTAGAGCGCATGACTGTTAATCATGATGTCGCTGGTTCGAGCCCAGCTGGAGGAGCCAAACAAAACCCTTGGAACTGTTGCGTTTCAAGGGTTTATTGTTTTTTTATTAAATGCTGTGTGGTAGTAACGTGGTTGTAACCGCAGTTCCTATTTGATAAATAAATCAAAGGGGAATGACAACACATGAAAAAGACAACCAGTAACACGCTTGGCGGAAGATTAAAGACTCTTCGTGCCGCCACAACACTCTCACAGGAACAGCTTGCACAAAGACTGTTTTTGTCTAGAAGCTGTATTGCAAATTATGAGGCAGATAAAAGACATCCGAGCATTGATATGATCGAGAGGATATCTGACTATTTTAAGGTGAGCCCGAGCTACTTAATGGGTGAAACAGATGCTAAATTTAATATCGATAATTCAGAGATCAAGAACTATAACTATTTAAAATATTTGTCAAAGGACGAAAAGCTTGATATTTCAGAGCTATCTCCGTATTACAAGATCGCGCTTATAGAATATTTCTTATTTCTAATAGATAAGCAATAAAAAAAGGTCAGCAAACGATTTGTTTTGCTGACCTTTTTTGCTAAAATTCATTCTTCCTTATCACTATCTTTTTTTAACTGTTCAAGCACTTTTGCCAATTGCTTTGCAACCGGCACATTCATCCTGCCAGCATTCTCCAAAATAGAAATTCCCTCATTTGCTATGTAAAAACCAATCACAAAATCACGAACAGAATCCAATCCTACCACATGGCCGACTGTATACGCCAAGGCAACAACAAGCAAAATGACAACCTTTTTCAAAATACCGCGGAACCCTGTCTCGCTGTTTAAACGCTTTTCATAAATCGCCGCCAAAACGCCTGTCACATAATCAATTGCAATGCAAATGAGCAAAGCCATGAGCAACATGTCCAATCCTCCAAATACATAGGATGCCAGTCCGGCAATCGCGCCAAAGACCATTTTTATCCATACCAACATACTTTCCATTTTTATCCCTACTTTCCTGTAATATAGCGTACAACTCTTCTTGCGATAGCTGCAACTTCGCCTCTCGTTATAGGTTCGTTAGGCATAAACTGGTTTTCTGTTTTACCATTTACAATACCCATTTCATATAGTTCTTCTATATCTTTCTTTGCGAAATGCAACTCAATATCTTTAAATTTACATTCCATATTCGTATCCTCCGTAATTCGTTTTTTAAATTCCTGCCAAAGCCGCCAGTTGCATTCGTTCATAGATGCGGGGCAGTTTTTGCGGCTGGCATCGTAGTGCCGCACCACGCAAGAGGCAGGAATATTCAGCTGTTTCATCAAATATTTGGTGAGCTCCACCGTCTGCGCAAAAGCAACATTGTAGTCGCCGTCAGCATTTACGCAAATCTCAATGCCGATGGAGTTTTGATTTGTGATGCCGTATTTGCCCTTGCCGTCCCCTACATGATAGGTGTAGTAACGCGCAAAATCGTTTATCTGCAAAACTTTCTTGTCGTCCACAAAAAAGTCTGCGGACGAGTTTCTGTCCCCGCCGTTAAAATATTTAAAATGTGCATCAGCATCCGCGCCTTTAGACTTATTCCCTGTATCATGAATCACAATGTATTTAATGCTGCTTGTCCTCTTTGCGCGGTTATATGCAATTTGCTTTTTTGAAATAGAAAGCATATTCCCTCTCTCCTTTATTGCAGCGGTTCGATTTCCTCTGCACTCAAAGCCCCGATAGCCTCGTCAATTTCTTTCAGGTCGTCCTCCAGCAAAACACCCTTTTCGTGCCAACCCGCAGCGTTAAGTACAACCTGAAAATCTGCCATCTTGCCAACGGCATCGGTAAGACCCTTTTTGATAAACTCTCTTAAACTAAACATCATACATTTCCTCCCAAACTGATTATTGCTTGAATAAGCCTTTCGATTACTTTGTTTGTGTCTTGGTTATATTTCACATTTAGCGCAACACCCTGTGTATCGGTACGCATTGTCATATTGGGTGCTATGCTCTGCACTCCGTCAACTGTACCGTCTGCATTGACAGGGTATTCTTCGCCGTTGACAAGGATATGATTGCCTATTTCATCCACATATGGCTCAAACTCTGTTTTGGCAGTTCCTTCCTCTAATTGAATGAAGATTGTTGCATGATCATAAGAGCTTCCTTGTCTAATAACAAAGCCCATATCTAATTCGGTTTCTTCCGTAACTTCAAAAGTCAATGGTCTGGTAGAAACTACATTGTTGTAGTATTTGTCCTCTGTTATATTGCGAACGTATAAATAATCAACGCCATAAGCGTTTGTGATGCTGACGGTATATTTACCCGCAGGGAGCGTAATTCTACAACAGTTGTCTACCGAGGCTGCGACAGTTGCTGTGCCGTTCACCGATATGGTTGATTTGCCTTTTTCAACACTCATTGCTACGCCATTCTTTTCGCCCGTATAATCCGCTGTGAAACGGAATAGATTTTTGCTGTGCGCCCATACCTTTAAAGTGTGCGCAAGGGGCGAAACATCGTCAAGGCTTACAACCGAGCCGATTGCAGTAGCCTTTAAAGCGTTCGCATAAAGGTCGTTAGCCTCTTTTTTGGTGTAGGCGTCCGCTATCCCGTAGCCCGAAAGAGTAGTTGCTTTATCAGCTTTTGCGGTCTTAATGGATGCAATCGTATCATCGACCTCTGTCTTGGTATAAGCATCTGTTATCCCGTAGCCTGAAAGTGAGGTTGCTTTATCGGCTTTTTCTGTAAGGGAATTTTCCGTTTCAGAAAGAAGTGCTTTTGCCGTGTCACATGCTTGGTTTGCCGCGTCCAGTTGTGCTTTTGTCTGCGTCAGCAACGTAACATATGCCGAGCTGCTGTCACCTGCCGTATCGCTTGGTTCGCCTACGCTTTCAAGCACCCTGGCGTGAATGATTTTGGTTGTAATATAGTTTTTGGCGCTGTCCATCAGTGCAATTTCAAAGGTGACGCTACCCGGAACACAAAAGCAGTCGTTTTTGGGGATATATACCGCTGTGTCGTTTGTAATTTCACCGCTATCCGACAGCACCACGCCGTCGGCACGCTTTATCTTCACAGCCAGAATTTTGCCTGACAAAGAAAGAGGCGCATCTTCATCAAAAAACGAGAAAACCAGCCGGTATGCCCCTACATCCCCTGCCACAAACTCCATATCCGAATAGAGCACCCGTGGGTCCTGCCCGCTTAACTTTAAATGATAGGTTATCATGTCATACCTCCTTAAAATAGATATAGTGTGAAGGGCATGGTTACGGTGGTGTAGCCGTAGGCTATGAGCTTTATCAATGACAATGTCAGCACGCCGTTTTCCATGGAAATGGCATCTGCGTGAACGTTTCCATTGTTATCATAATACATGTAAAAGTCATCATTCGCATACCCACCACGCGCAGACAAACAGTTCCCCGTTTCAAAGCTGTAAAGAGATAACACGTTATATCCTGTACCTCCGCCGTTTTTATCCTGCACCGCCAGCAAAAAGCGATAGTTGTTATTTCCGATATCATAGCTTCGGGTTTCCGTCTCTTCTCCGTTTTTTTCCCTTGTTATACTGTCCTCAATTTTTAAAACAGAAAAAGCATTGGACTGATACCCCGGAAGCTTGCCCATAGCATAGGTGCGCGCATCGACAGCCGTGCCGTCTTCTGCAATTTCCGCCAGCATCACGAAATCCCCTGTTGGCGCCTCCGTAGTGCAGGCAGGATAGCAGGTGTTTGATAACGTCAAATCATTTTTTAAGTAAACATAGTGCTTTGCACCCAGCGCAAAAGTAAGCTCGTGACCGCCTGCCTCAATTTCCATCACCGCACCGTCTGCAAAAAATGCCGTACCGGGATAAATCAGCGCTTTTCCCGCCTCTTTGTCTGCCGTGACCTTTAGCGTGTTTACTGTCTCCGGCACAACGCCGCTTGAATAGAGGCGCTCCCCCACGCTGTTGATGTGGGACACATTGTAGGGCACGCCATCAGCAAAAACATCCGCCACACCGCTTGTAACCAAGCGTTTGGTTATGTTATTTAAATCGTCTGCTCCGTAAATGCCATTGTCTGCAAAACTGAATTTATATGCCATTTTCATCCTCCTTAAACTTAATTTTTTCACCTATGTTTCCGTTTTCCCACCAAAGATCTACACCGGAAATTATTTTTTCTGCACTTTCAAAAAATGTGCCTTTATTCACCTGCACACGCAGGGTATCACCCAGCTCGTAATCCTTTTTGTAATAAAGATGGGAAGCGGTACCTTTCAGGCTGTGTAACCATTTCTTTTCAGACAATGTTGTTTTCGCCTCTGCTTCGGTTGAAGCAGATAAAAAAGTGTCCCATTTATAAATGCCTGAAAGCGCTCCTGCAATTTCTTCCTCCAGTGTAGGGAGTTCTGAGCATACTTTCCATTGTCCTGATGTATCAACGCAAACCAGGTATGATCCGTTAGGATATCGGCCGTTTTCTTTCGTGTTGGTTATCCTGTAATATTTTCCGTAATTGCTTGAGCTTGCGCTTGGTAAGGAACTGCTTGCGTCCCAGTCGCCTAAGTCCTCAAGCTCTTTTGCATACCATGCAGAAGAAAAAAACCCCTGCGCATCGTCCGAAACAGAAACCTCGGTCAAATTTCTGTTCTCTTCGGAAATCGTCAGCGGAAGTGCTGTTCCTGCATATACCTCAAAAATCCATTTCTTATTTATGATATCAAGTCTTACCCTGTGGCCGAGGGAATTCTCCCCCAAATATTCCTTTGCAATATCTGACACAGCGCTTCGCGTGGTTCGCTCAAAATCTGCGGTTTCTGTGTTGCCTGAAAGGTCTGTAACCTCAAAATTTGAAACATCAGAAAATGCCTGCGCGACAATGTGGGTCATAACTGTTCCGGGGTTTGAATTTAAAATTTTTCCTTGGCTTAACAGTTCCGATGTCTTAAAAGCAGGGAAGGTCCTGCGCGATAAAATCCAGTTTATACTTTTTCCAAAGACGGTAAGCTTTGTATCCGCAAGATATGCAGTAATTAAAGCCTGGAGCTTGCCCTGTACCAAAATCAAGTATTTGTTTTTCATGACAACATCGCAAATTCCGCTTGTCAATGGAAAAGTTCCCTCGAAGGTGCCGATGCCATTGAAGTTTAAAATCCAGTAGGCCGACATGATATCCGGCTCAATATGCAGAAGATTAAATTCGTAGTCATAGATGCGGATATCATTCATCATGGGAGGCCTCCAGGTGTAGTTCATCAAAAGTACATGTTATCGCAAGCGATGTGTCTGTAGTTTTACATGAGATATAGTTATATCCCGGCTCCAACTTAAACGCACTTAATACCGTGTCGTCTGATATTTCATTTAAAAGATTGCCCGAAATATCAGAGGTGATCGTTCGCTTAGGAATGTTGATTTCAACTGTTTCTCCTTCTTGCATCGTATGATAAACAGTGATTGAGGTACCTGTTGTTTCATTGGTAATAATAATCGGCTCAATAGAACGGGTTTGCGTAGGGGCATTTTTTGATATCTTAATAATAGGTTCACTTGCAACATCCCCATTGTTGGTAATGCCGGCAGCTGTAGTGCGTGTAGAAAAAACACAAGGCAAAATAAACTGTGATGTGAGAATATTTTCTCTTCTATAAACATTGCGGGTGAGAGGTGTATGCCCAAAGAAGTAAGGATTATCTGATTCGAGCTGAAGGACAAATTTTTTATACATAGATTTTCTTTCATCCAGTTCGAACGAAAGCGTCCTGACGGTTGCGCGCCGCCTTTTTCTTCCGGTTATAATGGCAAGCTCGCCATCGCTGTTTAATATTCTCATAACACGGCTTAGAGAAAGTGCATCTCGTGCTTTTTGCGAAATATCCCCCGAAATTGTGATTGTGCGGGATGGAATCGAAACCGTGTTAAGCTCTTGTCCGTTTATGCCGGCAAAGGTGTTATATGTAAAATTTCGTACAGGGAAACCGATGCCGGCAATATCATATATACGCCATGCTTTGTCATGGCCACCGCCATTCATGCGGATTGTTCCGTGTTGGTTTGTATATGTTATAACCATTTTTAATACCCTCCAGATAATCTGTCTCGTTCAGATGCAGCCTGCGCTGCCTGGATTTGTCGCGCAGTAGTGTCACCGCTACTATAGAAGTTATAATTTGCCGTGTATGACCGTCTCTCAGGAACGCCATTTTGCGCCCTTGAAAAGTCAGGCATACAGGAAAGAATTGCTTCGCGGAACGGCTGCAACATATTGCCGATTTCTTCGAGAAAACTCTTGCTGAAATTTTTTGCGGAATCCGTTCCGATGTCGAAAAAGCCTTCCGGGACTTCGTATCCTGCGGATTCAAATGCTTTTGTCAAAATGCTTGCGGCGCCATCGGCAGCAGCTTCAAATTCATCACTGTAAATTTCATTGGAAAGCTGTTCTGCCACATCCATTTTTTCAAAATACCCGGATATGTAATCATGAAACTTTTCGTCAGTAGCGGTTGTCAACAGTCTTGCAAACGAAGCACCTTCTTCAACAGACATGTCGGCAAAGACCTCTTTGAACTTGCTGATAGAATCAGCAACAAACCCGCTGGCCTTCATGCGCTCGCTTATACTGTTGATGTTGTCCGAATATCCTTTCATGACTTCGATTTCTTTGTCAAAATCGGTCAATTCTTCCCACTCAAGAGCACTTCCGTCTTCAAACCAGTTTTCTACTGTGACGGTTTTTGTCAGACTGCCATAATCGGAAAGCTTATCTCGCATGCTTTCCTGCTTATCTGCGACATCTTCAAAAGCCTTTAATGCTTCTTCCTTGTAATAATTGAAAATGTCGAGCGTGTGGTCGCGCCATTCATCAGAATCCTTTGTAAAATATTTATCCCGGTATTCTTCAAGGGCTTCGTAATATTGCCTTTCGGTAATCACGCCCATATCGTACCGATATTCCAAAGATTCTTTTGTGGCTTTCTTTTCGTAATCGCGAATTTCTGAAGTAGCCTCATACCACTCTTTTGTGTGTTCGGTTAAATATTTGTCTCTTAGGCGCTTTAACTCTTGGTAATATTCTTCCTCGCTAATTATGCCGAAATCCAGCTGTATGTCTAGTACTTCTACGGCTTTTTCAAACCGTTCCGTCATTTTCTCGGCGTTTTCCTTGAGGCCTTTTTCTAATGAGTTGCCAAGCTTATTAGAAAAAGTGGAAGCAATATCTTCAGCGGCAACACCAAGAATCTCCGGAACACCGGAAAGGATAGTTGATGCCGAAACAGTTACTCCGCTGTTGCCAATTCCTTTTGCATAGTGGGGAATACGTTTAAGCATGCTTCGAGTCTGCTCGGCAGTGTAAACTCTATCGCCTTTATTAAGCAAGGTCAATGCAGCGCCTCTCGACTGCACCATTCTAAAGGAGCCATCTTTTGACTGTATTAATTCAGGGCCATTGCCATCATTCACAACTGCAGGACCGCCAGGCGCGCCGTGCGTACCTCTGGAGAACTGAGGAATTTCCGGGACATTCAGTTTCACATCAATTGTAATGTCTTTTGGAAGGCCATTTAATTCAACATTAAAATCGCTTGCTTTTTGCTTTGCGGTGTCAAGCTTTGTGTTCAGGTCGCCCATTATGCTATTTAATGTATCAGCTGGGGATTCCGATTCTTCAACTTGCTTAGCAATGTCAGGAAAAGATTTCTTTAGATTGTCCATCGTCTCTTTTGTGATGGCGCCGGTTTCGTTTAATTCCTGCTGTGCCTTCTTTACGAGATTAAATTTTTCGCCAAATGTTGTGAGTGATTCCCCAAGGCTAATTTCAGTTAATGTACGGCAAGTATCCGCATAAGATTGCAGGGAATCTGTTCCGTCTTTAATTGCTTTGTCGTTTTCTTCGATCTTACCTTTATTTTCGTCTATTACTTTGCTGTTTTTCTTGTATTCTGAGGTGACGGCACCTATAACAGTATAGTTTGTGCCAAGCTTTCCATTTAGTTCATTTAGTAACTCTGCTTCTTTTTCTTGTTTTTCTTTTCGCGTCCGCGTGCCGTCATTCCACGAATCCCATTTGTTAATGGTTTTTTGCAGTTCAATGTTTTGTTTTCCTAAAATGTCGTTTGATTTCTGCATTAAATCATTTGAAGCGACTAACCCATTAACCTCTTTGGCTAAATCCGGAACTTTTCGCTTCATTTCTAATGCTCTATTTTCCGCCTCAATTCGCGCACTTTCTGTGAGAAGAGCGACCTCTTCTCGAATTATGTCAAGTGTTTCTTCGCGGATACCTTTTTTTTGTTCTTCTGCGGATATATACGAGCCATAGTTATCGATAAACCACTGTTCGCATTCTTTGCGGTCTGCTTCTGCCTTCGCAAGCTCTTCGGCAGGAAGCTTTCCGCTGGCGATGGCATTATTTAAATTACGCCATTTTGCCGCGTATGCGTCGGTAATTTCGGTTTTAGATTTTGCCTCGCCATATTTTTTTGTTGTCTCGTCAAGAGCATCACCCATATTTAAAAACTCTTCGCGAGATTTTTTTGTTGCCACAACAACCGCCGCCGTGACGCCCACAAGGGCCGTAAGTCCGGCGACTGCCAATCCTATCGGATTAATAGCCAATGCTGTATTTAAAGCGGTTTGCGCCGCTGCATGTGCTTGTGTTCCAACGGTTGCAGCGCCTTCGGCAACTGTTTTGGCAGTTGTGAGCGTAGTTTCCTTTAAAAGATTACCGTTGAGTAGGCTGATTGCAATATTTAATCCAGAAACCCCGGATGCATGTGCCGCCTCTATTGCCATGGCTGCAGTTTTAACTACATTTAAGGCAGCAGAAGCCCCCTTATATGCAACGGTAGCTGCAGTTACGGTTCCAATTGTACCCGCAAGTACGCCAAAATGCTCGCCTGCAAACCCTAAAACAGAGACAAGAGGCGGAAGAGCAACATCCGCAAGTGTGATAGCCGCTTCTACAAGGCTGCCAAATAAGTCGCCGACATTTTCCATCGCATCTTTCAACTTGCCGTTTTCCATCGAAGCAGATAATTCCTCGACTTTTTCGCTCGCAGCATCGATGCCGTCACCGAACTGTCCGGAGAATGCATCCCACGCAGAAATGCCGAGGTCTTTTACTTGGTTTCCAAGTATTTTCAGCTTAGATTCTGTAGTCTGATAACGCTGTTCTGCTTCCTTTGTCAGCGCGTTGTTTTCTTCCCATGCCTTGTTTCCAAGCTTAATGGCATTTTCAAACACATCCGAGGCACCTGCGGCGCGTTTTAAGGCGTCGCTTAAGCGTATTTCTTCAATGCCCATTTCGGCTAGAACTTGGGTTGCGCTTTTCCCGTTTCTTTCTGTATTATTTAACCCTTTAATGAACTCAATAATTGCGCCTGCAGCATCCTCTTTGAACGCCTTTTTAAATTCCGCAGAAGTCATACCTGCAACCTTTGCGTAATCTTTTAGACCTTCGCCGTTTGTTTCGACTTGCAACTGCATGTCGGTCATTACGCGAGAGAATGCTGAACCGCCGGCTTCTGCTTCGATGCCGACAGATGAAAGAGCGCCGGCAAACGAAAGAATTTGTGATTCGGAAAGACCGGCTTGTGTACCTGCACCGGCAAGTCTTAAGGACATTGCGGCAATATCTGCTTCCGTTGTCGCTAAGTTATTACCTAAAGCAACAATCGTAGAGCCGAGATTAGAAAACTTTTCCTGCGGCATCTGTGTGATGTTTGCAAACTTTGCAAGCGTAGAAGCTGCTTCTTCGCCGGCAAGATTTGTCGCAACACCTAAGTCCGCCATGGTACGGGTGAATTCTAGAATATTTTCCGTTTTAATGCCGAGCTGGCCTGCAGATTCAGCAATGCCGGCAATTTCATTGGCGGCAGTAGGGATTTCTTTTGCCATATCCCGAATACCGCCCTTGAGTGCTTCCAACTCCTGGGTGGTTGCATTAACGGTCTTTTTCACACCGGCAAAGGCGCTTTCAAACCCAATTCCGGCAGCTGAAATACCTGTAACCATTGCCCCTGCAGCAAGACCAATCGCAGAAAACGCTTTTTTGGATACAGATTTAAGCTTGTCTAAATCATTCTTAAATTCCGAACTATTTATTCTGGCATCAAATTTAACTGCACCGTCAAAATTTGCCATTGCACTCACTCCTTTATTTGTGAATCCAACGGCACATGGGCACTGTTAGGTGGATTTCGTCTTTATTTCAAATGTTTTTTTGCAGTTTTTATTTTTACAGCGCATAAACACGCCCTTACATACTGCGTTTTTCTTTATTAACACAGTAGAAGACGCATGTCCGCAATAAGGGCATTTTACTTTTTCGATATCTATCGCCCTCCAAAAAAGTATGGTTAAATTCTTTGACAAGCTATTTTTTGTGTGCTATAATGAAATTGCCAAGCAAACTTGAATAAAAGCACTTTGTTAAGCGTATGCATTTTTATCTTATAGGTAAAAATACTATAGGCTCTATTTGCATACGATTAGAAGTAGTGCAAGTTTGTTTGGCGACAATTGAGCCTGGTATTTTCGGTGTGCAGGTCTCAGTTGTCCTGCACACTTTTTATTACATAACAATTTTTAAGGAGGCATCATTATGAACTACGAAGAAATCCATACTGACGCAAACGACAAACAGTTAAGAAGTATTTTGCAAAATTTGGGAGAGAAGGAACCGCAAGAAACAATCACGATAAATTCTCGTGCCGATATCTTTAAAATAATTGCAATTATTATTGCTGCTGTCGGTATTATTGCAGGAATCATTTGTGGATTTGTTTTTCCATCAACGGAGATAGTACAAAAGAGTATATATTTATCTCCCAAGGCCGAGGAAGTATTTAATGCCGGTATCATGTTTGCAGTTTGGCTAGGAACAGCCTTTAGCACCATTTCTTATTGGGCAATCTACTGCATTCTTGACAGCATGGATAATATGCTCATAGAATTAAAAAGAGCAAATCGTTATCACAAGCAAAATGCGAATGAAGAATAGTGTGCACAAAAGGTCGGGTGATTTGCCCGGCCTTTTTCTTTTAGAAGAATTTTTCCAAGTTTCGTATATTATCCCGCTCAATTTCTTCGATGCTTCGAGTGTCAGGAAGCTTGTACATTTCCTTCAATTTTCGGTAATGAGCCCGCTGTTCTCGATTCTTAATCTTGGATAAGTCCGTTGCTCGGTAGCCCATAATTTCGCAAATCTTATGCTTGTCGGTTAATCCGTCAAACAGCGCGCGAAATTTCCACCAATGAAGCGAGGCTGTTGTCAAATCAATTCCGTATTGTGCCAAAAACGCGGCGTAAATCAATCCTGCATCTTCTGTAAAGCTAACGACACGCACATTGCTTGCACTTGAATTACCGGCTTTTTTTGAGGATGTTTTATTGCAGGCGTAAAACGCAAGAATTGCAGAAAGTGTATCGCCGAAGCTTTTTGGAAGAACCTTCTCTGCCAGGACAAGCGAAAAGAGTTGAAGGAGCATGTCCGGCGTGAGTTGCCGCTTTTCTGCAAAAATGTTCTCTACCTTAATCCAAACACGGAAGTCTGTGTTGACTGCAAAATTCTCACCACAAACAGAAATAGAATCGGGAAGTTTTTCCGTCAATAGATTCATTACGCTTTTGCTTCGCGTTCAGCATTTTTTTCGGCGCATTTCTTGTTTACATTTTGTAAAATAAAGAAATACACATCCATAATATCGTAATAACCGGCTTTTGCATCCAGAATTTTTTCAGATGCACCGTTTTCATCCAAAAGTAAATCTACGCAGGTACGCGCATTTTTGCACATATTCTTAAGCATTGCAGGGTCAACAAGCTCTCCTTCGCGCCCTGCCATAGGTTCTTTTAAGAGCTCCTGAATTTCTGTAGCTCTCGACTGTGCTTTCATAGGGTCAACAACGAACGTAATGCCGTTGGGGAATTCAAAATCAATTGTATTTTTTTTAGGTTCAAATTTCATAAGTTAAACACTCCTCTTCAAAAATGGAGCAGAGCAGGGAGAGGGGGACTCTCTGCTCTGCCATGTGTCTTATTCTGCGTCGGCAGCAAATGTCATGGTCTGCCAACCATCGTTTGTTGTAGCGGTACCAAGTACGGTGTCACCGTTTGCACGGAAGGTACCGGAATGGGTCATAGCGTCTGTAGAGTCGCCGGAGCTGTCTGGTACAACTGTGAAACTGCGAGATTTTGCAACATATGTGCCTTCTGCAGTTCCTTCTGCTGTCATGTCCACGATAACGATATCGCGAATTGCAGCACTGCCGAGAAGTTCATTTTCCTCAATGGAAACAAGGTCTGCGTGAATTGCATCACCCTCCATCTCATCGAATTTGTAGCTAATGGATGTTGCGTAACCTACTACGTCGGTTCTTTCAAACGACTCATCCACATACTGTCTGGAATATTCCTTGGGGTTTTTAGAGGTTGAAATTTCTGTGAATCCTCTCATGCGGTGGTATGTAACTTCCTCCCCCGCACCTTTCACGCCAAAAAACGCCACTTTTTCGTGACGTCCAACAATGTCAAAACTCATTTTTTATATTCTCCCTTCTTTGTAATAAATTAATTTACCCTGAATTTGATAACGCGCTGTTTTTTTGTCCGATGAGAACAAATAGCCGCTGGATGTCACCTCAAACCGAAGTGCATGCAGTCCGTTATCGAGCACAGGAAGATTTTTTCTGTGATTTTGTTCTTCAAACCATTCCTGTAGATTTTCGTAAAAGTTTACTGCCTCGATTTGCTTCCAGGTCTGTGCATCGTATTCTTCGCGACTGGCAAAAACAAAAAGCACTTGCCGCTGGGAACCGCCGTCCACATATTTTTTGATTACCGGATTTGCCGGTACCTGGTCAATCGTCAAGGAAAGGGGTGTTTCACCCAGGTTGTTGACCTTGATTTTTTTCCCCTTCACCAGAGGACATTCCGTTGCAATAAACTTTCTGATTTCGTCGATGATTATAGCAAACTCACCGTCCCTCCTGATTCTGTGGCAACAAGTTCAGCCCAGTCTTTTAAATGGTCCGCCTTTGCGCGTTCAAACCACAATCGACCGCGCAACCCGTCACCGCCACTGTTTTCGTAATATTGTTTTCTTGCATACGGTGTTTCGTAAACAATGATACCGGAGCCAATCTCAGTAGAAAGCGTTCCGGAATCGCGCAACATGCCCGTGTCAAACGGAACATAAGGATCGCAGTGATGTAAAATCTCGCTATCCAACATCTGTTGCACACGGCCGCCTTCCTCAAGCCCGCGTCGTTCTAGAATCTCACCGTATCTGTCAATGTTCACTCGAGCCCGCATTGTAAAATCAAAACTTGCCATGCTATACCGCCTCAATTCTAAAGTGAGGTAGTCCGCCCCGCCGATTGTCGGCAATAAATATAACTTTGTAGCAATCCACACTCTTAAGCTCCGCAGGACCTTCACCAACAAAGATATAGTCGTTCATTGCTACATCAATAGGCGCTGTCCCGGGGATGCGGATTTTAAACACATTGCTACCACTAAAACCGCCATCTTCAGATGATTGTTTTTTTAGTTTATGCACACTGCCTTTATAAACCGTCCGAGCGAACGCGCCCGTTTCGTCGTTCGTAATGTGGTATAAGGTGATGGGCTCTAAATTCAGCATAGGCAATCACCTGCTACTATCATACTGCGATTCATCATTTCGGGCGGAAGGTATTCAAGTGCCGTTTTGTACGCTTCAGCGTACATGTCTGCATCACGGAAAGAAACGGAATATCCGTCATTGTTTTCGGAAGCTACAGCTCCGCGCGTGGTGTGCTCATGCAACACTTCAGCAACAGCAGAAATAGCTATCACAATATCATTATCGTTTTCATGCGCTGTGATACGGTTTAGCGTAATGCGTTTTAAATAGAGAAAGGCGCGGTCCATATAGACCTGCGCCTGCTCGTTAGGGATTTTCGTTCCGATGTAAGTCATTACTTATCACCGGCTTTCCCTTTTTCCTCCTTGTTGGGCTTTCCGCTTTTTACAACGGTGTAGCCTTTCTCCTTATATTCTGCGAGTCTTTTTTCATCAATCTCACGGAATATGCCCTGCTTTGTGACTAACATGCGTGTTCACCCCCCGATTACGCGTTGGCGATGTGTGCGAAAATACCCTTTGCTTTGTTTTCGTAAACAAAAGCATCATGGTAAAGACGGAACTGGAATTTCCATGCGTCTTTATCCTGGTTTGTGTCAGGGTCAAAGATTTTTGGAAGAGCGAATTTCTTTGCCTGCAACACGGCCTGGGGATAAATAATCATGAAGTTTAGTTTTTTCGCATCTGCACCCTTGGCGAAGCCCCAAGCGTCGGCGCCGCTGTTTAAGGTAATAGCAGAGTAGAAACGAGTGGGAACAACGTACTGAATTTTCATGCCGTTGTATTCAGAAAGAGCGGTATTCACCGCGGAATCGCTGCCCCAGTGACGCGTGAGCGCCTTGTTTAAGATGGGTTTAAGGTCAGAGTTCACGAACAGAATTCTTCCGGTTTCGGGAACCTCTGCTGCATCCATGCCCTTAACGGCATTGTCAATCTCGCTGATGATGTCGTCAGCAGAAAGAGCAGCTGTGCCACTTTCCTTTAATACGCCTTCGGTAGAAGCATATTTTGCAAAACGGAAAGCATCAAGCTCCGGAATAACATGGTCACGCATAAATGTTCCGGTTACTGCACCGAATGCCTGGCCAAGAGTTTCCTCGTTATCCATACGGTCAATGGAAATTTCCTTACCGCGTTCCTCTGTAAGTGTCAATGTTTCCCAGTTTGCGGTTACATCGCCTTTGGGATAGCCGTCGCTTCTTGAGTAATCACCCAAGCCGGTTGTTGCAACCTTCAGAACTTTAACAGTGTTTACACCGGTAAAATCAATGTTCTGTGTCTGTGCATCTAAAATCTGTGTAACGGATGCACTCTTGTAAATGTCGTCAATAATAGGCACAAATTTCTGTGCCAGTTCAATAGAATTTGCCATGTGTTATCTCTCCTTTTAATTTTTTAATCCTGCTGCGCTTCGTGCACTGATAACGAATGGATCGTCAGAACCGCCGCTGCCATCATGACGCATGCCGCTTGCACCCGGCTTTGCTGACTCAAAAAGATAGTCATTTTCAGCTTTGATTTGCTCCAGTTGTTCTGAAAATCCTGTAAGCTCATCATTCTCGAATTTGATTTTGTCCATGTCGAATAGTCCGCGCAGAGCCTTTGTGTTTTTTGCACCGCTTTTAGCTAAAGCAATCTCAAAAGCAGAATCAGCCTTCGATTTTGTAAGCTTTCCTTCTAAATCTGCGGTGTCTTTGTTGTACTTTTCCTGTAACGCGTTCAATTGAGATGTTAAATCATCTGCAGAGGTTGCCTTTTTCTTTAACTCATCAATGTCCTTGTCACGTGTTGCGAGCAGTCCTTTATATCCATTGCTTTCCGTGATTGCGTCGTCGTATTTTTGCTTGCTTACGTAAGCACCCGATGAAAGGTCGGCTAATTTGATAGCCTTATCGGGATTAGCTTCGTTGTGTGACTTTACCTTTTCACTGAAAGTAGTAAAAAGCTCCTCGCCTAAGATTGATTTTAAAAAATCCATATTTTCTCCTTGCCTGCGTTTTTATGTCAGGTTTCTTCCTGTGGCAGCGAAAGTTTAGACCTCGTTTCGCAAGAGGAAGTGTAGCAGTTTAAACGCCGTACTCGGGGCATAAAAAAGACACTATGTGAAATCACATAATGCCTCATTTATTAAATTTTTACAATAAAAAAGCACTATGCTAATGCGTAGTGCTTAATTGCTATAAAGCAGATTTTTTAATATGTCATTATTATCTTCAACAATTTCCCACTTTCCACCTTTGGAGCTTCCATCAAGCGGTCGCGGGTTTCTTGCGGAATACAAATAGTCCTCTCCGCTGTCGTCTATTACCCGAAGCATTCCGCTTTCAACACCTAAACAATTATAAACTTTGTTGTTGGTTAAGCCATCAACTCCAAAGCTTTCTCCTATATACTTAACTTTCATTTTTCCTTATACCTCTTTAATTTAGGCTCGTACTGCTTGCCGTTGTATTCATACCAATGTATCTCATATGTGCCATACTTACTGTGTGCAGTTCCCGTTTTCTTTTGCCATTTCCAGTATTCTCCGCCATATTTCTGCGATAAATCTTTTGCAACTTTTATGTTTGCGGAACTGCCATATCCTGCCATAATATGGACATCGACTAATGCCGTCCTTGACGGAACAATACCAGCCTTTTGTTTGTTGTTATATATTATATCATGATCTAATTTATTTTGCAACAGGGTATCGTTACTTTTAGCAACCTTGGGCAGGGTGGGTTTAATGTTTTTTTCATATTTGGTGCGCTGTAAATTTTTTTTGTCTCCCCAAACCGCTTTTTGACTTACAGACTTTGTCCAGGATTTAATGTTATTTTCTGTTTCGACAGTAAACACCTGTTCGCGGAAAGTATCGCGTTTCAGTCCGGTTTGCTTACAAAAATTAGCGAGGCGCGATTCCTGTTGCTTTAGCTTTACAGCGGATGATTGAAATTCTGCTTTTATAGCGATGCTATCCGCTTCGGATACATTCTTCATTGCCTCATCCAGTCCTACGAGCTCACGTTTTGTATTCTTGACTCTACGTTCAAAACCTCGCTGCTTTTTTCGCGCTTCATATACGGACATTTCCTGCCCGTTATATGTTACGGTTTTATTTTTCATGTCCTCCAGCTGTTCAGGCGTATACGAAGGATGTCCGAAATACATAAACCAATTATGCCTACAATTCGCACCGAAAATACCAGTAACGGTACCATAACCAACATCCGACAGCGTCAAATAACCGGGAGCGCCGGAGCGACTCACCACTTGTCCCTGCCACCATTCATGTTCAGGTCTTGCGCCGTGGTGTGCTGTTGTTTCCATCAAGTCGTGGTTTAGCTCGTCAGCCTTCATTTCCATAAGTCTTGCTGCGGTTTGATTTACACCTGTCAATACAGCTCGGCGAATTGCATAATCCAGTCCCGCGCTGGAGCCGGAAGGGTAGAGAACCTGTATTCCTTGTATGGCTGCTTGCTTTGCGGCATTTGCAATCGATTGGCCATATGAAAAAGAACCGCTTGCAATCTGCATGTGTGCAAGGTCGCATGCAGAGATAAAAGCGCTTTGGCTTGTCAATGCGGTGGTTTTTGTGAGGTTTTCTGCCTCTGTAAAGGTTTTATCAAGCGCCGCCTCCCAAAGTTTTTTCATTGCAAGAGAAAGAAAAGTTACTATTTCTGACTCATATCCGCTTGAGAGTAAAGCTTCTTCATCATAGTTGAATATTTCAACACCAGCAGCATCAAAGGCATTTTTAACATCGTAATACAAATTGTCCGATTCCTCTGCGACAATTCTGATAATATCTTTATATACGATACCTGCCTTTTGTAAAATTCCTGCCTGATATACAGCGGTTTCTGTTAAATTATCAGCAGCGGACAATCCACTTTTCACAATTCTTCGGACAATGTCACGAATAATGCTTTCCTGGAGTTTTTTATGTACATTCAGGCTGTTTAAGATATATTCTAGAACATCAGGAGTGAGCATCGCTTATTCCTCCGTTATTTCCAGTTCCTCATTCCCAGGCATCTTGGAGATTGCTGCCTTGGCCTGTTCTTCTGTCTCGTTGAAGTACCACATACGGAACTCCACTTTAGAAGATACGCCGCCCGTAACCATTTGCATGCGTTCCGAAAATTCACTTTTTCTGTCTTCAATAATGGAATCGTCAAAATCGATTCCAATTTTCACATCAGGATTGCCGCCGTCAAGAATAATAATCGCGCGGATCATGTCTTCAATTGCACGCGCAAATACGAGTTCGTGCTTTTTCAAATTTCGGAACAAATCAGATTTTTCAGAAACAACCTCTGTAGCCGTCTTTAAGCCACTGTTGCGGCTGTAATCATAACGCTGCGGCCCAAATCCGCAACCTTCAGCGAGCAAGTTCAAATTCTGTTTCATTGCGGCGTCGTGTTCTGCTGCCCGTAGCTTCATATCTATCTCTTTAAGGCCCATATTCTCAAAGTCGTTGGCAGGAATGCCATAAAAGGCCACATCCTCCGAATCAAATACCGGCTGAATGTTTCCTTCTGTATCCGTGAACTGTGCCATAGACAGTGGAACAATAATTCTCTTTTTACCCAAGATAAATTCATTTTGGTAGCTGTCAAATATAATATCAATGGTTTTTAATATGCTTAAGGAGTTTGCAAATACGCTCATTCCCATTACTGCGTCTGTATCGATGTTTGACGTGATATTTGGACGGAGAATTTGGAAGAAGGGGATGCTCGATTTTGTTTCAACCTCTTCCAGGACGCCCTCCGGAAGGTCAATGCGCTTGCGTTGGTCGTCAACCAGATAATTATAAATATTGTATTGTCCGCTGTCGTTCTTTTTGTGTACATTGATATAATAACAACGCTTTCCGCCAATCTGCTTTATGGAACAAAAGGCGCATTCTGTGATTTCGCCGTTTTCTGCAGAAAGAGGGAAAATCTTGTCCGCGGTGACATAATCAATGTTTACTTTTTCTCCGTCATGGAACTCCACAAAGGCGCCGGTACCGAGAGCAAATGTCAGTTCTACAAGCTGGTTTGCTCTTTCCCGGAATCTGTTGTGAGAAAATATGGATTTCACGCGTTCAGAAAGCGTTTCGTTTCCGACTGTTATTTCAACCTTCTCATTCATTAAAAGATTTGCCCAGTCTTCACACACTCTCTTTGCCATACGCATCTGTGCTCGAGTGCGTTTTAATTTCTTTTTTCCGTTGTAGAGGGTATAGTCGTGCTCTTTTTTTACATAACCACTATACCACGATTTCCACAGCGGTATCATGAGTTGGTTCTTATCTTCAATTACTTTAAGTCCAAGTTCTGACAGTAAACCTTTCACCGTAATCCTCCAATGCTTATGATATCTTTCATATAGGGCTCGCTAGAGTATTCCAACGCGTCCAGACTGTCCACATTCATATTTCCGTCATCGAGCCTTGTGTCTTCTTGCTTCTTTTCGTCCCATACCGCCGAAGAAAGCGCTTCTATTAAGTGTTTACAATGTGACATGACCTTGTATCGTCCCTGGGCCATAATCACATTATAAAAGCGAATGCGGTCAATGATTGGACCTTTCCGCGCTTTTCTAATGTCAATGCGAAGCCCTGCTCGATTCGCTGCAGCTCTTAGTCCGTGAATCAGAGTTGATTCAGCACTGTCACAATAAGCATCATATACCGGGATGCCTTTGGCACGAAGCCGCAGGACAAACTGTATAAAACGGTCGTAAAGTTTCTCCGGGGTGATGCCTTCTTTGATATATTCTTCATCAAGTGTTATGACATCTTTCAATCCTTTTGTGTATCCGTTGCACACGAAAGCATTCGCAGATTTATCTCCACCAAAGTCCACGCCAATTGACGCAAACGCTATATAAGGCATTTCGGTGGTAATAAAATCGCTGTTGTTGTCTGCAAACTGCGGATATATTACGCCGTCTGCTGCTTTCCATTTACCAAGAATAAATCGTTCATAAAAAACACCGACATATTCCCGTTTGATATTGGAAACATAGTCGGCGTTTAAGAATGTATTATCATCTATCAGAAACTTCATCGAGAGTAGGTCTAATTCGTCAGCGCGGTCAAGATAGTTTTTCTTAAGCCAGTGGTGTGGGTTATCCGGGTTTGTGGTTCCGAATAATTTTGCGCCCGGCATAGAAAGTCTGGACAAAAGCATTGCAAAAAAATCTTCTGTGAAAAGCGTAAGTTCGTCACAGTATGCGCCGATTAGTGTAAGGCCACGAATTTTGCTTTCAGACCTTGCATCGTTTACGCCTTCAAGATAAACTCTTCTGCCAAATAAAACGCCTTCCTTTTTTGGAAGGGAATATGAAAAATTTCTCCGGCCAACGAGTTGAACTAAAAGGTCCAGACAGTTACGTTGGAGTGCTGTTAGCGTCTTTGCTGTCATTAAGTAATTAGCATCCCGCGGCATTGTTGCAACCCAGAATGCCCACAGCACGAGAGAAATCCATGTTTTACCGGAACGAACTGAACCATCTAAAATGTTGATTCTGTGTAGTTTGTCTTCCTGCCATAAATGGAGCAGAGCAGACTGCTTCTCTGTATATACCGCGCTCACTTCTTCAACCCCTTAATCAGTTCCTCCAACAAACCGTTATCAGATGCGTTATTGTTTGATGTGAATTTGTCTATGACAATTGCAAGCGCCGTTGCAACTTGCTGAAGTTTTGCTCCAGCAATTCGGTCTTCGTCCATCAATGCATCAAGGTACAGGTCTATTAAATCACAAACTTTATTCTTTTTCTTGTCCATATGAGAAAGAATATCTTTTGTGTTTTTGCTTTTTTTAACCTCGAACTTTTCCGAACTTTCGCTGTCACTCTTTACAATTTTCGATACCGTCCTGTCGCTACAACCGTGCTTCCGTGCAACTGCAGAATAGTTCCCACATTCTATATAGTCAGCAATGATTTTCTTTTTCTCTTTATCGGCAAAATGTTTTGACACCTCACCACCTCTTAATCTTTATTCCCTCCAACCGCATCCGCCGGCAATTCAAAACCGACACAAATAAAAAAGACGCCCCTTTTGGAAACGTCTTTCATTCGGCCCCGATAGGACCATACTTTTTCTATGGTACCATTCTATCACAGTTTTTCGTTGCACAGTCCGCCATTTTATAGAAAATTAAGATTTTTTGCAATCTCGTATAGGAATTTTCGCCTGCGTTCATAGAAATTTGATTTGCTCACGCACAAGGCTCTGTATTCAAAGATAAAGTTTCTCCCTTCAATGCAGCTGTCCCATATTGCTTCCGTAAGCTTCTTTCGTTCTATGTCACTCACGATATCGTCCCCTATATGTAGCTTCGCTTGCTCTACTGCTCGCATCTCGGTTACGAACACAGCCTTATCCAACTCCATCAGTCGCATAGCCTTGTGAAAGCAGCTGTCACCAACGCCATTTCCGCGAGGTTGTCCGTCCGGCGGCTCCGGCGACTCGTATGCAATCTCCTCTTGCAGTTTGTGATATCTTTGCGCCATGCGTTCATAACTACGCACAATGGCTATACATTGCATTTTAAGGTCATTTGGTAATGGATATTTCGTTTGTGACATTATGTGCCTCCTTAATTAGTATTATACAGGGCAGAGTCAAAATGCTTGTATCTCTTAAACACCGCTTTTTGCCGTTTTATGTATTCCCCTTCTTATTTTCCTTATATAGCACTTCTCTGATTTTCTTATCAACGGCCCTGCCAAGATTGTGACAATTCCCGTGGGAAATATGATTCCGCCAGGCGTTATATGATGCATAAAATTTTCCAAGCGGGAGCTTACCTTCCGCCACAAGACGGGCCATTTTTAAGAGTTTCTTTTGTGCATTGCGTTTGTTTTGGTTTTTTAATTTCCGTATTACTTTTCCCGTTTCTGTGATGTAGGTATGAAAACCGAGGTAATTCACGCCGTTCTTTATAGGGAATATCTGCGTCTTTCCGTTCAGCTCCAGGTCAAGCGTTTTCAAATACTCCGTTATCACCTGCAGGCAATGCTTAAGATATTCCTTGTCCGGATGCATCAGATAAAAGTCATCCATATACCTGCCGTAGAACTCAATACCTAATTCTCCCGTTATGAGCTTATCCATTCCGTCAAGATAGAGAAGAGCAAATCCTTGGTTGATTTGGTTCCCTAAGGGTATTCCTTTTCCCTCTGTGCTGTCTATAAACAGATTACATAGCCATAAAATTCCTTCATCATGGCCGAAATAGTATGCGACGATATCTTTTAACTGCTCGTGGGAGATATTATAAAAGAACTTGGAAATATCGCATTTTAGGATATAACCATTAACGCCGTACCGCTTATAAAAAGCTCTCATTTGCTCGCTTAACCTATTCAGGCCAAAGAGTGTTCCTTTTCCCTTTTCTGCCCGGCGCAGTTGTCATAAATAAAAATCTCCTGCAGCTTGGGAAGTAATACATTATCACATAAACTGTGCTGCACAACCTTGTCCTTAAAAGATGTGGTTTTAATTTCTCGCTCTTTTGGTTCGTACACTTTAAATTCGTTATACTCTGATATCGTATAGGTCCTTGACCTCAACTGTTCTATCAGGGTATTGATACCGTCTAAAGCCATAACATTAAACCTTGCAGAGCTCTTCTTAAAGCCTTTACCGCTTTTTGATTTACGGAACGCCTTATACATGTTATTAAAATCAATTACTTTCTCGAAGTCGGTCATGCAGCAACAGTCCTTTTTGTTTATCCTCGTAGGAGGAAAGGTTGTATGTTCTTTTGTTAGGGGTGT
The DNA here is from genome assembly GCA_045544215.1 of Congzhengia sp. Taxonomy (GTDB): domain Bacteria; phylum Bacillota; class Clostridia; order UBA1381; family UBA9506; genus Congzhengia. The sequence continues at coordinate 22,728 of JAZPYM010000023.1, forward strand.
ACTGATTTGGGCATAATGCCTACTCTGTCTGACATTCCACCAATACGGACGCACGCCGTTATTGTTGTTGTAGTTGTTGTTGTTGATGTTACCCGAAGGCGCAACGCAAAGAAAATTTTCAACATACCACCTAATTTAATTATTTTCGCTCGCTCGTTCTCCAGGCAATAGACATCCGCTTTACATCGGTCACTAACCCCGACCAATATCCTGCAGATTTATCCTTCACATACCCTAAATCCATAGAAAGCTCTATAAAGAACTGCAGCTCATCGCAATATGTAATCGCCTCGGTTATCTTTTCACACCGTTCACTTTTATGGGTTTTATTGTTTATGCGATTTGCTTCAAAGAGTGCCTCAAAAATTTCGAGGCACTTTATCTGCATTTTATCCACCAGGGAATGGCGGACCTTTTTAGGAAATCTGTCTACATTCGTTGTCAGTATGTATGTGTGCCTGGCGAGTTCTTTTGCCTTTCCAATTACCTTTAAATCGGCATCCTTCATATTCTACTCCTCAGATACAGAGATATCAGATACAAAGAACAAAACCGGACGCACGCCGCAATCGTCGTTGTAGTAGTAGTCGTTGACGCGACCCGAAGGCGCAACGCAAACTATCCAGGTAGGCGCCGCCGAGTGCGGTCTTGCACTTTCAGGTGTTGCCAACCACCACCAACAGCCCGGATTATATTCATCAAATACATCTACATTCTCACGGTAGAAATCGAGTGTAGGTAAGCTGATTTTTGATTTCAACGGTTCATAAGGTCTTAATCCGTCAAGTGTTGTAAGGACAGTTTCAAATTCAAGTACATTGTCAGTTCCTACCGCCTCTTCAATCTTGGGCAAGATTTCTTCCTGCAGCCTTTTTAAAATTTTGCTTTTGTGCAGGTTGTTATCCGTGCCATATGTAGAATTAAAAAGGCAATCCTTCGTGACTGCAATCGTTCCCTTGTTCGTTTCCTTTACCTTGATAAATTCAATGCCTGCTGTTTTAAATGTTTTTCCGGTTTCAATTTCTCTTAATGTTTTCATGTTCATCCTCCTTTTAATTTTTATTCTGATACAAAGATAGAAGATTTTAAGATACAAAACGGACGCACGCCGCGATTGAAGTCGTAGTCGTAGTTGCGGATGCCACCCGAAGGCGCAACGCATTTTACCCAGTTATAATCGCAATGCTTAGGCGTACTGTGAGGCGTAGCAAGCCACCACCAGGCGTCTAATTTATGCTCGTCCAAAATCTCAACATAACGGCGGTAAAGCTCTGTAGTCAAGAGCGCCACATTTCTATGAACGACGCCGTAGCACTTCAAGCCGTCATCAGATGTCAAGTCTACTGTGTGTCCAATTATGTTTTCGGCGCCGATAAACACTGCAAGCTCCTTTTCAAATTCCTTGCAAAATTTATCTGCATAGGAACCATCAAAATTATTGTTTTCGCCGAACTCCTCATTTGTTTTGTAAAGGTCCTTTAGGATTACAGCTGTAGTTTCTGCACTGTGCTCGAGCACAACAAACTCAAATTTGCCGATTTTTGCAGTTTTACCGACATCGACTTTCCCCAATTCCTTTGAACCGAAACCGAAGGATTTCTTGATGTCTTCCACCTGTGCATCGGTCAACTCAATTTCTTTTCCGTTTAGGCTTAAATAGTTTTTCATGATGTTTTCTCCTTTTCTTTTCATGTTTTTATCCCACAACTTCCGCTTTATCATACAGTGTTTCATCAATACCCAGCTCCCTTGCAAGTTTTGATACAATGGCCAGAACAGCAATCTCATCATTTTCATTTCCGGCCAAACCGTCACAGGACACATAAACACTGTCTCCTTCTTCATACACAGAAAAGCAAACGCCTCTTGTCACAATTTTCTCGCTTCCGTCTTCATATGTAATCTTGATTTCTTTTACATCTTTTACTTCATGCATCACATACCACTCCTTTACTAAATCGCAATAAATCTCCATTTTCGACCCTTGTCCTTCGGACTGTCCTTTTCCCGCTCTTTTAACTTGGCAAGGGCGATTTTCTCCCGCTGCTTTCTCTTTCGTTCCTCGAATACCGGCGGATTCCATCCGCAATTCTTACACGCAGTATGGTTTTCACATAAAACACTATTATTAAATTTACAGCATCCGTTCATGTGGTATCCTCCTAAAAATTCATCCACAGTTTTTCAATACGATGTTTTCCCATCAGTGCCGTGGTTTTCTTCTCGGCCGTTCTCCATCCTAACAATTCTTGATTGTACAATTCATTGTCATATCCGCTTAAAACTACCATCGAATTACTTTCTTTAAGCGCTCTTAAAAGATTAACATGCTCATTGTCACTCATTTCAAATGCATACATATTTCTCTTTCTTAAGGACTGCATATAGGGTGGGTCACAATAAATCAATGTATCCTTATCATTATATCGTTTTATTAACTCAATGCCGTCTATGTTTTCTATTTGCGCTTCCTTTAACCGTTCGCAACATTGAATAATTGTTTCCGGCAGATAATTCCACATTGTTGCGCACCTTGGCCCGCCATAGGTCTGAACGTTTCGCCAGCTGTTCTTTGTGCTGTTGCTTGTCCCAAACGATTGATGAAATCTTACGAGAGTTCTTCTTGCTCGTTCTATGGGATCTGTAACATTCATTTCATAACAATTCAAAAATTCCTCTCTTGCAAAAGGTGTCATATTTATAGCAGCTGATAATTCTTCCGGGAACTCCCTGCAGACTTCAAACAAATTAACGATGTTTCCGTCCCTATCGTTTATCGTTTCTATGTATGAGGGTTTCTTTTTAAAGAACACTGCACCTGAACCAAAGAATGGTTCACAATATACTTTATGTTCAGGAAAACAGCTGATAATCCAATCTGCAACACGCCACTTTGCACCGGGATATTTTAATATTGCTTTCAATAATCTCCCTCCTAAAACGGCACATCTTCATCGTAAACCGGCATAAATCCGTTAATATCTCCTGCCGATTCTGCCTGCGTTGATGATGCAGCACCTTCATTCTTACTCTGCGCGAACTCCCACGCTTCAACAATTACCTCTGTTGCATAATGCTTTTTGCCGTCATTATCGGCCCAGTCCCTTACCTGAAGACTTCCTTCAAGGGCGATTCTGTCACCCTTTTTGAAATATTTTGAAATAGCCTCGCCACTTTGGCGCCAGGCAATACAGTTTATAAAGTCTGCTTTTCGTTCCTCGCCCTGCTTTACAAATTTTCTGTCGCAGGCTACAGTAAAGCTTGCTACAGATACGCCCGATGCCGTCGCACGCAGTTCGGGGTCTTTTGTGAGTCTGCCGACTAATATAACCTTGTTCATATATTTACTCCTTAATCTCTGTTATTTTAATTTCCGTTCTTGGGTTATCCTTATCATAATTTCCTTTTAGCCGAAGCTCCACATTATCAAAGCTGTCGTCTTGCAGCACTCCTTCTCTCACGAGTGGATCAAGCAACATTTTCCCGCTGAAATTGTCAGGATCACGCCGGCCACGCTTTTTGAAATAATATGTAATCTCAACAAGCGCCTTCTCAATCGGTTTTTCGGGTTTCTTTACTTTTGTAAGCGCCGCCTTGATTAACCAATGCCAACGCTCCTTGTGATTGCGGTACTCATTGAAATTATGACTGTTGGCCATAAATAAATTGTTTGATGGTGGTGTGTCGGGGATTGTTATTGTCATTTCGCGCCTCTTTCCAAGAATTTCACAAATTCTATGTAACAATCTTCACACAAATCAATTCTTTGCCCGAAGCTACTTCTTGGTTCCCCGACGGGCCATAATGTTATTTTTGCTGAATAGTTCTTTAGCGCATAAGTTGGATGATAGCAACTAGCGGGGTTGATTATTTCTTCTCCACATCTATCGCATATAATTTGCATGCTTTGAGCCATTATTCCGTACCACCTTTCGTAACATTCATAAAAGTCCTGCGTGCTATTTCCTCATAATCATACTTGCTTTTCTTTTCCTCTTTTGGCTTGGACTTTGGGACATTCTCCGCATCAGCTCTTGTCTTTCTTCCTGCCTTAAAGTGATTATTGAGGATTGCATTTATGTACTGCCAGTTAGGCTTGTTATTAAATACAGCCTGCTCTATAGCATAAATAATTAAGCTTTCGTCAACATCATCGAGCCAAGCACAAATTTTTTCGCGAATTACAGGACTGACAGAACCGATGTTTTCCTGATATGCTTTCACAACCGCAGCGGCATTTACATCTTCTTTTTTTATTTCATTTGATTTAATTTTATTTACTTTATTTTTATTTTGTTTTATTTGTTCATTTCTGCATACATTTTCGGGGTTTTTGTATACATTTATTGAGTTTATGTTGACATTTTCGCTAATTTGGGTGTCAGGAAATAAGAGGTACTCACTTACGACATCAACTTGTGCCCGGCGGCTTACTGCCTCAAAGTACCTTTTTTGAATTCCTTTTGATGTAAGGATTTCGTACTTATCGTACAAGTCTTTGTCAAATATACCTCTTTTAATCGAAGCAGCCACTATTTCAGAAACGGCAGAGCAACCCTCGTTTACATTTTTCGAGAACAGCAAAGCAACCTCTTTTGTCCATTCACAATAGTAACCATTCTCCCGGTAGATTTTCTGCAGGAGCTTAACGACTATTGCAAATCCTTTTAAGCCAAATTCAGCCTCGATTAATTCAAATTTTGTGTCTAACACCGTGTCAAAGGGAAAATAATCAACACCATTTTTAAGCGGTCTTGCCACCCTCAACACTCCTTATAGTTTTAGTTTTTTAACAAGATACTCATCTAACGGTATGCCGTATATGTGATGCTTTGCAAAAAAGCCGTATTCGTCATTGTGCGCCTGATTGTGATGTTTCCTGCACAATGCTATAGCTTTTCTTCCTACATTGTCGATTTTGTTTCGGTTGAATCCCATGCCGACACGGGAACCTTCGCAATGGTGTATTTCTGCTTTCGCATTACATACTGCACACTTTCTGTTTGCGATACAGGAGTATAAATATCTGCTTATATCGTCCGTTTGGTTTAAAAGAGTATCTCGTGTGCCTATATTGTTTTCAAAGCAAAAATCAATAAGATATGATATAAAGTTCCGCGCTTCTGATACCGTGCAATCCGATAAGCTGAAATAGTCGGCACCGGTCCTTGCTATGTAGAAGTACTTTTGCAATTCCTTTTCATATTCAGGAAGGTTTCCTGTAAATTCAGTGATATCAGAAAGTATCGCATAAGCTTTCTTTCGTTGCTCGGCATTGATGGTTCTCCCATCATCAAACCGCACAAGACACTTATCTATTTTTTGCTTGTCCAAAAGGTAAGGAGATACAGGAGCAACGATTATGGCATTGCCGTTTTTCACTTTGTAAATTTCGCCAATTGATTCGCAGCTCATCCATATCTCACTCCTTCTTAATCTCTTCTTTCCATGTTTTCCAACATATGCAACAGTTTGCGCCGTTCCATGTAAGAGCTGATGTAGGATATTCGGGCGCCAAGAGTTTTATCTGCATATTGCTTATACCTCTGTCTGATGTGGGAACTGTCCCGATCACCTCTATCGCATGGTTTATACACACATCAAATGCGCCCGTTTTTACTCTCTGTATGTTTTTCTTATCACCTACATAAAGAGAATACCCATTGTCACATTCTACGATTATGCAGTCGGTTTTCACTCCGCAAGCTACAAATACGATTCCATAGTCTAAATCGTTGACTGTTTCAAAACCTTGTGGCAAATGATACGGCGTGTACTTTTCATTGCTCTTATAAATCATATTTGCGGTACCTTTTTCCCCTGGCTCGCAGAATAAATCCCGTTCGGATAACTTTCTGCCGCCTTCTGTCTTCATGGCTCCTTCCAGGGCTACATCCGCATCAACCCCATCAGGATACAAGGCCACATTTCCCCCGAAGTCAATGACTGTGCATGATGTTTTGCCGGGAGCCGTTCTTAATACTCTCCCAACCTTTTGAACCCATTGTCCGTGTGTGCCGTTTGTATCGAAGTCCACAAGATTGCGAAGCTCGGGGAAATCATATCCCTCGGTACAAATATCCACATTTACAAGTTCGTCGCTGTCGCCGCGTTCAAATCTTTCAATTTCCTCGCTTCTTGTTACATCGTCTATTCCCGGGCCGAGATACGCAGGATTTCTTCCTGAATCTTGCAGTCGCTCAAATATCCTTTGACAAAAGGCGTGATTTGGAGCAAAGATTATACTTTTGCCCGGCTCTTTTCTTTCTAAAAACTCATCACACAAATTATCTATAAGCGCCCTGCCTTCGATATCGTCCTTGCAGTTCTTGGCAAGGTGTCCTACCTCGCACTTATCACCCATATCAAACACCGGTGACAAATCTATAAACTTGGGACGGGTAAGAAAGTGACTGTCTATAAGGTACTTTGTTGTTATCTGATAAAAGTTATCGAACAGATGTATCAACGGGAGCTTGTCCCCGCGATTTGGTGTAGCCGTTACGCCAAGCAACGCCGCATCAAGCTTTCCTGACTTATTCCATTCGATAATATCCTCATAGGTCGATGCAGCAGCGTGATGTGCTTCATCAATAACGATAAGGTCAAAGTAACTGTTTGCCTTTTCAAATTCGGGCAATAAGTTTGCCACAGTCTGGACCATCCCAAAATGAATGTATCCGTGCAAGCTCTTCCTGGTTGCCGTTATTTCAGATGTTGCGATATTCGGGCAAACAAGGGAAAATTTACTGTGATTTTGAGAATGTATCTCAGTACGATGTACTAAAACGAGAATATGAGGACTCTTTTTATGTGTTGCACGGAACCCGTTAAAGAATCTTCCGATTACCGCCGCCAACATAATTGTCTTTCCTGCACCTGTGCCGGCAACAATTAACGAATTTCCTCTTTCGCAGAGCATTTCTGTTGCATGTTGCACCGCTTTTTCCTGATATGGCCTTAATTGCATGCGGTTACCTCCTCGGGAACTCTCATTCTAAAACTGCCATCCTTTGCAAACTGTGCCGTGGTTCCGTCAACAGAATTGAATCTGCAGACATTGTTTTCTTTCGCTACGTCAACTATATTTTGTAGGATTGCTTTGCGTTGCGCTTCCGCTTTATCTTCCTCTGCCTTGGCCCGCCTATATTCTGTGAGGTCAAAATCAAATACCAATTTGTCGTTGTATAAGGTATTCAACCGGATGCTTTCCACAATATTTCTTGTGCTGTCGCACTCTATAAACGGCCTAGGTTCTCGGCGTGCATCCACATCCTCAAAAAATAATTTAAGACACTTTTCTATCAATGCCCCCAAGTGCTCATTGTTTTTAAAATAATAGGGTGTTACCGTCAAATTATCGTCCAGGTACTTGTATTTTGTTTTCCTCGACATCTGACATATCTTTCCCCTTAGGAACGGTGTATCGCCATTTTTAAGCACCATTAACTGCAGAATATAAAAGTCCGCCTTTGTTTTTGTTATCTGATACTGTGCCTGCACAATGTACTTGAAGGGCAACCCGTTTTTTACAGCCTGGGGAAGCATTGATTTTTGTTCGCAAACAAACCGTTGCCCGATTTTGGGAGTGCCTTGTCCATAATTAAAAGGAACTATATCAACCTCTTCTGCAGTGCCTTCAATATCAAGACTTGCAATAAGTCTTTCGTTAGCATAGACAACGCCCGGTCTTAATTTCTTCTGCCTGCCTTTCTGCAGAACATACACTCCGTAGGGTTCCACTGCGTGGCCATACTCTGCAAATTCAGGTGCCAATGCCTCTTTTTTATAAAATCCGTCATTCAAAATCTTGTGATAAAGCGCCCAAGTGGTTGTGTAGGGTTTTTCTGCCCGGAAGTCTTCTGCATTAAATCCACAGTATTGCAGTTCATCATCTGTAGCATAATATCTTACGATGTCAAAAACCTCGCTGCTTCCAACGCGCAAAGACCTTGCTTTTTCCCAGGAAAGAGTACCTTGTTTAAGTTTTACCTTTTTCATCAAAGTACCCCCCTATCCTTTCCCACTTTACCTTGGAGCGTTTAAGCGTTATAAGCGCCGCATAATCTGCATTAATTATTTCTTGAGGTGCGACACCTTTTTCAAGCAGACTTAAAATTTCAGCAAACTTATCCTCTGCCAATTTTGGATTTGCTTTATACAGCTCATACAATTCCACGCACTCTGCTCTCTGCTCTTCCGTCAGGTTGTGAAGATCCACATCATCACTTACTTCCTCAACAGGAATATCTATAGCGGTGGTTTCAACTGTTTCAGGTGATTCTATGTATTCATCCTGTTCAAATGCATAAATGGAATCGGCAAGCTCGGGCAATACTTCCTTTATTCTCTTTAACGCCCTGCGTATAACGGTTTTATTTACCATTTCGCCCGTCCACTTTACCCAAAATGTGTCCGTGTTAAGCTCGTTTGTAACAACCTTTCGTTTCCTTGTTCTTTTTTGTTGGTCTAAGTACTCAACCCATTTTGACTTATACAAGCCTTGCTCTGATGTAGCAGCAATTGTCAACATATCATCAATCGATATTTCACAGACCGTCATTGCAACTCGCTTGTTACTTTTGATGTCGTGAACATCAAGACGGCATATAAACTTTGAAAAGTATTTGTCGACAAGCCTTTGTGCCGTAACTGCTCTGTCCGGGTTTGTTCGTTCATCTTCCAAAGTATAAACGATATCACCATTATAGAAATTTTCTTTAAAGTATGTGGTTTCAAAATCCTCTTTTGGAACCGCCACAATCGTATCTGTTATTCTATAGCCTTTTCGGGCCGATGCTCGAAGGAAGGCTTCAACCCTTGCAGATGGCACAATTGTTTTTCCACGCTTTACAAAATCAATTTTGTCATAGTCTTCCGCTACGATTCCGCCCTGCATCAGTGTCTGCAGTCCTGAAAGAATTGTATTTGCCGCGTTCAATTCTTCCTGCTCTGTATTAAGAATTAAATCGTTCAGAGCCGATATCATTTTTACAGCAAACGGCGCACAGGTGGTTTTCATGCCTATCTCTCTTTTTATTGCATCCAGGCACTGTGCCGTGCTTATTGTTAATTGTTTATATACTGATAATTCTTTGCCCATAGCCTATTCCTCATTATCTTCATCGGTCTTCTGTTTGCTTGTCAGCTTGTAGTCCTTAAAGCTGCCGGAGGTTGAGACAAACAGCGCTTTTATCTCTCTTTTGATAATCTCATCCCGATCCGCGCCGAATTCATCTGCAATCCTGATTAACGCCTCGATGTATCGCATGCTTTCTTGGTTTAGCTCCGCAGAAAGCTTTAAGTTGTTTAAAAGTTCGTTTTTCTCCATGATATATTGACTCCCTTCTTCATCTGTTTGGTTGCTTTGCGAGCAATCGCATGTTTCACCCGGATCAAGATTTGCTCCGCACCGGGGACATTTATATCTATCGTCGTACATAATCACTACTCCTTTACCAGCAGTGCACCGCCGATCTGTTCAACAAATTCCTTTGTGCTCATGTTCATGTAGCATTCGTCACAAACGACAAATTTATTTACACAAACATATGTCTCGAGCCGCTCGATTTTTCGGCCGCACGCTGTACAATAAATTTCATTCATAAAATCACCTTGATTTTTTGCAAAAAATATGTTATACTTTAATTACATTGCAGTCCTTTTCAGGACATTGCCTTCGGTGTATCCCTTAACACCGGGGGCTTTTTTATGTGTACTTTTATAGCGCGAGAGATTGCAGCATTTGTTACCCCGAAAAGATGAGCAATTTCTTTTTTGCTTTTTCCCGAGTCAAGTGCAGTACGGAGCTGTTCAATTCTTGCATCTGTCCACCGGTAGTTCCTTCCTGTTTTTCCTTCGGTTACACGCTTTGAAATCAAAACACCGTTTTTTACACAAATTTCTCGAATTTCCTCCGGACTACAAAGATTCATCTGTGCGCAGATTTTAACTCTTTCTGCAGGATCCCTTGCTTCGCGAATAAATGTGCAAATGTCATATTCAGTCATTACCATTGTCAGTCTTCCACCACCAAATACACAGTTTCTTTTTGCACCGGCTCTTTGATGCGGTTATTGGTCTCCGAGGTCTGATAGGTTATGTCGGCAGTTCTCACCTCGTAAACCTTCACGCGCCGTTCACAGCCGGAAACGAAAGCTAAAAGGATTATGCCCAAAAGCACAATTGTTACCACCAGACTGTTTCGAAACGAATTCCAAAACCCCTGCGGGTCTTTTATGTAGTGCTCCCGAAGCACCTTCTTTAAACTTTTTATCATTTGTTACACCTCCTCAATTACACAAATATAGCCTTGGTTTTCCCATTTTCGTTTTTCCGAAAGCGCCAGTTCTCTGCTGTAAAAATAGTATATGCCCCTTTGATAAGTTGGCGCCCGGACGATTAACTTAAATTCTTTCATTTGCTGTCACGCTCCTTTCTGCGTAATTTTGTCCGCTTTCCATAGCTCGAATTGTGTGCGATAGATTTCAAACTCGTTATTCTCCATTGCAATGTGAACACCGAAGGGATAAACGCCCTGAATAATCCCTGCACGGATTTTGTTCGGCGTTGTTTTAACGCCAAGCGCCCGTAGTTCGTCAACGACCTGGGCGACAGTCATAGTCTCTAATTGCGTTGGTCCCATTGTTATCACCACCTTTCAGTGTAATATATAAAAAGTTGCTTAATACCTCTTTGCTGTGATATAGTTATTATTCAAAGAGAAGGAATTTTTAATTTTTACAAACCACCAAAACAAAAGTAATTACTGCAATCAAGAATGCGATTTTTGACAAAAGTGGTTGTTTGTTCATTTGTTTCTCTCCCTATTAACTTGCGAAAACGCAAGTTTTTAAGCAAAAAAAATCTTGTCTCTTTCTTCGGGGGTTAGATTAAGTCTTTCAACAATTTTTCCTATTTCAAACCTGGAGAAGTCTCCGTCTCGAGACAGTTTTCGGTAAAACGTAGCTTCGCATATACCTATTTCATTGCACAATTCTAATGCTGAAATTCCCGCTTCAACAATTTTTGCCTTAAGTAGATTTTGGTTAAACATCTTCATCACCTCACCTTCGCACCGATTTTCTCAGTCGATACAATCAAACTTGCGTTTCCGTAAGAAAACTATATCATAAACTTTTTTTATTGTCAATACGTTTTTGCAAGTTTTTTTGAAATTTTTTAAAATAGTGCTTGCATTTTTGCAAGGGGTGTGTTATAATGGCGTTAAACAAAGGGAGAGCAGCAGTTTTTTGACACTTCAAAGCAAAGGTGTGTTTAAATGGATATAAAGGAAAAATTGAAAAGTAGACGTAAAGAGCTAAATTTAACGATGCTTGATGTGGCCAATAAGGTTGGGGTTAGTGAGGCAACTGTCTCCAGGTGGGAAAGCGGTGACATTGCTAATATGCGCCGCGACAAAATCGTTCTTCTTGCAAATGCTCTGCAGGTATCACCATCTTTTATTATGGGTTGGGAAACTGAAGAAGACTCCATCGCATCAGACTTACAAACTGCTTTTAAAATACAAGAATTAGAAAAGATACGAATGCAGCAGGAAGCCAACACATATACAATACACGGTTCTAATGGAAATGGTGCAGTTGTAATAACAACAGACATTCCTAAAGATAAATATTTTTTAATTGGAGAAGGAGAAGCATCAGAACTGACAAAGAGCCAATACAGCGCCTTAAAAGGCGTGCTTGAAGCCATGAGTTCCAGCTGGGAAGATAAATAAAAATTAAATGTAGCATAAATATGACAATTTGAGACAAAATGTGACGGACCAATTTCGCTGAATATCGACACTATATGACATCTTTTGGATATAATGTAAGTAATCTTATTTTACTTATGAAAGGATGTCTATGATGCAAAACATTAAAACACTTGCATACCGTTTCCTATTGGAAACACAAATTAATGAATTGAATATTTCAGTTAATACCCTCAGGAGTATCCTGAAAAAGCAAAACATCTTTCTTTTGAAATATTCAGAAGCAAAAACAATTAAGAAAAGCGTTCCCGAAGAAACCTATGCTGCAGTACAAATAGCAATGTCAAAAAACGATGCCATATCTCTGCAGGCAGATAATTTAACCGTTGTGCTTTACTCTGATGATCTACCATATGGAAAGAAGCTACAACGCATCTATCATGAGGTAGGACACATCAAGGAAGAACACAGACGGACCGAAACCTTTATGTTTGAGCCAAACGAAGAGCAGGAAAGAGAAGCAGATGCATTTTCTTTTTACGTTATGGCGCCGCCCTGCGTTATGAAAGAACTTGCCGTAACCTCTGAACAGGACATATCGGCCTTAACAGGACTTCACCGCGAAGATGTCAAAGGGGCATTGTCTTATATCAGAAGAGATAGAGGAAGTAAAGGCTTTGCCATCGAGAAAAACTTGATACATCAGTTTGAACAGTTTATAAATGCAAACAAATCTAACAAATTAAACATTAAAAAGTTTCTTGCTGCAGGGTCTATTATCTTAGCGGTGTGCAGTTCGTCATTTTATTTTTATAACGCTTATAGCGATACATCAACAACTGCAATGCCAGCATTTGTTCCTGTAGTTACTACACCCCAGGCAACGCCTACACCGGAAGAAGAACAAAATGTAACGAATGAAATAAAAAGTAAAACGGTTTGGAAATCAAAAACGGGAGATATATATCATACTGACCCGGATTGTTATCATATACCTAGAACAGCCTTCGCGATAGACCTGGAAGATGCTATTAGCGTCGGGTACCAAAAGTGTAAGGACTGCAAAAAATAAAGGAGACATTATATTATGAACTATGATGAAATCAAAACAGGAGAAAACAACAAAATAAATACAAACCTCGAGATCCACAATTCGAAGAACAAGGAAATACCTATGATAACAATTGATGCTCACTCGACATTATTTCAGATAATCACAATTGCTATTGCAGCATTGGGACTTGTTGCAGGAATTGTGTTAGGTTTTGCGTTGCCTATGTCTGTAAGAGAATATAGTTTTTCTAAATATGCTACAGAGATTTTTAATTGGCCGCTTATGTTAGGAATATGGATAACCTTTGCGGTAATTGCATTAGGTTCTTGGGCAATGTATTGCCACTTAAACAATCAGGAAGAGACACTTATTGAATTAAAACGCATTAACAGCAATCTTTCAAACAAGGAACAATAAATAAAAAAGTCCCCACTCCTGCGCCAACAGAAGTGAGGACCGATAAGAGTGCATATTGATATACACCCATAACCTACCTAAAGTATATCATATACACTCTATTTCGTCAAACATTTTTTTAGACAAAAGGAGTGTAATGATGGTTACTTGCGTAAAATGTAAAAAAGAAATTCCCGACGATAGTGCATTTTGCCTATTTTGTGGTAAAAAACAAGTGGCCGGGGAAAAGAAAAAGGCAAAGAAACGAGCAAACGGAACCGGCACAGTCTATAAAGTGAAGGGCAGACGCCGAAAGCCGTGGGCAGCAGTTGCTACCAGGTATGTAAATTGTATCAGAGATTCTGTTTTTCTGGGATATTTTACAACCGAAAAGGAAGCAGAAGCGGCGCTTATGAGCGTAGATATGAAACATATATCTGCAGAATTCAATTCCACGCTTGAGGATGTATATAAAATGTGGTCTCGCATTCATTTTCAAGATGTAGGGTCTAAAAGTATAGAAGGTTATGAATTGGCGTGGAAGCATCTAAAGCCCTGCCAAAAGAAAAAAATGAGGGATATCCGAACAGATGATTTTCAGTTTGTGATTGACGATTTGGTAAAAAAGGGCAGGAGCCGTTCTTCTTGTGATAAAATACGAATACTTGCAAACAAGCTCGGTCAATTTGCGATGGAAAGAGACATAATAGCAAAAAACTATGCTCAGTTCATCAAATTACCTAAAGAAACAAAGAAAGAGAAAGCCATCTTCTCGGATGCGGAAATTAAAATCTTATTTAAAAACAAATGGAAACTCACAGCGCAAATTATTTTGGTATTTATTTACTCTGGTATGAGAATAGAGGAATTATTCTCCATCGAGACCGAAAACGTGCATTTAGGGGAAAGGTATATGGTTGGCGGAGAAAAAACGGAAGCCGGCAGAGATAGAATTATTCCAATAAATGAAAAAATATACCCGTTTATAGAAGCTTGGTACAACCCGGAGAATAAGTATCTGCTCACAAACTCTAAAGGCGGAAAGAAAAATGCGCGTAATTTTAGAGAACGCGAATTCTATCCGTTTTTAGAAGAGGTTGGCATATTGTCAAAGGACGACAAAGAGCGTCGCTTGACGCCGCATAGTACACGTCATACCTTTTCATCTAAAATGGTTAAGGCGGGTGCTCGACCTGAATTGATGCAAAAAATTATTGGACACGCCAACTATGAAACAACAATAGACACATATACTCATTTCACGGAAGAGGATATAAAAGAATTGACATCACAAGTGAATATCATATAGGAATGTGGTTGTAACGTTGGTAGTAACCGAGGGAATTCCCAAATATCTTACACCATCTACAACTAAACAAAAAAACAGTAACCAACGAGGATAATGCCCCTCGCTTGTGTTTTGAAAAAGCGCCGTTCTACCTGTTAATCATGATGTCGCTGGTTCGAGCCCAGCTGGAGGAGCCATAGAAACCGAATGATTTAGATGCCAATCTAGATTATTCGGTTTTTTATATAGTTTAAAAATAATTTATTTTACCTATTGAAATATGTTCTGAAAAGTGATATAATACATTTAAACTTAATAAACGGGAGCTTGTATTACAGGCTGAGAGGAAGGTGCGACCTTCGACCGAGAACCTGATTTGGATAATGCCAACGTAGGGATGCTTAACACAGAGTGTTTTGAAGGGAGTTGTCAGTGATCAGGCAGCTCCCTTTTTTCGTGTCCGGAAGGAGACAAAAATGAAAAGATACAATGTGTTGAGACTGTCGGTAATGGCGCTTCTGATCGCAATCGGAGTTGTGATCTCGCCGCTTTTGAGGATCGAGGGAATGTGCCCGATGGCGCATCTGATCAACATCACCGCTGCAGTTTTATTGGGCCCTGTTGATGCGTTTCTTGTAGCATTGCTGATAGGCATCATCAGGATGTGCGTGATGGGCATTCCGCCGCTCGCGCTTACGGGTGCAGTGTTCGGCGCGCTGCTTTCTGGAATACTTTATAAAGTCACCAAGGGTAAGATCTGGGCTGCCGTTTTGGGCGAGATCGTAGGAACGGGAATAATAGGTGCGATCGTATCTTATCCGGTCATGACTTACATCTGCGGTAGAGAAGGCCTCGGATGGTTTTTCTACGTGCCGTCTTTTACGTGCGGCACCCTGATCGGCGGAAGCATCGCGGCAATCCTTTTGTACAGACTCCAGCATGTCGGAGTGCTTAAGAAGATGCAGCATAAGATCATTGCGGGAGGTGCTTTATGGAAAAAACAGACAGAGCACAAACCTGCCTGATCCACTGCATAACCAATCCGATCTCGATCAATCAGACAGCTAATGCTGTCCTTGCTCTGGGTGCCAAGCCGATCATGGCAGAGCACCCTTTGGAAGTTGAGGAGATAACAAAGACAGCGTCTGCATTGCTTATAAATCTCGGCAACATCTCAGATGTCAGGATGACATCTATGAAGATCTCGCTCAAAGCCGCAAATAACAAGGGGATTCCGGTCGTTCTCGATGCTGTCGGAGCAGCGTGTTCTGCACTTCGAAAAAGCTTCGTAAAAGATCTTATTTCCGAAGGCAGATTTGCAGTCATTAAGGGAAACTATTCCGAGATCTTAGCGATAGGCAATGATGCATATAAAGACATCGGTGTCGATGCGAAAACAGATATTGACGAAGAGTCCGTGCGCCGTGCGATCCTAAAGATCACTACTGATACTAACGCGATCGTTGTTGCCACCGGAAAGGCAGATCTTGCAGGCTTTGAAGGCTCGGTTACAGAAGTTAACGGCGGCACTGAAATGCTTTCTTCCGTTACGGGAACAGGATGCATTTTGGGCGCTGTTATCGCGACTTATCTTGCACGCGAAAACACTTTCCAGAGCGTTATTGATGCGTGCAGATTTTTCAAGAAGTGCGGTGAAGATGCAGCGCGAATAGCAGACGGAACAGGAACATTTATGGTGAAACTTTTAGATGCAATGAGCGAAAAGAAAATCAGCTTCGATTCCACGATGTATTTCATCACTGACAGCACTATATATGAGGAAGACGAATTTCTTGCAAGAGTGAAATCTGCTTTGGAAGGCGGAGTTACTTTGATCCAGCTTCGCGAGAAAAACAGATCGACACGTGACTACATAAATCTTGCAAAGAAAGTCCATGCACTTACAAGCGAATACAATGTGCCTCTGATAATTGATGACAGGGTGGATGTCATGCTCGCGTCAGGTGCTGAAGGCGTGCATGTCGGCGCTGAGGATATGCCTGTAAAACAAGCAAGGAAGTTAATCGGGAACAACAAGATCCTTGGTGCCACCGCAAAGACTGTTGAGGCAGCGCTGAAAGCATACGGAGACGGTGCGGATTATCTTGGTGTCGGAGCGATATATCCGACCACGACAAAAGTCAAAACAGTTCTTACTTCAACTGAAACTCTGGATGCGATCACAAAGGCCGTGCCGATCCCGGTAAATGCGATCGGCGGACTTAACAGCACGAATCTCGGTGTGCTCAAAGGCATTGATATTGCAGGCATCTGTGCGGTGTCGGCGATCATGAAAGCAGCAGATCCGAAGCTGGCCGCTGAGGAACTTAAAGATGCATTTGAAGACTTAAGGAGGAGCCGATGAAAAAGGTTTTGACCATTGCCGGAAGTGATTGCTCGGGTGGCGCCGGAATACAGGCAGATCTTAAGACGATGCTCGCAAATGGCGTGTACGGAATGTCCGTCATCACTTCGCTTACTGCGCAGAATACAACCGGTGTCAGATCAATACAAAACGCTACAGGTGACTTCCTTAAAGACCAGATAGATTCTGTGTTTGAAGACATCGTTCCCGATGCGGTAAAAACAGGCATGATACCAAGCAAAGAAATGGTGGAGATCATTGCTGAAAGAATGAAGTTTTATAACGTGAAAAAACTTGTTGTCGATCCTGTCATGGTTGCAACGAGCGGCGCGGATCTGTCTAACAGTGAGAGCGTGAAAGCGTTAAAAGAAAAACTCATTCCGTTAGCAGCTCTTGTTACTCCGAACGTGCCAGAAGCAGAAGTGCTCTCAGGCATGAGGATAAATGCAGAAGATGACATGAAAAATGCCGCAGAAAAGATAAATAAAGAATGCGGATGTTCGGTGCTCATCAAGGGCGGTCATTCGGAAGAAAACGCAAATGATGTTTTGTACCACGATGGTGAAGTCTATGTTTTCGCGATGCAGAAGATAGATAACGAAAATACGCACGGAACGGGATGCACTTTATCAAGCGCTATCGCGTGCAATCTTGCAAAGGGAATGGATGTTCCTAAGGCAGTAACGCGCGCTAAAGAATACATCACGGAAGCAATAGCAGCAGGCCTTGATCTGGGTCACGGAAGAGGACCTTTAGATCACGGACACGACTTAAAAACCAAATACAGAATATGAGGAGAATACATATGGAAAGAACTTACAAGACACAGATGGAAGCAGCCAGAAAAGGCATCGTTACACCCGAGATGAAGACCGTTGCGGCAAAAGAATACAGGACAGAAGAAGAGATCCGCAACTGGGTTGCAGAAGGCAAGGTTGCGATCTGTGCAAACAAGAATCACAAGTGTATCGACCCTGAGGGTGTCGGCTCAATGCTCAAGACAAAGATAAATGTTAATCTCGGCGTATCGCGCGACTGCAAGGATTACAACATCGAGATGCAGAAGGTTAACGCCGCTGTCGAGATGGGCGCTGATGCCATCATGGACCTCTCCTCACACGGCGACACGATCCCTTTCAGACGCAAGCTTACTTCAGAGTGTCCTGCCATGATCGGAACGGTCCCGGTCTACGATGCGGTAATCCACTACCAGAGAGACCTCGCGACGCTTACTGCAAAAGATCTCATCGACGTTGTAAGGCTTCACGCTGAAGACGGCGTTGATTTCGTAACGCTTCACTGCGGCATCACAAGACACACGATAGACCAGATCAAGAAGCACAAAAGAGAGATGAACATCGTATCCAGAGGCGGCTCCCTGATCTTTGCATGGATGTGCATGACCGGAAACGAGAACCCTTTCTACGAATACTACGACGAGATCCTCGACATCTGCAGGGAATATGATGTAACGATCTCTCTTGGTGACGCTTGCCGTCCGGGATGCCTTGCTGACGCAAGTGACGTTTGCCAGATAGAAGAACTTGTAAGACTCGGCGAGCTCACAAAGCGTGCGTGGGAGAAGGACGTGCAGGTCATGGTAGAAGGCCCTGGCCACATGCCGATGGACCAGATCGAAGCAAACATGAAGATCCAGCAGAGCATCTGCATGGGCGCGCCTTTTTACGTTTTAGGACCCCTCGTTACCGATATTGCACCCGGATACGATCACATCACTTCTGCAATAGGAGGCGCGATCGCAGCCGCTTCAGGCGCCGCTTTCCTTTGCTACGTAACACCTGCCGAGCACCTCGCTCTTCCCAACGTTGACGACGTTAAGCAGGGTATCATCGCATCCAAGATCGCTGCCCATGCTGCTGACATCGCGAAAAAGATCCCTCACGCGATGGACGAAGACAATAAGATGGCAAAGGCCAGAAGAAAGTTCGACTGGGAAGGTCAGTGGGCATGCGCGATCGATCCTGAGACGGCCAGAGCCATCCGTGATGACAGAGCACCCGAGCACGAGGATACATGCTCCATGTGCGGCAAGTTCTGCGCAGTCAGGAGCATGAATAAAGCTCTCGCAGGCGAGTATATTGATATTCTCTGATCACTTTCTCGCGGTTATCCCGTAGCAGCGTCGTATGAGCCTGACCCTTCCGGAGCAGGTGTTCCTTGTGATGTAACCGTCAAGGACTTCATCTTCCGGCATGTGGTCAAGGATCGGAACGACTTCGAGGAATGCCTTGAATGTTGCTGCATCTTTGTAGAATTCGCGTTCGTGGATAGGTACCAGTTCCACGTCGCGAAAACCTGCAGAAAGCACATTCTCGTAGTCAACGATGCTTATGGGTACCGGATCGTCAAAGCCCTGTCCGTAACCCACGGTCTTCTTCAGATCCCAGCAGTCGTACTTGTCGACGCCCCTGATCAGAAGAAACCCTCCGGGTTTGAGACAGCGCATGATCTGCTCTGCATCAATGCAGGTGTGGCGCGCGACGACCACATCAAAATGTCCGTCAGGGACATCCATGTTAAGGTTGTCCATCACCCTGAACGTGATGTTTTTGCGGCCGCTCTTTGCAAGGTTTTCGAGGGCTGTGGCGACCATGTTGGGCGAGTAATCCGTGCCCACGGTCTCCGCGCAGTCAGGATAATTTGCAAGCAGTTTCTCGCCACCGCCGGTGCCGAGATCCAGCACGTGCGAATCTGGTAGTGCGACAGACTTTAAGATCTCATAAAGATCCCAGTCCGTCAGGCTCTCTGTGTGACAGTCGTACTCGTCAAAACTCCAGTGAGCGATCTTTTCGTAGTATTCAAAATCTTTGTCGTGAAGCATAAAAAAGAACCTCCTTTCACGAACAGCAAAACTTTGCGCCAAATAAGCGCCCTTCTTTGTCATTCATGATGAGATTCCAGGGTTCTTATCATTATTGACCCCGCTTGTAAAAAGCGTCGCGGCAGCAGAACGCGAATAACTAATTGATC
Source organism: Congzhengia sp. (assembly GCA_045544215.1). GTDB lineage: Bacteria > Bacillota > Clostridia > UBA1381 > UBA9506 > Congzhengia. The sequence goes on from JAZPYM010000023.1 coordinate 42,541, forward strand.
TGTTGCACATTCATCTTACTTGCAGGAACGGGCGTTGTCAATTAAGTTTTCCGTAAGCCGCAAAGCAGGCAAATGCCGGGCTTTTCTCCTGCTTAAGGCCTGCGGTTGAGACATCTTTTCGAGTTGTCACCAAAATGCCACACCACAAACAAGTGTGTTTTTCCTATCTTTTTGGTACAATGGTGGAGCAACTTTGTAAATTCGGGTAGTTGTTTATGGAATTAAAAGAGTTTTTGAAGTACAAGAATATCGTTATTCAGTGCCACGATAATCCGGACGCTGACGCGCTCGCCTCGGGATATGCACTGATGTGGTATTTCCAGCAGAACGATAAGAAGGCCAGGTTTATCTACAGAGGCAGAAACGAGATCAAGAAGAGCAATCTCATGATCATGTGCAAGGAACTTGACGTTCCCGTTGAGTACGAACCGTTCTTTGCCGAGGAACCTGAGCTCATCATTTACGTTGACTGTCAGTACGGACAGAAGAACGTCACGACCACGAAGGCCAAGAGGATCGCTATCATCGATCATCATCAGAAATCAGAAATTCCTGCAACGGCTATCAGCTATATCAGAAGTGATGTCGGCAGCTGCTCGACACTTTGCTGGGACCTTATCCGTAACGAAGGCTTTAACCCGAATGACAACAGAATGCTTTCAACGGCACTTTACTACGGACTTTTCTCCGATACCAACAGACTGTCGGAGGTATCACACCCGTTAGACCGCGATATGCTGGACCAGCTGGTCATAAATAAAGCCACGGTAACAGAGATGATCAATTCAAACATCTCTCTTGATGAACTCCAGATCACAGGCAAGGCCATCATGAACTACGAGTTCCACGAGAGCAACAAATATCTGGTCATCGAAGCTGAGGCTTGTGACCCCTGCATCTTGGGTGTCATTAGCGACTTTGCCCTTGAGACCGAGAACGTTAATGTATGCGTTGCGTTCTACGAGAGCCCATATGAGGTCAAATTCTCAGTCAGAAGCTGCTCTAAGGAAGTCCACGCAGATGAACTCGCGGCATTCCTTGCTGAAGGCTTAGGCGGCGGTGGCGGCGGTCACATGCTCAAAGCCGGCGGAACCATGATGCCCGACTTCCTGACCAAGTCAGCCAAGGAGACCATCGAAGAGCGTCTCCAGTGGTATTACGACAGATATCTCGTTATCTATGCCAAGAATACGAAGCTCAACACTTCGAAATGGAAGGCATACGACAAAGTCTCCCAGACATTGGGCTGCATCAGGCTTACTGATGTTTTCCCGGTCGGTACGCCCATCAACATCAGAACGCTTGAAGGCGACGTTGACACAGTCATCGACGAAGAGGCTTATCTCATGATCGGCGTCGAAGGAGAGATCTATCCCATCAAGGAAAAGAAGCTCTTGAGCAGCTACCAGCTCACAAACTTCGTCTTCACGAGAGACTTCGAATACGAGCCGAGGATCAAGAACAGAGCCACCGGCGAGGTCAAGAAGGTCATGCCTTTTGCCAAGACGGTAAGAACAGTCACCAATTCCGTCGTATTTGCAAAGCCCCTGGAGCAGCCCGTAAAGCTCTTCACGGCATGGACTGAGGATAAGTACTACTCAGGCGACATCGGCGATTACCTGACCGTCAGAGCAGATGACGAGCACGATATCTACATCGTAAAGGGCGAGCTTTTCGACAGGTTCTACAAACTCAGAACAAACAGATAAGAAGATTAAAAAAGAGGATGCTGCGAGGCATCCTTTTTGTTGTTTGTGGTGGCTGCGAAAATGCATTCCGTTTTGATATGTAGCTGCGGCGAAATACCGTCCGACCTTCGCATATGCAGTAGTCGAAATGCTGTCCGACTTTTCTTCCAACATTTTGATGCAAAACACATGGACAAAAAGTCGGAAATCGTCAAAATCCGACTTTTCTTCCAACTTTTTCGATTAAAAAGTCGGACAAATAGTCGGACATAAAAAAGGCAAAAGATATTTCCGTCATGAAATAAAAAAAGGAATTAAAAAGGGCGCCTCGCAAATGAATGGAGACGCCCCGTATTTCTAAACTATTCGAAAATCAGATACCGTACTTATTCTTTAATTCTTCAGGCACTTCCTGATCACCCAGATAATTGTGAGCCTTCTCTATCAGCTCATCTATGGTGTAGTGCTTAATGTATCCCGGTTTACATTCTCTTTCTGACACAAAAGAATATACAAAGAAGCGGTCTGTTCCTTCGTGATAACAGTAAGCATTTTCGATGCTTGCGATCTCGATCCAGGTTTCTGCATCGAGAATGCATATCTGTTCTTCTGTCTGAATAAATAACTGGTTGTTCTTTTCATCAAAATATATTTCCACATCACCGGTTCCGTAAGCAGTGGTAGGTACTTGTTTTATCAGAGATCCATCATTGGAATCATATAATATAAGATAATCATCAGAGAGCAGATAAAGAATACCGTCTCTGAATTTGGCACCGTACCTTTGACTGCTTAAACAGTTAGTGCTGTACAGTTCTTTAAAGGATTCATCTGTTACGAAAAAGATGTTTCCGTCAGAGAAGAAAACACGTGAACCGTCATCTGATGCCGTTATAGTAATTTTCATACGTTTTTCCAAGGACCAGTCATCAGGAACATCCAATTCCTCGAATGTTTCAGAGTCAAGATCTCCCGCAAACAACCGGTTTCCTGCAGACACAAAGAACTTATTTATCTGCTCGACATATATTGGTTCGCCTAATAGAACATAATCGAGGTTTTCTAAATCAAGAGGTTCGAATTCCTTGTGGTTTGAGCCGTCGGCTTTCCATACTTCCGCAGTTAATTGAGAATGCAATAAGTTGCAGTTTATTATCATGCCGTTGGACAAATCATCCTGATCGCTTAATTCTATGCCGGCATCTTCCACTCTTTCTTTATCAATATTGATCAAATAAGCACTGTTGCCGAAAAATCCGTAGATCTCATCATCAATGTTATAAAGTTCAAAATGTGACAGGTAACCGCCTTTGAATTCAACATCTTCAGAGAAAACAAGTTCTGCGGTGTTCATATTGATTACACTTACTCTGATAATATCAACATCATGCATTTTTGATGCAATGATAAGATTTTCCCCGTCATTACAGTATTTCTGATAACTTGTTCCGGTATAAAAACCGCCGTAAGCATCAATGGAACTCCATTCATCATCTTCAATTCCGTAGTTGTGGCAAACGATATCAGTACCATAATCGTAAGCTGTATAGATTTTGTCTGAGATTATAGCTTTAGAAACAATATCACCCAGAACATTAATGGAAGCCATTTGGTTTGAATCAGAGCCGAGCGTAAGAATATATTCTCCGTGTCTGCAGATAAATTCCGGATTACCGTTTTTATTGTGATCATTGACAGTAACTATAGAACTGCTGGTCTTGTAGTCGTTGATTATCGCTCCGGTGTTTTTGTCGGCGATAACAGCATGATTACCTACATGAAGCAGTACGGAATCACGGTCCGGAAGGTCAAAAGCACCAAAAGAAGTCATTACATCGGTGTAATCAAGTTCATAAGACCAGATCTGTTTCATTGATGTATCGAAACAGAAGAATTGCATATAACCAGTCTGAACATATGTAATATTGTTGCTGTATGCTATAGATGATGTAGATCCATCATTATCTGAAATCATGATAAGATGGTCATTGTCAACGAACTGAAGTTTTGAAAAGAGATATCCTTCAACCTCCTGACTGGCAAGTTTTCCTGTTTCCGTGTCAAATAAAGTGATCTTATCTATTCCGTAAGTTGTGGTGTTATCAATGAAAGCCAGTTTTTTACCGTCTGGAGATACAGTAAGGCGGTTGAAGTTTGTAAAAATGCCGTCTTGAACCTTATAAGTGTCCATAACTCTTCCGTCTTTTGCTGAAAGCTTTGCTATTTCTCCGTTGCCTATATCGAGATATACCGCGTGGTCAGCAAAAACCACCTCATCTTGTAAGTACGAATAAGTTGAATCGCTTTGATATTTCCATACGAGCGACCCGCTCTCAACATGATAAGACTCGATACGATTGGCGAACACTACCAGAAGCTGAGCGTCTTCCAAAAAGAGGAGATCTACAGGTTTTTCGTTTGTGTTCAGATCCAGTAGCAGCTGATTTGTATATGCATTCCAGCAGTAAACAATGCCGGCTGTATCAAATGAAGCAAGATATTTCTTGTTTTCTGAAAGAATGATATTACGAACATAGCCCGTTGTCTTATAATTCCAGACAGAAGTATAGTTAAGGGTTCCTGTGAGTGATTCGTACGCACCCGTAGCATCTGTTATTGCACGCTGCGCTTCAGCCGTAACAGGCATCTGTTTCTGTGAATAATTAGGAAGTGCTGCAAGAGCTACCTGGAGAGCATCCGTTCTCTTGCCGTCTGCAAGAAGCTGTTCGGCTTCGTTCGACAGATAGAGAGATCGGCTCCTTAATGATGCCATATAACTGTCGTTGATCTTCTTGGTCGTGTATCCGAGATAGGTTCCCAAACCAAGAAGCACAGCAAATGCTGCAGCCACGATCGCTGTTGCACGTCTGATACGGTACTGTCTTCTTCTTCTCTGAAGTTCGTCATAAGAGCAGCCCAGAAGTGCCGATGCAAGACGGGGAAGCTCTTCCTTGTCGGCAGTCGACTTCGGAAGTCTGTAATCGCATGACAACGGCTCGATCGGAACTTCGACCGTATGAGTCATGCCTGTCTCATCAACATATTCCTTTGTGGTAGTGAGCAATTCCTCGGGGATAACCTCATAAGGCTCGCCGTTGCAAAGAACCGTCAGGACCTTGTCCATCGTATGTGTCTTAAGGAAGGTCTTGATCTCTCTTTTTACCCACATCGACTCCTTGGTGTTTGTGGAGCAGATTACGATGAGGTACTCGGCCTTTTCGAGAGCGTTGGTGATCGTCTCGGTCAGGTCGCT
>JAZPYM010000024.1:0-2564 GCA_045544215.1 Congzhengia sp.
TTTATTTATTTATTCTGTTTCTGTGTTGCCTGTATTTGGCCTTGCGATATCCAACACCCGTTCTGTATCAAAGAAGTTTGCCAGCTTATCTTTGTTGTGGTAAAGGGCGTTTCCGGTGATATTTTGCCGTCCCTGACGCAAATATCCATCGCCGATGGTAATGGGTTCTTGTGCGCTTTCTGCGGGGCAGAAGAAGGAAAATCCCTTGGATTTTAGATAGCTGAATTTTTCGTTGTTTTCTTTGTATGTTCCGCCGTCTGCAATGTCAGCACTTCCGGCAAATATCAACACATTTGTGTCACCTACAATGGGTTTAACCTCTTTCTCCCAGCGGTCTGCGTCCTCTTTCACGCGGTCTGTGTTGTGGTTGCCGTAGGAGATGTAGTCCCAGCTGTTAGCAGCAAAGGTGTAGCCCAGTTCTTTCAGCCGATTTGCTACTTTTTTTGCTTTTTCAATTTCATCAGGCTGGTATCCGTCTCCCGCGGGATTGGTCCGATAGCCCAACACGCCGTCATATCCGGTGACAGCCAAGGTTGCCTTGGCGCCCTTATAAGAAAAATCGGGATGTTTTTTTACAAACCGCTCAAGCATGGGAACAAAATCATAACTGCCTGTGCTGGTGCTGCCATCCTCAAGCTGATATTCACAAAGGGGATTTTGCTGATCGTCCAGCACAATTTTGGAGGCAAAGCCATTTCCTGCTAAGCTGTGGTAATAGGAAACATTTTCCTGTGAAAGCAGAAGGGGTTTTTTGCCTTTCGGGAGATAAATATCGCAAAATTCCATGGTGCCGTTGTTGTTTTTCGCAATATCATCGGGACTGACCAGTACATAGCCACCGCTGTAGAGCGCGTCTAATATATTTGAAAATTCCGTAACGGTAATCATGTTGCGGTCGTATTTTTCTGTGCTGTCGTCGCCGTCAAAAGCCTTTTTTGTATCGTAAATCAGGGGCCGGACAGAAAGATGAGGAATCTGGGCATTGTCCGGATATTTTACCAAGGACGCTTTTTTGTCCTCATACTTTAAAAATGCCGCTTTCAGCTCTTTTTTCTTCTCATATTTTTCCCCGTAGGAGCGGATGGTTTCCATTGCCTTGTCGTAATCGTAGCTTGCCGCATATGTATCTGCGGTTGTGATGAGGGCGTTAATGTCGGGCGCGTCTTTTCCGCCGCCAAACAGGGAAGAAATGCCCCGAACAACTGCTACAAGGCCGCTAATAATAAGTGTTAACGCCAAAATCAGCGCAAGAATCACAATGGAAAGACGGGTAATAATCTGTCTTTTTTTTGCCTTTTTCCTGGCAATGGCATTTGCCCGCTTTCGTTCTGCCTCATAGTTGGCAGTTTTTAAAATTCCTGCAATTTCGTCGTTGTATTTGGTTTCCTTGTATTTGTCGTCAAAATTATATACGCCTGTATTGTAGAGTCCTTTACTGGTTTTGTTTTTATCAAATGGTTCAGACATTTCCATACGCTCCTCTCCATATTTTCTTTTATTATATCAAAAAAGAACGAAGAAAGCAATAAGGTGTCCAAAACTTTTGTTTTTGTAGATTTTTGTATTATAATATGGTTTGTGCCCTGTCCATAGGCATGTTCAAAGACGGAGCAAATTGGGAGGCGTTTTCCTGAGGCGCAGGCAGCGGGGAGGCGTCTGTGCTTTCTTTTCGGGGCAGAAGCTTTGCAAATAACAGGTGATTGATGTCTCCTGCCAATAAGCCCTCGTTTGTTTTAAGCAGCACAATGTCATTTTGAATGTCTTCAATGATGCCCGCAATTTGTGACAGCTGTCCCCCAAGAGAAAGTGTTAATTCTGCAGGTGTTCCCATATACTTTTTTAAAAATTCATGCATGGCAGAGTCCTTTCCTTTTTAATTTAAAATTTGTTTGCCGGAATGGTCAATTGTGTAGTTATCCTTATAAAGCATATCGGATGCCTTTTGAAAGGTAAACCCGTCGGCAATCAGCGCCTCTAAAATCTGGGGCAGCGCCTCAGGTGTGTTTTTTGCGCCGTTGTGAAACAAAATAACGGAACCCGGTCTTGTGCGACTTGTGACACGGGTTACAATTTCCTTTGTGGAGATGTTTTTCCAATCAAGGCTATCCACATCCCATTGCAGTACAAGCATATTTTGCGCCTGTGCCTCTTTTATAACGGCGTTATTATACTCGCCGTAGGGACCGCGAAACAGGGTAGGGCGTGTGCCCGTAACTGCTTCAATCTTATCATTGCATTTTGCAATTTCTTCCTTAATTTTTGCATCGGAAAGCTGGTCAATGTGCGGGTGCGTGTCGGAATGGTTCATAATTTCATGCCCTGCGGCGTGAAATTTCTTTACCGATTCCGGATACTTTTCCACCCAGCTTCCTACCATGAAAAAGGTGGCAGGTACCTTATATTTGTCTAAAATATTGATTAAAACATCGGTATCACTGTCGTCCCAGGCAGCGTCAAATGTTATGGCGCAAACCTTTTCATCTCCTTTATCCACGCTATAAATGGGCAGCAGCTTGTCGCCGCCGTCGGAAAATACCTCCTTGCTTTCAAAACTACCGATTGCC
>JAZPYM010000025.1:0-4629 GCA_045544215.1 Congzhengia sp.
TGAGGATGTGTGCGACCATGTGGGGATCTTGTCAGGCGGCAAGCTGCTACTAGAAAAATCCTTAGATGATGCCAAGAAGTCGGATCGTAGCCATGTCGTTCTGTGAGCCAAGGAGTTGCAAAGCTGTATTGTCTTCCTAAGACCGCTTGGCCTCCGACTTTGAGGATGTGTGCGACCATGTGGGGATCTTGTCAGGCGGCAAGCTGCTACTAGAAAAATCCTTAGATGATGCCAAGGGCAACATTCATAAAGTGCAGGTGGCGTTTACTCACATTTTGCCGGAACTGCTAAAAAAGGAGTTGCAGCTTTTGCACCAGGAGCAATTTGGCTCGGTCTACAGCCTGATTGTAAAAGGGGAGCGGGAGGAAATTGAAGAAAAAATCGCAAAATATTCCCCGCTTTTGTGCGATATTTTGCCCCTGACCTTAGAAGAGGTATTCATTTACGAATTAGGAGGGATTGGATATGAATCTGCAAACATCTTGCTTTAATTCTGCTATTTTCCGTGGGAATATGAAGCGGCTTTGGTGGGTGAGTGTGCTTCATTTTTTAGGCATTTTTCTGTTGGGATTGTTGCCCTTTTATATCGACTACCATGACCGCAGCGGGCTATTTTTTGCAACGGAGAACTATGCAAATTCCCGTTTGTGCAGCGCAAGCATTCTGCCGTATCTGATTTTGGGTGTTTTAACTGTGGGGCTTTCTGCGCTGTTGTTTTCCTATTTAAATTCCAAAAGTGCTACTGCCACCATGCACGCAGTGCCTGTTAAACGGAAAACGCTTTATATAACCAATGTGGTGTTTGGCATTGTTTCTTTGGCACTTCCCATTTTGGCAGGCGGCGCAGTGCTTTTGTTCATGCGGACCAACCCCAATCTTTATCAGTTGGTTTCGTTAAACCACATTTTGCTCTTTATGGGCACCCAATTTGCCTATGCCATGATTGGATTTTCCTTTGCCGTATTCATCGGCATGCTGACGGCAAGCAGTGTGGCGCATCTGATTTTAACATACATATTTGCGATTTTGCCCCTTTATTTTGAGGCAACGCTGAAACAACTGCTGAATTTGAATCTGTACGGCTTTGCGGTGCAGACTGTGGAGCAGTTCACATCTCAATATGTGTACTTTGGTATTGACAAGCTTTCAACGGTGTCAGGATTTTTGACATATCTTGCCTACAGTGTGGTTTTGCTGGTTGGCGGGTATTTTATCTACAAGGCGCGGCATCTGGAAAACACGGCGGAAATCGTGGCGTTTCCTCGCCTGAAGCCCATCTTTATCTATGGCGTGGCGGTATGCTTTGGCGTGGCGGGATATTTTTATCTGGCAGAGCTTATGGAACTTTCTAATTTGTACTTGATTCTGCCTTTTGGCATCCTTGGTCTTGTGATTGCTAACATGCTGACGAAAAAAGCGTTCACGCTAAAGGGCGCGCTCATTCCCGCAGTTGCGCTTGTGGCAACTGTTACAGCGGTGTTCTGTCTGTTCCATTTTGATTTGACGGGATTTGAAAGACGGGTTCCTGCACGCGCAAAAATTGAGGGCGTTAGCGTTACCACCCAATCTCCCGCGTCTGTAAACTACGGCGGGGTGATAGACGGAAGAAGAATGGTGCCTGTGAATGCATATTTTCCCGTGATGACAAAAGAAGCGGACATTGAAAATGTATTAAAATTCCACCGCCAAAAGACCATGGAGCGCACAGATGATGGCGACAGAGTGCTGTATGTGCAGTATAAGCTCGCAGGCGGCAAAACCATGACGCGAAAATATTTTGCGGATTATGAATATGATAAGTCCTTGCTGGCGCCGATTCTTGAGGCAGAGGAAAATCGAAAGGCGCGGTTCCCGATTTTGCGGGACGAAGGGGAATATGTGGTGTCGGCAAGCGTTTCTGACCGCCGTTTGCCCAACGGCTTTAACACCTATTATGCAGAAAAGACGGAGGATAAAGAGGTGCTTGCGCGGTTGCTTTCGGCACTTTCGGCTGATGTGGCAGTTGTGCCTTATGAGGAATTTGTTTATGAGGGTGCGACTTTAACGCAAATTCATCTCAATTATGATATTCCTATGGTGTGGGAGGGAACCGACATATTGGTGCCCCAGCAGGTGTATGAGGGTGGCTATAGCGACAGTCACACCTATGCCATTCGACCATCTTACAAAAACACCATTGCAGTGCTAAAGGAGCTGGGTTTTTATGATGTGCTGCCTACTGCAGACGCATTTTCTGCCGTAGAGGTTGTGCGGTTTGACAACGAAAGAGGTAGAGAAATTGCTGCGACCATTGAGGAAAAAAGCGAGATTGCTGCCATTTATGACTATGTGGTAAACAGCCAGTCGGTTATGTTTTATGACCAGCTTGCCTATGCATCCGGCAAGGAGATTTTATATGACGAAGAGGATGGTTCAATCCGGTTGAAATTTGTATCTGCCACCAATGCTTTTTCTGTAACCAGAGATTTTAGCCAGGATATGCCTCATGTACTAAAAAAATTCTATGAATAAAAAGGAAACAAAAAGGGACTGCCAGCAAACTGCTGACAGTCCCTTTTTCTTTTCATTATAAAATCTGTTTTCTGCCGTTTTCGATTTCTAAAAGCACCTGCTCTTTGGCAGGACCACCGATGAGATTACGCTGCATGGCGCAGTTTGTTACATCAATGGCAGTGTAGATATCTTCTTCTATCAGGTCGGAAAATTCTTTAAATTCAGAAAGTGAAAATTCGTCTAAATCCCGGCGGGTTTCTACCGCCTTTGCTACCATTTTACCCACAATTTCGTGGCAGGTGCGGAACGGGATTCCTTTTTTCACTAAATAGTCCGCAATGTCGGTTGCGTTGGTAAAACCACCCTTTGCGCCCTGTTTCATTACCTCTCTTTTCACCGTCATGGTGGCAAGCATTTTGGTAAACACAGGCAGGCAAAGTTTTACGGTATCTAAGGCATCAAACACGGCTTCTTTATCCTCCTGCATGTCCTTGTTATAAGCAAGGGGCAAGCCTTTCATGGTGGTAAGTAGCGCCATTAAGTGTCCATAAACACGGCCAGTCTTGCCGCGAATCAGCTCTGCCACATCGGGATTTTTCTTCTGCGGCATGATGGAAGAGCCGGTAGAATAGCTATCGTCCATTTCCACAAAGGAAAATTCGTGGCTGGACCACAGTACCAATTCCTCGCAGGCGCGGGAAAGGTGCATCATGATGGTGGAAAGTGCCGACAAAAATTCAATGGCAAAATCCCGGTCGGAAACGCCGTCTAATGAATTTCTCGTCACACCGTCAAAGCCCAGCTTTTCGGCAACAAACTCCCGGTCTAAGGAATAGGTAGTTCCTGCCAGCGCGCCGGAGCCAAGTGGCATGATATTCATGCGCTTTCTGCAGTCAGACAGCCGCGCCTTGTCCCGCAAAAGCATCTGGAAATATGCCATCATATGATGGGCAAAAGTGACGGGCTGCGCCTTTTGCAGATGGGTATAGCCCGGCATGATGGTATCGGTGTGCTGCTGTGCTAAATCTAAAAGCGTGTTCATGGTGTCGTCAAGCATTGCAGAAATTTCGTCTGTTTCGTCCCGTAGGTACATGCGCAAATCCAGTGCCACCTGGTCGTTGCGGCTTCTGCCAGTGTGGAGTTTTTTGCCCGCATCGCCAATGCGCTGGGTCAAAATAGTTTCGATATTCATATGGATGTCTTCAGCGTCCACCAAAAACTCGATTTTGCCGTCTTCAATATCGGTGAGGATTTCCCCTAAGGTTTTCACAATCAAATCACTGTCTGCCTTTGGGATAATGTTTTGTTTTCCCAGCATCTGGGCATGCGCCATGCTTCCCAAGATATCCTGCTTATACATCCGCGCATCAAAACGGATGGAGGAGTTAAAATCGTCCACCAGCGCGTCGGTTTGTTTTTGGAATCGTCCGCCCCAAAGTTTCATCTTTCGTCACCAAAACCTTTCTATATTACTCGTTGCAATTTTTTTCAAATTATGGTATAATAATTGTATTATATATGAAAGCGGAAAAAAACGCAACTCATTTTTATAAATTCGGGAGAAAACCATGATTATTTTAGGAATTGACCCGGGGATTGCCATTGTGGGCTATGGCGTGATTCACTATGATGGACACACATTCCAGCCAATCGAGTATGGTGCTATCACCACGCCTGCTGGGGACAAGCTGACCGACAGGCTGCGGGATATTTACGAAAGTGTGGGGCTTTTGATTGAAAAGCACAAGCCTGACGCCTTTTCCATTGAAGAGCTGTTTTTCAACACCAATGTAAAAACCGCCATCACCGTTGCTCACGGACGCGGGGTGTGTTTGCTTGCACCCACGATTTTAAATGTACCCATTTTTGAATATACGCCGCTGCAGGTAAAGCAGGCGGTTTGCGGCTATGGCAGAGCGGACAAGGCGCAGGTGCAGCGCATGGTGACCTCTATGCTAAGGCTTAACGCCGTGCCAAAGCCCGACGATGTGGCAGACGCGTTGGCAATTGCCATGTGCCACGGGTATTCGGCAAAGTATCACAATTTAATCAAGGAGGGCGGAATCTGATGATTGCTTTTGTGGACGGGTTAGTTGAATATATCGAAGAAAACGCCGCGGTGGTATCTGCAGGCGG
>JAZPYM010000026.1:0-21741 GCA_045544215.1 Congzhengia sp.
ACAAGTGATAATGAAATGATAAAAGTAGTCGTTGTCAATTCTGATTTATATAGTGCTATGAAGCGACTTCCACAGGACAAGCTCGACATAATTCTTCATTCGTATTTTTTGAGAAAAACAGACCAAGAAATTGCAAATGAAATCAAAGCCGTTCAATCAACAGTTTGTAGGCGAAGACAAAAAATATTGCAATTACTGAAGGAATTGATTGCCGAGGAAGGTGGTTAAATGAGTAACAAAAGTAAATATAAGACTATTCCATATGAAACGATAGTTTCTGCTGTCAATGGCGACCCCATTGCATTAAATCAAATAGTAACGCACTTTCGTGGTTTTACCCGAAGTAAGTGCATTAGAGTTATGAAGGACGATGAAGGAAATGAACGTCAGTATGTTGATGAAGATATGCAAGAACGTATCGAAGCAAAACTCATCTCAAGTATTATCAATAAATTTAAACCAGAGTGAATGTGTTGTTGGGGTGCGAACCCAAGGCGCACCCCGATAATTGCCATTCTACAAAAATATATTTAATTTTTGTAAGTATATTTCTGTAGGCTGATAATTGCCTCACATATTTGTTCTTTGAAAAAGAAAGCGGCACTGACCGCAGTATAGTTGTTTCATATACATTAAGTCTGTGCCGAGCTTAGCGGTGAATTTTTTATTGTAATTTTGCAGAATTTGACTTCATACTCCTTTTATAAATATATAGCGAATTTTACATAAAAGTTTGTTCCGATTATGTGGTATTGGCAACACCACAGGCAACGACACACAGATGCAATAATGATACTCCCGTCTTGAACGCGTCACTGCATTGGGCGGTTGTGTGAGAACCACACAGAGGGTGAGAGTCCCGTGGAGCCTGCCAAGGTCGTATGAAAAACGTATAAAATTTTAAAAAGTAATCAATATGATTTTTCGGAATATAATTATGAAGAATTGGGAAAATTTATTCTATATGGAAGGAGGCCAACCATATGAAGAAAAGTGACGAAAAATTGTTACTGAAAAAACAAACACTCACGGCTTGGGCGAACATCTTACTTGCCAAAGGAATGATTGACCTCGCCAAGTGTAATCGTATGAAATCCTTAATTGAAAAACTTACTGCATAAAGTGAGAAAACAGCCGCACAATGCGGCTTGTACATATATACTGAAAATTTTTGGTAATTCACCAAAGAGCCTTGACACAAATCAAACGGCGCGGTAACATTATTATAGATACTATAAAAAGAGAGGTAAAAATATGGATATATATTCAGTTGCAAATCAAATGAAGTTAGAACGAAAAACCATATTTGATTTACCACTGAGAGTTACTTTCTATGGTCGAGTTTCGACTACGAGAGAAGAACAAGAAAACTCTATAGAAAATCAGATAAGTTACTTCACCGATTTGATAAAAAACAACCCTAATTGGACTTATGTTGAAGGTTACGTTGACCGCATCCGTGGTGAACAGGCTGCAAACCGTGAAGAGTTTATGAGAATGATTGAAGATGGTAAAAACGGAGAGTTTGATTTAATACTCACAAAAGAAGTTTCACGTTTCGCAAGAAACACCATTGACAGTTTAACTTATACAAGAGATTTGCTTAGATGTGGTGTCGGTGTTTTCTTCCAAAATGATAACATATGTACCATCGACACCGATAGCGAACTCAGACTAACTATTATGTCAAGTATAGCAGCAGACGAAGTTAGAAAACTTTCCGAAAGAGTTCGTTGGGGACACAAACGTTCTATCGAAAAAGGTGCTGTTATGGGTAACAGTAGAATTTTCGGTTATGACAAAGATGATTGTAAACTTGTTATCAATGAACCCGAAGCCGAAATGGTTCGGTTTATCTTTGAAACATATTCAACAGGTGACTACAGTACACGGAAAATTGAAGATATGCTTTTCAACAAAGGTTATCGTGGTAGAAACGGAACTCGTATTCACCACAATACAATTTCCGGTATAATCCAAAATCCAAAGTACAAAGGTTATTATTGTGGTAATAAAGTTAAAATCGTTGACTATCGTACCAAAGAACAGAGATTTCTTCCTGAAGAAGAGTGGATAATGTACAAGGATGAAACAGGTGAAGTTGTCCCTGCTATTGTTGATGAAGATTTATGGGAAAGATGCAATCAGATATTTGCTGAACGAAGTGCGGCAATAAAAAGTCGTGAAAGGTCTTTCAAAGACAGAAGTATTTTCACAGGAAAAATATGGTGTGCTTCTCATATGCGACCATATTGGAGAACAAGTTATTCTAACAGTAGGTCTAAAGGTCAAAGTATTTACCAATGGATTTGTAGTGAGAAAAAACGGTTCGGTGCAAAAAGTTGTACTTCGATAGCAATTATGGAAGACGAACTCTACACAATGATTTCAGAATACTTCAAGGACATCGCAGAGAATGTTGAAGAATATGTAAATGATTTCATTAAGATTTACAAACAGAGTGATAAGACTTCGACTTCTGAAAGAAAAATCAACGATGTCAAGACAAGGATTGACAAAGAAAAAAACAAACGTGACAAACTCTTTGATTTATATGTAGATGGTTCTATGGAAAAGAAAGAGTTCACGGAACGAAACGATGTTATAAATTCTGTCATAAAAGAACTTGAAGAAGAATTAACTGCTCTTGAAAAAACATCTGAGGATGATAGTAAGTATTTAGAAAATATCAAGAAAATTCAGAACTACTTCCAAACCTTATACGAACCCGATGTCGAAATGGATAAGGTTGCGGTTGATGAAATGGTTAAAGTCATTATCGACAGAATTGATGTTTACCCTGTGACCGAAACCTCTATGAGATTAGAGGTAAAATTGAAGATGGGTGGTGTTGGGGATATTACTTATATCCGCAATGGAGAACGTTATGGTCGGCGTTCTGGCATCATCTGTAAAAAGATGATTGAAGCTTATGAAAACGGTATGAAATAAGGAAATCATTTCATGGGGCGTTTTGTAAAATTTGCGTTTTACAAAACGCCCTTTTTTTATAGGCATAAAAAGTATTTCTTTTTTCTGTCCGGTGTGGTATAATGGTAAAAAGTATGATTTAAAAAAGGATTGTTGCCGATGAAATGCAGAAAAAAACGCTTGGTTATTATTTTGTTGCTTGTGTGCTTTCTTTTTGGAGGGCTTTTTGTTTTTTGTGCGAAAAATCCCACAATATTGCAGTGGAGACAAGAGATATGGCGTTGGTTTACATATCGGTCCAATTCTGTTTTTTCGAAAGAAACCGATGGATTGTCAGATATTTTAAACACAGATCTTTATGAAGACAATCATCTTATCGTGCGGGAAAAACCGGATTTTACCAAGGACAATAAAAAAATTTATGAAACGGAGCAAACCTGCCGCATTGTCAATTATACGGATGGGTATCGGGTGGATTTTCCAAGGCCTATGGAATTTGATTTTACAAAAAGCCCACTTTTTGTAAAGGGTGTTGGGCAGCAGTTTGATGTGACCATATCCAAGGAGCAATCGCCCTATGACGATGTGGAGGAATATCTTTCTTATTTTTTAAATCGATTTATTTTAAATGAATCCTATCAGACGGCAAATCGCCTTATGGTGCAGGAGGAAGCCCCGACCACAAAGCAGGGAAATGCTGTGCAGATTATTCGTGCAAACATCTGCGAGCCAGGGGATGCAAAGTTTGATGGCTATGCATATGTTTTTGTGAAAACAGACACCAGGGCGTTTTATCGGCTGATGTTTCGGTATGACACCAAAATGAAGGATTTTGACCGGATTTTGCAGCAGGCGGTAGAAAATTTTTATTGTTTTGCGCCCACGGGAACGCCTGTTTATGATGTTGCATATCGTCCAAAAGAGCCGGCAAACTGGACGGAGGAAACCACAGCGCTTTATCGCACGATTCGTTCAGCAGATGATATTCGCTGGGGCATTTTTACAGCAGATATTTACGGCGAGGGTATTGAAAAAACGGTTCCGGCGCTTGAGAAAAAAGCAGGATATCGCTTCCCTGTCGTGTTGTCTTATCTGCAACATAACCGCCCGTTTCCAACGGCGTTTATGGAAAAAAATTATCAGGCAGGCAAGCTGGTGGAGCTGACCTATCAGATTACCGGCGACAACAATCAGGACCTGTTTGGTTATACGCCCAATCTGGATATTTATCGTGGCATTAAGGATGCGGAAATCCGCAAATTTGCCCGGGAAGCAAAGGCGTTTGGACATCCGTTTTTGTTCCGTTTGAACAATGAAATGAACTCGGATTGGACCAGCTATTCCGGCATTACCAATATGAGTGACCCGGAAATTTATGTGGAAAACTGGCGCCGAATCTACCGGATTTTTGAGGAAGAGGGTGTGGACAACGCAATCTGGATTTTTAATCCCAATGACCACAACTACCCACCGTGTAATTGGAATCATTTTCTGGCGTATTATCCCGGAGATGAATATGTGCAAATCATTGGACTTACCGGATATAACACCGGCACCTATTATCTGGAGGAAACCGGGGAAACCTGGCGGGAATTTGAAACCATTTATGATGATGTAGAGGCAAGGTACCAGCCGTTTTTTGCAGAATTTCCCTGGATGATTACAGAGTTTGGAACAAGCTCGGTAGGTGGGGATAAGGTCAAATGGATAGACAATATGTTTGCTTGTCTTGACAAATATCCGAACATTAAAATTGCCGTGTGGTTCAGTTTCGCCGATTTTGATGCAAGACCGGAGAAAAATGGTGCGGTAGCACGCCCTTACTGGCTTGATGAGACGCCTGAAACACTGCAGGCTTTTGCAAGAGGGGTAAAAATTCACGGTGTGCAAGGGTGGTCCCGGTAGAGCGCCTGTAATAGTAACATACGGAGAGGATATGTTTTTGAAGTTTTTAACATGTCCTCTCATAATTTTTTAATTTTAGGCAGGTTTTTGAAATAATTTAAAAAAAAGCTTTACAAACAAAAAAAAGTGTGATATAATATATTTTCGTTGAGTAGTTTTTGATAAGCACCATTAGCTCAGCTGGTAGAGCACCTGACTCTTAATCAGGGTGTCCAGGGTTCGAGTCCCTGATGGTGTACCAAATAAAGCAGAATGCCAAAAGGCGTTCTGCTTTATTTTTTTGTGTAGTCCAGGGACTCGAACCCTGAGAGGGCTTGGAGCGTAAAGAATACAGTCCTGTGGACTGTATTTAGCGAACAAGTCGCGCAGGCGGGTACTGTGAGCTGTGCTCGCGGTCGTCAAGCGGGGAAGACGCGCAGCGGATTTGTCCCTGATGGTGTACCAAATAAAGCAGAATGCCAAAAGGCGTTCTGCTTCTTTTTTTTAGAACGCAAAAAAACTTGCAAATGCTGACGAAATATGGTATGCTATCGATAGAAGGATTTTTGTAAGGTGAATATTTTATATTGTTTTAAGTTCTGATGTTTTGGGCTTTCCCACGATATCAGCTAAGATGGAATCGTGTGTAAATCACGAGCGGTGCCGCCACCGTAAGCTAGGAGTTTATGCTTTTTTATGTGCCACTGTAACAAATAGTTATGGGAAGGTCAAAGCATGAATGAAGATCGGCAAGCCGGGAGACATGCTTAAAATCAGGAATGTGTAGCCACGGAGGTTTGGCTTGCGCTTTTGTTATGTGGCAGAAAATCGGCTGTGACATGATGCAATTTTTGCATGGTGTTGCGGCTTTTTTTATTTTTTAAAAGGAGGGGGAAACATGAAACACACACAAGGCGTCCTTGGGGCACTTCATCCCGTTGTCAGCTTTTCTTATTTTCTTGCGGTCTTTGTTTGTGCCATGGTGTTTATGCATCCTGTGATGCACGGGATTGCGCTTTTTTGCAGCCTGCTATACCTGCTGTTTTTAAAGGATGCTGCTTCTGTGCGTTCTTCCCTTTTGTTTTTTTTGGTTCTGATTATCACAACGGCAATTTTTAATACATTTTCCAATCACACAGGGTCGACGGTTGTGGCGCATTTGCCAAACGGCGCACTCGTTACGAAAGAATCGTTTTGCTATGGGCTCTCGGCAGGCGTTATGCTTGCTATCGTAATTTGTTGGTTTTCCTGTTTTCATGAAATTATGACCGGCGATAAGCTGATGTATTTATTCGGGAGACTTTTGCCTGCCATGTCCCTTGTTTTTTCCATGACACTGCGGTTTGTGCCCCAATACAAAAAACAGCTTCTTGCCGTTTTAGAAGCACAAAATAATCTTGGGCAGGGCACCAAAAACGGCAATCTGTTTGCGCGGATTCGTCATGGGGTTTCCATTTTATCCATTATGACCACCTGGAGTTTTGAACACGCCATGGATACGGCGGACAGCATGAAGGGCCGTGGCTATGGGTTAAAAGGCAGAACTTGTTTTTCGCCTTTCCGGTTTTCGTCCCTGGATACATTTGTTCTTCTTTATTTAGGTGTGTTGGTTATCTGGATGATTACGGCAACCTGTCTTGGCGCCTATGCATATCAGTTTTTCCCTGTTATTGTAGGTGTGCAGACCAATGCTCTGACCATTGGCGGCTATGTGGGTTATGGGCTTTTGTGTGCAACACCGTTGTTATTAGAATGTTTGGAGGTTAGAATATGGAAGTCTTAAAATTTGAAAATTTTTCCTTTTCTTATCCCAACGGCGCCAAAAAGGCGCTTGCAAATATCAATCTTACCATTGAAGCAGGGGATTTTGTGGTGGTTTGCGGCGCTTCCGGTTGCGGAAAAACTACGCTGCTTCGTTGTTTAAAGCCTATGCTTTCGCCGCATGGCGCAAGAGAAGGGCAAATTCTCTTTGATGGAGAGAATATAGCAGCGCTTTCTCACAGAGAGGAAAGCGAAAAAATTGGGTTTGTTTTGCAAAATCCGGATGCACAGATTGTGACAGACAAGGTATGGCACGAGCTTGCTTTTGGTCTGGAAAATCTGGGGATTCCATCTTTGGAAATACAGGCAAGAGTGGCTGAAATGGCATCCTTTTTCGGAATACAGCGTTGGTTTCATCAAAGCGTAGAGGAATTGTCCGGCGGACAAAAGCAACTGCTTAATTTGGCGTCTGTTATGGTTATGCAGCCACAGATTTTGATTTTAGATGAACCAACTGCTCAGCTTGACCCCATTGCTGCGGAGGAATTTTTACAGGTATTGGAGAAAATTAACCGGGAAACAGGGACAACCATTGTTTTGTCAGAACATCGGTTGGAAGAAAGTATTCCTCTGGCAAACAAAATGGTGGTGCTGGAGGAAGGACGGCTTGTTGCTTCTGGTACACCCTGTGAGGTGGGAGCTTCCCTGCGAAAGCAAAATCATATAATGGCCAAGAGCTTGCCCACCGCGATGCGGGTATATGGTGCGGTGGAGCAAGCAAATGAATTTCCCGTCAGCGTTTGTCAGGGAAGAGCTTGGCTTTCTTCATATGTTGCGCAACATGCTGTTCAAAAGACAGGTGCGCCCTCTTTAAAAACCCAGGAGGCATCTTTACCTGTCCTTACACTTTCTGATGTGTATTATCGCTATACAGGAAAACAGCAGGATATTCTTCGGGGCTTATCACTCCAGATTCCGCGGGGAACGCTTTATGGGCTTTTGGGTGGAAATGGTGTTGGAAAAACAACGCTTTTATCCCTTATCTGCGGAAGCAGGCGCATAAAGCGCGGTAAAATAAAAACCGATTGCAAACGGATTCGCCTTTTGCCCCAAAATCCGCAAACGCTTTTTGTGCAAAAAACGGTGGAGCTGGATTTAAAAGAAATGCAAAAAGACCTTGCCCTTTCTGATAAGGAAAAGGCAGACAAGTTAAGGCAGGTTATCACGCTTTGCCGTTTGGAAATGCTTTTGGAGCGTCATCCCTATGATTTGTCCGGTGGCGAGCAACAACGAGCGGCGCTTGCAAAGGTGCTTTTAACATCACCGGATTTGCTGCTTTTAGATGAGCCTACCAAAGGGATGGATGCAGACTTTAAACAGGAATTTGCACAGATTTTGCATGCGTTAACCGCTGGGGGAACTACCATTTTGATGGTTTCTCACGATGTAGAATTTTGTGCGCGGTATGCAGATCTTTGCGGACTGATGTTTGATGGAGCAATCGTACATGGGGGGGCGCCCCGCACCTTTTTTGCAGGTAAACGGTTTTATGCCACAGCGGCAACTCGTATGGCGCGTGGTATTTTAGAGGATGTTTTGCTGGCAGAGGACATTGTGGCACGATGTGGAACATATACAAAAACAGAGAGGAATGAACAATGATGAAAAAGGGAATTGGTGTAATTTTTGCGCTGCTGCTTGGGCTTTTGGTTTACCGGTATCATGGCGAATTTGAGGGGAATTATCAGTATCTGATTTATGGGGCGGAACTTTTGCTTTGTGGCGCTGCGCTTCAGTGTTTTTTACCTAAGAGAAACAGGGACGCAAAAAAAGAAGATGTTGTCCTTGAAAAAAAACAAATTTCCCGCCGCACGCTGTTTGGTGCCCTGATGGCGCTTTTAGCGGTTCCGGCAACCATGTTTTGCGTTATATATTTTTGGGGGGATACCCATTATTATCTGGTCAGCATTTTGATTCTTTTAGAAACGCTTTTGCCTTTCTTTCTTTTGTTTGAGCACAAAAAACCAAAGGCACAGGAGTTGGTTTTAATCAGTGTGATGTGCGGTTTGGCAGTTTTTGGACGGGCGGCGTTTTCATGGCTACCTCAGGGAAAGCCTACTGTGGCGATTGTCATTTTAGCAGGTGTTGCTTTTGGCGGCGAAATGGGCTTTTTTGTAGGGGCAATGAGCGCTTTTGTGTCAAACTTTTTCTTTGGACAAGGACCCTGGACACCGTGGCAAATGGTTTCTATGGGTATTGTGGGATTTTGCGGGGGACTTTTGTTTCAAAGCGGCTTTTTGCCACAGAAACGGGGGGAGCTTTCCATTTCAGGAGGCGTGCTGACGCTTGTTTTATATGGCGTAATTTCAGACCTTTCCTCAATCCCCATGATGCAAATGCCCTTTACGGCAGAATCCGTGAAAACGATGCTTGCAGCAGGATTGCCTTTTAATCTGTTCCATGCCTTGGTTACCGCGTTTTTCCTTTGGTTTATGGCAGAGCCTTTGCTTGAAAAATTAGAGCGCGTGCAAATAAAATATGGAATTCGCTGAAATTTATAAAGTAAAAAGATGCTGGTATATCATGTATATCGGCATCTTTTTATTGCGTTTTTTTCTTTGTTATGGTATGATAGTAATGGATAATGCTATCAGATATTGCATATTTTTTATAAAACCATACTGAAAGGAAATTTGCCATGAAAAAGGTTACATTTCCGGGTGGAATTCATCCAGCGGGGAACAAAGACAGAACAGAGAACAAACCCCTTGTAACACTTGCTCCACCGGAACTTTTATATTTTCCCTTAAATCAGCATATTGGCGCGCCCCTTTCTCCCACAGTTCAGGTTGGGGAACGAGTGTTGCGCATGCAGACCATAGCTGACAGTGAAAAGTTTTTGTCTGCGCCTTTGCATGCGTCGGTTTCGGGGCGTGTTCGGGATATTGGGCTTTATATGAATCATTCCAACAATAAAGTCCCAACGATTGTAATAGAAAATGACGGGCTGGACGAGGCTACAGAGCCACTGACACAAAAAAGCCCCGACGCACTTACGCCGGAGGAAATGCTGACAGTTATTCAAAAAGCGGGCATCGTGGGCATGGGTGGCGCCGCCTTTCCTACCCATGTTAAGCTTTCGCCGCCAAAAGACAAGCCCATTTCTCACTTGATTATCAATGGTGCAGAGTGTGAACCGTATCTGACGGCAGACCGTCGGGTTATGCTGGAAATGGCAGATGAAGTCATGGGCGGCATTTCTTACCTTATGCGGATTTTAAATGTAGATACCTGTTATATCGGCATTGAGGACAATGCCAAGGACGCCATTGCAGTTATGCAGGAAAAGGCAAAATCGGTTACAGGCGTTACGGTTTTTTCTCTTATGCAGAAATATCCCCAGGGCTCTGAAAAGCACATGATTAAAGCGCTTACGGGCAGGGAGGTCCCTATGGGTGCGCTGCCTATGGATGTGGGGTGCGTTGTGGTAAACATTGGCACTACTGCCGAGATTTATCGTGCCATTCATGACGGAACTGTGCTGCATCAGCGTGTGGTAACTGTTTCCGGAGACGCGGTGCGTGCACCCGGAAACTTTCTTGCAAGAATTGGTACCCCTTTTTGCAAATTGACCGATGGAGCAGGGGGCTTTATCAAAGAGCCGCAAAAAATTATTATGGGTGGACCGATGATGGGTGTTGCCGGTGTATCTTTAGACATTCCGGTGGTAAAGGGCACCTCGGGCATTTTGGCTTTTTCAGAAAAATATGCCCACATTCCTAAAGAAAGTGCATGTATTCGCTGCGGTAGATGCGTGGCAGCATGCCCCATGGGCTTAATGCCAACGACGCTGGATTTATACAGTCGGAAAAATGATTTGGATACCTTAATTCAAAACAACATTGCCAATTGCATCGAATGTGGCAGCTGCACTTATGTATGCCCATCGAAACGGCGTCTTGTGCAATCAATTCGTATGGGCAAGCAACGCATTGCAGCCCGCAGAAAAAAGGAGGACACAAAGCGATGAACAACAAAAAGGCTGTTTCCGCATCACCGCATATCCGGCATAAAACAACCACCGCATCTATCATGACCGATGTGGCAATTGCTCTGCTGCCGGCCTTGGTTAGCGGGGTATATTATTTTGGGTTTCGTGTAGCATATTTAACCCTTTTGTCTGTTCTTTTTTGTGTTGGGTTTGAATTTTTGTGGCAGAAAATCACAAAAAAAGAAGTTACCATAAATGATGGAACAGCAGTTGTCACAGGCCTGCTTTTGGCGTTTAATTTGCCTGTGTCTGTGCCCTGGTGGTTAATTCTTGTCGGTGCATTTGTGGCAATTATTATTGCAAAACAACTGTTTGGCGGCGTGGGAAACAATTTTATCAATCCGGCGCTGGCGGGGCGCGCATTTTTGATGGCGTCCTGGCCTGCTTTGATGACACATTGGATACCACCTTTTTCCGGCAACCTTAAAGGCGCAGATGTGGTCAGCACCGCAACGCCTCTTGCAATTTTAAAGGACGCTTCTATTGGCACGCTTCCGCCGCTTTCTGATATGTTTATGGGAAATATTGGTGGTTGCATTGGGGAAACCTGTGCCCTTGCGCTTTTGGTTGGTGGGGCATATTTAGTTCTGCGGGGTGTGATCAGTCTGCGGATTCCCCTTGTATATATTCTCACAGTGGCAGTGCTAACCTTTGTATTTCCCAACAGCTCGTTGTCGCGGATAGACAGCGTGCTTTACAATGTACTGGGCGGCAGTTTGTTGCTGGGCGCCATTTTTATGGCGACAGATTATGTTACCTCGCCGATTACCAAAAAGGGGCAGGTCATTATGGGATTGGGATGTGGTATTCTGACTTTTGTGATTCGGCGGTTTGGAGGCTATCCCGAGGGCGCCAGCTATTCCATTATGCTGATGAATGTGGCAACGCCCTTAATTGACCAATGGGTAAGACCAAGAACCTTTGGTACGCCACAGGGAAGGGGTGGACGATAATGCAAAAAAATGAGAATC
This sequence comes from Congzhengia sp., assembly GCA_045544215.1. Classification (GTDB taxonomy): domain Bacteria; phylum Bacillota; class Clostridia; order UBA1381; family UBA9506; genus Congzhengia. The sequence continues at coordinate 11,599 of JAZPYM010000026.1, forward strand.
CCATTGTGCTTTCTGCGGTTTTGTTTGTGATTTCTGTTATCGTTGCTTTGCTTTTGGCGTTTACCAATTCCGTTACAAAAGATAAAATTGCAGAAAATATAAAACAGGAACAAAATGTTGCAAAGAAAGAAGTTTTGCCCGGAGCATCCACCTTTACAGAGCTTGCATATCAGGACGAAAGTGGCTTGGTTCGCGGTTTGTTTGAGGGAAAGGATGCAGGCGGCAAAACCATAGGCTGGTGCGTGAATGTGGCGCCAAACGGATATGGCGGCGCCATTGATATTATGGTAGGTGTGCTGGATGGTGGCGTGATTTCGTCCATCAAGGTTGTTTCCCATTCTGAAACGGCAGGGCTTGGCGCGAAAGTGCAGGAGCCAAAGTTCGCGTCTCAGTTTGCAGGGAAAACAGGAGAGAAGTCAATTTCTGTTATTAAAAGTGGCACGCCAAAGGAACACGAGATTGTAGCGATTTCCGGAGCAACCATTACAAGCACGGCAGTAAAGGATGGCGTAAATGCGGCAATGTCTGTGGTTCGTCATTTGACAGGAGGTGTCGAGTGATGGGAAATTTGAAAGAGCTGACCAAGGGATTATTTAAGGAAAACCCGATTTTTGTGCAGTTTCTGGGTATGTGTGCAACTTTGGCGGTTTCTACAACCGTTGCAAATGGTATTGGTATGGGACTTTCCACTACTGTTGTTTTGGTGGCATCCAACATCATTATTTCTCTGATTCGGAACTTCATTCCCAACAAAATCCGTATTGCTGCTTATGTGGTGGTAATTGCAGGGTGTGTAACTGCAGTGGAAATGGCGCTGAATGCTTTTGCGCCGGCGATTTCTAAATCTCTGGGTATTTTTATTCCACTGATTGTGGTAAACTGTATTATTTTAGGCAGAGCAGAAAGCTTTGCTTCTAAAAATGGTGTTTTAAAATCGGCACTGGACGGCTTGGGCATGGGGCTTGGCTTTACACTGGCACTGGTTATTCTTGGCACTGTGCGGGAAATTTTGGGCAATGGCACTTTTTTGGGCATTTCATTATTTGGTGAGGGTTTTCAGCCTGCAACCATTTTGATTCTGCCTCCCGGGGCGTTTATGATGCTGGGATTGATTCTTGCCATCATCCAGCTTGTCACGGCAAAGCATAAGAAAGGGGGCGGTCAGTAATGGCACTTTTTGCAAAATTAGTGGTTCTCTCACTTTCTACCATTTTAGCAAACAACTATGTACTGGTTAAATTTTTGGGCATCTGCCCGTTTTTAGGTGTGTCCAAAAAAGTAAGTACCGCAGTGGGTATGAGTATTGCCGTTACTTTTGTTATGACGGTTGCGTCTGCTGCCACCTATTTTATTCAAAAGCTGTTGGTGTTGTTTCATATTGAGTATATGCAAACCGTTGCGTTTATTTTGGTTATTGCCGTTTTGGTGCAGGTGGTTGAAATGGCGCTGGCACGCTTTTCACCGGCGCTTTATGGTGCCCTGGGGATTTATCTGCCCTTGATTACCACAAACTGTGCTGTACTGGGCGTTGCGCTTTTAAATGTGCAGGAGGGCTATGATTTTGTATACACCTTGGTCTACAGCTTTTCGGCGGGACTTTCGTTTATGTTGGCCATTGTACTGTTTGCCGGTGTGCGTCAGCGCTTGGAAACGGCAGACATTCCAAAACCGTTGCAGGGATTTCCCATTGCGTTAATTACCGCAGGGCTGATTGCAATGGCGTTTTTAGGATTTTCCGGAATGCGTTTTTAAGGAGGGAAACAACTTGGAAGCAATTTTAGAGCCGATTTTAATATTGGGCGTGTTAGGTGGCGTGTTTGGCATTTTGCTGGGCTTTGCTGCTAAAGCCTTTCGCGTAGAAAAGGATGCGCGTGTTGAGCAGGTGGAGGCGCTTTTGGCAGGCGCAAATTGCGGTGGCTGCGGATATGCCGGATGCGGTGGATTTGCAGAGGCATTGTGTAGTGGCACGGCAAATGTCAGTGACTGCCCCGCAACCAAACAGGCTGAAAAAGAAAAAATTGCTACTATTTTAGGACTTTCTGTAGGAGAAAACACACCTATGGTGGCAATGGTTATGTGTAGTGGCAATTGCCACAGTGCAGCACAAAACTGCTATTATGAAGGGATTTACGATTGCGTTGCCGCCTCCCGCTATGGTGGCGGAGACAAGGCGTGCAGCTTTGGTTGTATCGGCTATGGAAGCTGCGCAAATGTATGTCCCTTTGGCGCCATTCATGTGGAAGACAATGTGGCAGTGGTGGATCGGGAAAAATGTACTGCTTGCGGAGCATGTGTAGCTATTTGTCCCCATCATGTCATTCGTCTGGTTGGGAAAAGCCAGCGAACCTTTGTAAAGTGCCAATCTCATGAAAAAGGGCAAGGCATGAAGGAGGTTTGTTCTGCCGGATGCATCGCATGTCGCATTTGCGAGAAAAGCTGCCCCAAGGGTGCGATTACCGTAAATGATAATGTGGCAACCATTCAGGAGGAGCTTTGCATCAACTGTGGCATTTGTGCAAGCAAGTGTCCCAGAAAAATTATTGATTTTACTCGTCCTGATGGTGTTAAACCCTATGATAAGGCGGCAGAAAATTAATAAGATACTTTAAAAAGGCTGTGACAACTGTCACAGCCTTTTTTTATAAAACCGGTGTTACATGCCAGATATTGTTGGCATACTCTGTTACGCTTCTATCGGAAGAAAACATTCCCGCACCTGCAATATTTGCAAGGGACATTTTTGTAAATTGTTCTCTGTTTTGATAAAGCGATTCTACGCGTCTGTGCACTTTGAAATAATCGTCAAAATCTGCCAGATTCATAAAGGGATCCTTTTGCAATAGGTATTGATACAAGCTGTCAAAATTTTTGCCCCCTATGCTGCCGGAGCGGATAAAATCAAGCACTTGCCGCAGGGCTTGGTTTTGATTTACAAAGTCTTGCGGATGATAGCCGGATTTACGCAGAGCGTCAACCTCTTGCGCAGTCATACCGAACAGCAAAATGTTGTCATCCCCTACCGATTCGTAAATTTCCACATTGGCGCCATCTAAGGTACCTAAAGTTACGGCGCCGTTAATCATTAGCTTCATATTGCCTGTGCCGGAAGCCTCTTTACCCGCCAGTGAGATTTGCTCGCTGATGTCTGCAGCAGGAATGATAATTTCCGCAAGGGACACCTTATAATCTGCAAGGAACACCACCTTGATGTAATCCCGCACATCTGCATCCCGCTCTATCATATCAGAAATGGCACAAATTAGACGAATGATTTCCTTTGCGATATAATAACCGGAGGATGCTTTTGCTGCAAAAATATAGGTTTGGGGTTGTGGCCGAAAGCCCTCCAACTTAATTTTTTGATAAAGCGCAATGATTTGTAGAGCACTTAAAAGCTGGCGTTTATATTCGTGCAACCGCTTTACCTGCACATCGAATATGGAATCGCAATTTATAGTAATGCCGTTTTTCTTTGCAATATAGTCTGCCAGTCGTATTTTATTTTCTCGTTTAATCTGGTTTAACTGATGCAAAACATTGGTATCCTCTGCATAGTTTTGAAGCTGTTTAATTTCTTCTAAATTTTTTATAAAGCCGTCGCCAATGGTATCACAAAGCAGGGCGGTCAGTTTTGGATTTGCCTGGCACAACCAGCGTCTGTGGGTAATGCCGTTGGTTACATTGGTAAATTTTTCTGGGAAAATGGTATGAAAATTCCGGAAGGTGTCGGTTTTTAAAATCTCCGAGTGCAGCTTTGATACGCCATTTACACTGCAGCTGCCGGCAATGGACAGATTTGCCATATGCACCATATTGTCAGACACAATTGCCATTTTATGCATTTCCCCGGAAAGTGCAGGATGATTTTGATAAACCTGGGCACAGAATCTGCGGTTTATTTCCTCAATAATTGTAAAAATCCGGGGCAAATGAGAGCGAAACAGGTCAACCGGCCATTTTTCCAGCGCTTCACTCATGATTGTGTGATTGGTGTAGGCAAGGCTGGCTGTGGTAATGCGCCAGGCGTCCTCCCATACATAGTTGTAATCGTCCATTAGAATACGCATCAACTCCGGCACGCAAAGAGAGGGATGGGTGTCGTTAATGTGAACAATCACTTTTTCAGAAAAGTTTTCAAAGGTGCCATATTTTTTGTGATGCTTTTTGGTAATTTGCTGCAAGGAAGCACTGACAAAAAAGTATTGTTGCTTCAGGCGCAAAGATTTTCCTTCCCATTTGTCGTCTGCCGGGTACAACACCTTGGAAATAGAGCCGGCAATGGCTTCGTTTTCTGTGGATTTTACATACTCACCACGGGAGAACAATTCCATGTTAAAGCCACTGGGGCTTTTGGCGCTCCAAAGCCTTAAGGTATTAACGGCGTCGGTGTTATAGCCGGAGATAAACAGGTCATAGGGAATTGCCTGAACGCTGATATAATCTTTGTGCTCGGTGGTTAAACCATGCTCTGTCCAATGCTCGTGAATGTTTCCAAAAAAGTGCACTTCAACGGCTTCGTCTGCCCGTTCGTTTAACCAATATCCGCCATGCTCCAGCCATCTGTCCGGGAATTCGTTTTGCCATCCGTCAATAATGACCTGCTTGAAAATACCAAACTCATAGCGGAGGGAAAAGCCGGTCATGGGATAAGACAGCGTGGTCATGGAATCCATGTAGCAGGAGGCAAGACGGCCAAGACCGCCGTTTCCAAGACCTGCGTCCGGTTCAAACGCATAAAAATCGTTAATGTTAAATCCAAATTCTGCTAAATATGCAGAAACATCTTCCTCGATTCCTAAATTCCACAGGTTGTTTTTTAAGGATGTGCCCACTAAAAATTCCATGGACATGTAGTAAACCTGCTTTGCTTCTTGTTCTTTTACTTTTTTGCTGTAGTTGTATCGTTTTTCTGCCAGGAGTTGATTGGTTGCCGAGAGCAACGCTTCATAAACCTGGCGTAAATTCCCGTTTTCAATGTCTGTTCCAAAATTTTGTTTCATTTCTTTTTGTAGGGTTTCCTTTAACTTCTGTGCGCTTGATGCTTTCATGAACTATATCCCTCTTTCATTTAGAATTTCTTGATAGATTGCAAGATATTCTTGCGCCGGCTTTTTCCAGCTATAATCACCCTGTATAGCATTTTTTCGCAGGGCACGCCACAAGGGCTTGTTATGAAACAATGCAATTCCCCGATTTATGGCGTCTAACATGTCATATGCGTGAAAGCTTTGAAAGGTAATGCCGTTTCCGGTTTTTTCTTCAGGATGAAAGGGCGTTACTGTGTCGCGAAGTCCGCCGACGGTATGCACGATGGGAATGGTGCCGTAACGCATGGCAATCATTTGCGCCAGACCGCATGGCTCTGATTCAGACGGCATTAAAAACATATCTGCCCCGCTGTAAATTTTTTGCGCCACCTCTTTGGAGAATCCAATGTAGCTACGCACCTTATCCCGATGTGCTTGCTCCAGGCAATAAAAAAATCGTTCATATCCGCTGTCTCCTGTTCCTAAGATAATGAATTGAATGGGAAGTGCGGTCAGCTGGTCTGCTACCTGGCAAATCAGGTCAATGCCCTTTTGGTGCGTAAGCCGTGTAACCATGCCGATAATGGGGATATCGTTTGAAAGGGTAAGCCCCATATCCTTTTGCAGCTGGCGCTTGTTTAATGACTTGAACCGGATGGTTTCGTAGGTGTAATTTTTAAAAATATAAGGGTCCGTTTCCGGATTAAAAATATCTGTATCAATGCCGTTGACAACGCCTTTAAGTTTATGTCTTCTGGGCAAAAGAATGTTGTGTAGTCCAAAAGAGTGGACAGGGGATAAAATCTCCTCGGCATAGGTTTTGCTGACTGTGATGACCCGGTCAGACGATTCAATACCGCCTTTTAATAAATTTAAATCCCCGTCATACATCAAAAGAGAGCGGTGCATAACATCCAATCCAAAAATGCTGCCTAAAATAATGGGATTGTATTTCCCCTGGAATTCGATATTATGTATCGAAAGCACAGTTTTGATGGCACCATAGCGAGAATCGCTTCTGTAAAAAGCATTTAAATATACCGGCAAAAGTGCGGTTTGCCAGTCGTTTGTGTGGATAATGTCAGGAAAAAAGTCAACAAAATTCAGCGTATCTAAAACTGCCTTGGAAAAAAAGGCAAACCGTTCGGAATCATCATATTCGCCGTATACATTGGGGCGGGAAAAGTACTGCTCGTTGTCCAAAAAGTAATAGACTACATTACCGACTTTGGCAGTAAACACCCCGCAGTAGGTGCTGCGCCAGCTGATGTTTGTATAAAAACTGCCAAGGTAAGTCAACTGGTCCTTTTGCTTTTGGTCCATACAGGCATAAAGCGGCAAAATTACGCGAACATCAACGCTTTCTGCTGCAAGCGCCTTGGGAAGTGCGCCGCAAACATCCCCTAAGCCACCGGTTTTTATAAACGGCGCAGCTTCAGAGGTTGCAAACAAAATTGTCAAATGGTATCACTCCTATGTTTTTTAAACAATTTTTCCCTTTTGAATCACCAGGGGAAGGGTGTCACAGCCGGATAAGGTTTTGCGCTCTGTCACACGCACATTTTTGTCGGAAATTACGCTGGTTAAAGAGGCGTTTTCCTCCACAATGGTGTTTTGCATTACAACAGAATTTTTCACCTTTGCACCATGCTCAATTTTTACGCTTCTGAAAATAATGCTGTTTTCCACATCGCCGTCAATTACGCAGCCGTCGGCAATGTAACTGTTTTTTACATGGGCGTGGTCGCCGTATTTTGTTGGAACAGAGTCTTTCACGCGCGTAAGAATGGGTTGTGGGCTTTTGAAAATTTCATTCCTGATTTCACTGTTTAGCATTTCAAGATTTGCCTTTAAGTATACCTCTAAGCTGTCAATTAATTTACAATATCCATCATGCTGGTAGCCAAAAATTTTTAACTCTCCCGATTTTTTTGAAATCACATCTTGTGCAAAAGATTTCCATCCGTAGGTAATGCCCCAATCAATCAGCTCCCGCAAGAGTGTTTTTTTCAAAACGAGAATGTTTAGTGCAACCAGCATTTTTTCGTTACATTCATTGGTGTGAATTAAAACATCGGAGGCGCCGCCATTTTCGTCAAGACAAAGGGTCATATCTCCCGCTTTTGGAATGGCGTTTCGGCAAAGAACAGTAATGTCTGCGCCACTTTTTTTATGTGTAGAAAGCACCTTGTGAAAGTCTAAGTTAATGACCATGTTGCTGTCGGCAAGAATACAATATTCCTCCAGGCAGCTGTCAATATATCCGTTTACGCTTCTTAAAATTTCAAATTGGTTGTCGCCGGAAAAAATGGCGTTATTAGCAAAGGGGGTTAAGATTTTCAGTCCCCCATTTTTGCGGTTTAAATCCCAATCCTTGCCCCAGCCCAAATGGTCCATCAAAGAGCCGTATTTGCTTTTGGTAATGATGCCAATGTTGCCCACACCTGCACCGACCAAAGAGGAAAGCATAAAATCCACCAAACGATACCGACCGCCAAAGGGAATGGATGCCAGTGTTCTTGCGCCGGATAGTTCCCGGATTTTTCCGTCATTATTTTCGTAAGTATCTGTAAATAAAATACAAAATGCATTCATATAAAAAGGTCCTTTCTGCCATCGGTTTGGCCCATGTTTTAGTTTGAATTCTGTCCGGGCATCAGCATTTCTTTGGGCAATACCACATCTCCTGCCCGTACCACTGCGCCCTGCCCTACAACTGCAATGCCCCAGTCGTCAGGGTTATCCATTGTTTCCGGCGGCGCGCCTACCACGGCGCCCGGTTCAATGACTGCACCATCTGCAACAATGGCATACTGCACTTTGGCGCCTTTTGCGATTTTTGCGTTACGCATAATGATGGAATAACTAATTTCTGCATTCTCGTCTGCCGTTACATCTGAAAAAAGTACCGAATGATGTACCCGGGCATTGATTTGGCAGCCCTCTGTAATGATTGCATTTTTGATTTCTGCCTGTTCTCCCACATACTGCGGCGTGGTCAGGGAGTGGCGACAGTAAATGCGCCAAAGGGGATCGCTTAAATTCAGAGAAATTTTGGGGTTTAAGAGGTCCATATTGGCTTCCCACAAATTGTTGATGGTGCCAACATCTTTCCAATAACCATCAAAGGGATAGGCAAACATTTTTTCGCCGCAATGCAGCATTTCAGGCAGAATGTTTTTGCCAAAATCGTTTGCAGAATCCGTTTTTTTCTCGTCTGCCTCTAAATACTTTTTGAGCTTTTCCCAGGTAAAAATATAAACGCCCATAGACGCGTTATTGGATTTTGGTACCTTTGGCTTTTCTTCAAATTCATAAATAGAAAGGTCGTCATTTGTATTTAAGATGCCATAGGCAGAGGCTTCGTCAATGGGTACCTGCATCACAGCGATTGTGGCATCTGCCCCCTTTTCCTTGTGAAAAGTGAGCATTTTAGCGTAATCCATTTTATATACATGGTCGCCGGACAACACCAATACATAGGTGGGGTCATACTGCTCAATAAATTGTATGTTCTGATAAATTGCGTTTGCGGTGCCCTTGTACCACTGCCCGTCATCCCCTGTTACATAGGGGGGTAAAACTTGTATACCGCCGTTCATGCGGTCTAAATCCCAGGGCTGTCCTGTACCGATATAGGCATTTAACTCCATGGGTTTATATTGGGTTAACACCCCTACTGTGTCAATACCGGAATTGGCACAATTGGACAGGGTGAAATCTATAATCCGATACTTTCCCCCAAAGGGAACAGCAGGCTTTGCCCGATTGTTTGTCAGTACATAAAGGCGGCTGCCCTGACCACCTGCCAAAAGCATTGCAATCATTTCTTTTTTTATTGCCATTGTCATTCCTCCGATTTTGGTTGTTTTGGTTTCCTTTTGGTGCGTTTTTTCAGAAAATAAAGGGTGGAAAAGGGCGGCAGTGTCAACAAAAGGTGTTGTTTTTGCCCGTGCATTTTTCCGCTCTTTGCCACTGCCTTTCCGTTGGTTTTTCCGCTTCCGCCAAACAAACAGTCGTCAGTCGAAAATACTTCCTGATAGTTGCCGCGATAAGGCACACCGATTTTATAGTTTGTTTGACAGACGGAAGAAAAGTTTGAAACACAAAGTAGAAGTGTTCCCCGTTTATCCCGACGGAAAAAGGCAAGCACATTGTTGGTGTTGTCATCTACATTTGCCCATTCAAAGCCCTCCCAGGTATTGTCGCATTCCCAAAGCGCAGGGGTTTTTAAATAAATGTGGCAAAGCGCTTTTGTAAATTCCTTTTGGGCAGCGTGGTCGCTTGTTGCAAGTAATCCCCAGTCCAGCTCTTTTTCTTCGTTCCATTCGAGAAATTGTCCGAATTCTGCACCCATAAACAACAGCTTCTTCCCAGGGTGTGCGTACATATACCCAAGATATGCCCGCAGATTGGAAAGCTTAGTTTGGTTGTCTCCCGGCATTTTGGAAAGCAGTGATTTTTTGCCGTGGACTACCTCGTCATGAGAAAGCGGCAAAACAAAATTTTCTGAAAAAGCATAGGTCATGGAAAAGGTCAGCTTGTTGTGCACCCCTTTTCGAAAAAATGGGTCTTGCTCCATATAAAGCAGAGAATCATTCATCCAGCCCATGTTCCACTTGAAATTAAACCCTAATCCTCCGACAGAAGCAGGTTTGGTGACCATAGGCCACGCAGTAGATTCTTCTGCTGCCATAATTGCATGAGGATATCTTGAGAACACTTGTTCATTGAGCTTCTGCAGGAAAGCTATAGCTTCAAGATTTTCTCTACCACCTTTGGAATTCGGTGACCATTCACCATCTTTTCTGTCGTAATCCAGATAAAGCATTGATGCGACTGCGTCGACTCTCAAACCATCAACATGGTATGTTTCGAACCAATTGATGGCGCTGGAAATCAAGAAACTCTGAACCTCAGGTTTGCCATAGTCGAATATCCTTGTACCCCAGCTTTTATGCTCTCTCCTTAATGGGTTTTTATCTTCGTAACAGAGAGAGCCATCAAATTCATACAGCCCAAATGCATCCTTGGGAAAATGAGCGGGAACCCAATCAAGAATAACTCCAATACCAGATTGATGAAGTTTATCAACAAAATACATAAAATCTTTAGG
>JAZPYM010000027.1:0-24186 GCA_045544215.1 Congzhengia sp.
GCCTAAATACCTATCCTTAGATGAAAGCAAGCGATTGCTTGAAAATATTGATGGTACCCATAAATATCGTGATTATGCTATTATTACCATATTTCTAAACTGTGGTTTGCGTCTGTCTGAAATGGCGGGAATTAATATTAGAGATATTCACGAAGATAAATTGACAGTATTTGGAAAAGGAGCTAAAGAAAGAACGGTCTATTTAAATACTGCCTGCAAAAATGCTATTTCTGATTACTTGACAAAAGAACGCCCTAAGGACGGTATCAAAGCACCTCATAAGGATGCATTATTTTTAAGTCGCTTAAATCAGCGAATAAGCGTTAAAACCATTCAATACATAGTGAAAAAACATTTGGATGCTGCAGGACTTGATATTACTAAATTTTCTGTCCATAAATTGAGACATACTGCTGCAACATTAATGTATCGTTATGGACATGTAGATGTGCGTGTTTTGCAGGAAATTCTAGGTCATACTGATTTGTCAACCACGCAAATTTATACACATTTGGATGACGACCAGCTAAGAAGTGCATCAAATGCGAATCCCTTGGCAGATATTCAAACAAAATAAGGAGGTATATCATTTGATATATCTCCTTATTATTTATTCATTAATGCAAAATTTCACTCTGCAGCGCACTTTCCGCTGTCCGAACCTGTTGTTCTGTACCGATTCCATACTGATTAGAACTATGGTTATTTTCGTCCATTTGCACGATATCTGATATAACCTCGTCAATGTCCTTTACACAAATAACAGAAATATCATTTGTATGGAAAAAAGTTCTGTCATTTTCTCTTGGAATAAAAACTTTTTGCACCCCTGCTTCTCTGGCTGCATTTATTTTTTCGTATACACCGCCAACAGGCAGGATATTTCCAAATATTGTAAGTTCTCCGGTAAAAGCTATATTATTACGAATTGGAACCTTACATATGGCTGAATATAGCGAAACAAAAATTGCTATACCCGCAGAAGGTCCATCTACAGGCATTCCGCCAGGGAAATTTAAATGAATGTTGTAATTTTTTGTTGGTATCTTATACTTTTCCGATAAAACTGTTATTGCGTTTTCAACAGATGCCTTTACGGTGCTTTCGCGTTTTAATGATTGACCGCGACGCTCAATAATTTCACTGTCTACGATTCCGGTTACTTTGATAGTCCCCTTCCCCGCTTCACAACTTGTTGCTTCAGCCTCGATTTGCATTACTGTACCCATATTTGCACCATAAACAGCCAATCCATTTACCTGACCAATCATTTCTTTTTTAGAAACTTTTATATTGGGTTTTGGGGTATATTTTGATGTCTCGGCAACCCATTCAATATCACTTGAGATAACACATTGTCTATGTTCTAATGCTGCATAGGAACATGCGGTCTGAAGAATGTTTACTGCATCTCGCCCGTTTTCTGCATACTCTGTTATGCATTGTAATGCATCCTTGTTGATGGTACAACCGGCTTTTTTTGCTGCATTTTCGCAAATTTTAATGATTTCTTTTTTAGAAAGTGGCTTAAAATAGATTTCCGCGCATCGTGATCGTAATGCAGCAGGAATTTCTTCCGGCAAACTCGTGGTGGCTGCCACAAGACGAAAGTCAGCAGGCATCCCATTTTGAAATATTTCGTGAATATATTGTGGAATTTCTCGATTGTTTTTAGCGTAATATGCAGATTCAAAAAAGACCTTTCTATCTTCTAATACCTTTAGCAATTTATTCATCTGCACCGGATGTAATTCTCCAATTTCGTCAATAAATAAGATGCCGCCATGCGCTTTTGTAACAGCGCCGGGTTTAGGTTGCGGTATTCCTGCAGGTCCATATGCACCTGCCCCCTGATAAATTGGGTCATGAACAGAGCCCATCAATGGGTCTGCAATACTTCTTTCGTCAAATCGTATTGTTGTAGCGTCCATTTCAATAAATTTTGCATTCTCACGAAATGGAGAAACTGGATTCTGGATGGCCGTAGCAAGCAAAGTTCTTGCAGCAGCAGTTTTACCCACACCGGGTGGTCCATAAATAATGACATGTTGCGGATTTTTGCCGCACAATGCCGCTTTCAAAGCCTTTATACCATCCTGCTGCCCTACCACTTCATCCAAAGATGAAGGTCTTGTTTTTTCAGACAATGGCTCGGTTAAAGATATCTTTTGCAGTTTGCGCAATTTTTCAAGTTCTCCGTTTGCATCCTTATGGATACAACTTTTTGTATTTTTTTGGGATTTTAACATTGTATAAAAATAAATTCCCATAATGCATAGAAGCCAAAGTTGAACAACTGTCATAACAAGGTTTAGCATCGAACAAATTCCTCCCATCTACAAAAATTAGTATAAACAAATATCCTTGTTTTATAGCAAAAGTTCATAAAATATTTATTGTTTTTCACTATTATATATGATAAAATAAAGCTACAGACTAAGTATACGAAAGTGTAGGTAAATAAAATGAGTAAATATGATAAAAAAGCTTGCCATATTACATCAATTGGTGGACAAGCCGTTATAGAGGGCGTTATGATGCGCGGCCCAAAGGAAACCGCAATTGCCATTCGTAAACCAGATGGCGAAATATTAGTTGAAAAGAAACCCATTCACTCTTTTGTGCAGAAATATAAACTAAATAAAATTCCTATTATTCGCGGCGTTTTCTCATTTTTTGAATCCTTAATCATCGGAACAAAAGCGCTCATGTTCTCTGCTGAATTTTATGATGTAGAAGACGAGGATACAAAAAACAAGAAAGAGAATATGACACCTGATGAATTAGCTGCATACAACAAAAAAAACGATAAGTTAATGACAGGTGCAATTTTTACATCTGTTGCAATCGCACTTGTTTTTGGAATTGGTGTTTTTATGTTGCTTCCTACATTTTTAGTAGGTCTTTTGCGTGATTATGCACATCTCAATCATAATTTATTAGCAACACTTTTAGAAGGAATTATTCGTATCTTAATTTTTATTATTTATATTTTGATTGTTTCTAAAATGGAAGATATTCATCGCGTTTTTCAGTATCACGGTGCTGAACATAAAACGATTTTTTGTTATGAAGCAGGTGATGAATTAACAGTCGAAAATGTAAAAAAACAAAAACGCCTACACCCGCGATGCGGTACCAGCTTTTTGATTTTAGTTATGATTATCAGTATCATTATGTTTTCCTTTATATCCTGGGAAAACCCAATCCAACGCGTTTTAATTCGTTTGGCGTTGCTTCCTGTAGTTGCGGGATTTTCTTATGAATTAATTAAATTTGCCGGAAGACACAGTGGCAAAATAGTCGATATCATCAGTGCTCCAGGCATGTGGTTACAAAAGCTTACAACGGCAGAACCGGATGAAAAGCAAATTGAGGTTGCCATTGAATCACTAAAGGCTGTTTTAACAGGAGACAAAAATGACGATAAATGGTAAGAAAAACATTCGTGAACTGCTTGCAATTGGAACAAAAATACTGTCTGAAGATCATGAACAGTTAACCCCTCGTCTCGATTGCGAAATCCTTTTGGCGCACACACTAAAATGTAAGCGTATTGATTTAATTTTGCATAATACAAAGCAAATTGATACAGAGCAACAGACCATATTTTTCTCTTATATTAATCGCAGAATGCAACATGAACCGATTAGCTATATCACAAACGAAAAAGAGTTTATGTCGCTTTCCTTTTTTGTGGATGAAGGAATTTTAGTACCGCGTCCTGAAACAGAAATGCTTGTAGAGTATTTGATTAAGCAGTATCAAAATACAGAAAGCCTGTCAGTTCTTGATTTATGTACAGGCAGTGGTGCCATTGCGGTCAGTGTTGCTTATTATATTAAGCATGCGCAAGTTACAGCGGTAGATAAGTATGAAGCATGTGTTCGTGTAGCAGAAAAAAATGCTATGCGTCATCAGTGTCTTGAACGTATCCGTTTCATACAGGCAGATGTATTAAAGCCACTTTCAATTGACAATTTATTTCATTGCATTGTTTCAAATCCACCTTATATTCAAAAAGATGTTATCCCTACCCTATCAGACGATGTTAAAAATTTTGAGCCCCTTTACGCTTTAGATGGTGGCGACGACGGACTTATATTTTACCGTGCCATTGTCTCCTTTGCCAAGGACCACCTATTCCCCTTAGGGAAATTGATGTTTGAAATTGGGTATGATCAGGGAGAAACTGTTAAAAAAATCATTTTAGATAGCGGTGTTTTTCATTCAGTTGAAATTATAAAAGATTTTGCAGGACAAGACCGAATGGTCATTGCAACAAGGGAGGAATTTCCCGTATGAAAGCAAATCATAAAAGAAAAATAACATATTTGTTTCTGCTTGCAATATTCGTCGTCATTGCAGGAGTTGTAACAACCAACTTGACATATCGCTTTAAACAACAAAATCTTACTCAAGCAATGATGGCAAGTAAGATTGTAGACGAAAAAAAAGAATGTAGTTTATCTTTAGTCATGGTTGGAGACAATCTGCTTCACACGCCCTTGATTGCAGATGCCAAAAACGAGGCAGGAGAATACCACTTTGACTATCTCTACCAGGATATGAAAGATGAATTTCAAAACGCAGATGTATCGGTTATTGTGCAAGAAACAATTTTAGGAGGAAAAGAGCTAGGTTATTCCGGATACCCTATGTTTAACTCTCCCCAGGAGGTTGGAGATGCACTTGTTCGTGCAGGTTTTGATGTGGTTTTATCTGCAACAAACCACGCATTGGATAAGGGTGAGCGTGGGGTTTTAAATACACTGAATTTTTGGAAACAATATCCCGATGTGCGTGTTTTAGGAATCCATGATTCATTTGATAGCTATCAAAAAATTAGATATATTGAGAAAAATGGAATCAAACTTGCCTTAATGAATTATACTGACAGTACCAACGGAATTCCACTACCTAAGGAAAAAGAATATTTAGTAAATAAAGTAGACAGAACCAAAATGGCAAATGATTTAAAAATTGCAGAAGAAACAGCAGATTTTTCTGTTGTATTTATGCATTGGGGTACGGAATATCGTTTTTCTGCCAATGATGCGCAAAAAGATATGGCAAAATTTTTAACAGAATGTGGCGCAGATTTAATTATGGGCTCTCATCCACATGTTTTAGAACCTGTTGAATGGGTTACATCAGAAAACGGCAACCAGGCATTGGTCTTCTATTCGTTAGGCAATTTTGTATCCCGCCAAAAGCAAGCTGCAAACCTGTTAGGCGCCATGGGAAAGGTAGTGCTTTCAAAAAAAAATGATGGAACAAGACATATCGCGTCATTTTCTGTTGTGCCAACTGTCACACATTATAACAAAAATTCCAGAAGTTTTCGTGTATATCCTCTGTCAAAATATACAGATGAATTGGCAAAGGACCACGGCGTATCATTATATGACGGTAAGGTCAGTGTAGAACGCTTTCAAAAAATATTTGACAATGTATTTAAAAGTGATACACCACTAAATTAAACAAAATCATTTACATTAAAAAACCCTGCTATAAGCAGGGTTTTTATTATATGGATTTCGATTTTTTGTATTTTAAAAAGCTATATAAAGCAATGCCAAATATTACGCAGCCTGCAGCAACCAACTGGGAAACGCGTATGGACCCCATATATAAGCTATCCGTCCTGAGTCCTTCAATCCAAAACCTACCAGCGCCATATAAGATAGTATAAAGCAAAAAGATTTCTCCCTGATAGGTTGTTTTTTTACGAATAAAATTAAGGAAAATAAAAACACATAAATTCCATATAGATTCATATAAAAAGGTGGGATGAACGGCAAGATTTATGTCCAAAAGTTCCATTCTCCATGGAAGATTTGTGGGGCCACCATATGCTTCTGCATTTACAAAATTTCCCCATCTTCCAAAAATTTGTCCTATCAAAAGACCAAACGCTCCAATGTCAAAAGCATTGAAAACAGGAATTTTATTGATTTTACAATAAACATATGTAGAGAGGCAAGCGCCGATAATAGCGCCATAAATTGCAATGCCGCCCTCCCATATTTTAAATATATCCAATAGATTGTTTCGATAGCTGTCCCATTCAAAAATTACATAGTAGATACGCGCAAAAACAACAGCCGTAGGAAGACCAAACAGAATTATATCCAAAAGGTTATCTTTGGTCAAATGATATTCCTTTGCGATGCGAGAACAAAATAGATATGCAAAAAAGACACCGGTTGCGATCATAATTCCATACCAATGTATAGAAATTCCAAATATCTGAAACGATTCAGATATAGAAAACGGACCAATGTTTAACCCGGGAAATGCGATTGTATTGATCATAACCAAATCCCCTCCCCTATTTTTTTAAAGGTTCAATTACAGAAAGTACGGAAAGCTCTGGCAAAAAACTATTTTGCAAGCGCAGATTAATGCTGTCAACGGTCACGGTGTCAATAACATCTAAAAAATCAAACAATTCTATATTTTGAAAAATATTGGATAAAAATCCGTGTGCAATTGCATTAATATTGTCAAATTGCTTTACAAATCGACCAAAAAAAGTTTTCTTCAACCGGGAAAAAGTTTCTTCATCGATCTTACCTTTTTTCAATGCTTCAATTTCAGTTAAAATAACATCACGCACTTTTTCCGGTTGCGTACTTTCTCCGGAAACAGCAACAAAACTATACTCTTTTTCGCATTCAGACTCACAATCTAAAAAGCCCATAATAAGCCCCTCGTTATAAAGTCTGTTATAAATTGTACTGGTTTTTCCAAAAACAATTTCCATTAAAAATGAATATTCAATATTCTTTTTTAACAGTGCTAATCCATCGTAGCCTGTATCCATGTCTTTAAATCCGAGCATAAAAGATGGAACAGATACATCCATGGATTGCTTTACAATTTGTTTTACAACACGGTTTGGCTCTGTGCCATAGTGACGGACTGGTTTTTCCGCCAACGGTTTAGAGGATAGAATTGTTTCTTCAACGCAGGCGCTTACCTGCGCACAATCAACATCTCCAATCACAAACAAGACCATATTAGACATATCATAAAATGCGTTATAGCATTCATATAGCAATTCTTTATCAATTTTTGCGATGGAAGAGATGGAACCAGCAATATCATTTTTTACCGGGTTTTGCACATACATAGCACCTAATAAGTTTATCATACATCTCCAGTCAGCGTCATCATCGTACATACTGATTTCCTGACCGATAATGCCCTGTTCTTTGGCAACATTCTCGTCCGTAAAATATGGTTTTGAAACAAAGTCCAGCAATATTTTTAAGTTTTCAGATATATTTTCTGTGCACTCAAACAGATATGCTGTCATGTTAAAGCTTGTAAAGGCATTGGCATTTGCACCATATTTTGCGTACGAAGCAAACACATTGCTTTCGTCCGGTTGTTCAAAGAGTTTATGCTCCAAAAAATGTGCAACACCGTCCGGAAGGAGTATTTTCTTTTCTCCAAGTGTAAAACAATTGTCTACGGAGCCAAAATGTGTACCAATAATTGCGTAACTTTTACTATATCCGGTTTTTGGCATCACATAAACACGCAAACCACTCTTATGAATACCGCTGTATAAGGTTTCTTTTAATTTAGGAGAATAAAGCTTTGAAAATTCCATATCTTATTGTTCCTCGCTTTCTTTTCCTGTTAAAACATAGATCATTTCAAGTGTAATATTTTGTGCCACATCTATAATGTCCTGACGTGTTACGGCATTGATTTGCGCAATGTATTCCTCCAAACTAATTTGGGTGTTTGTAATGGTTTGACCTAAATAATAGTCACATAAATAACCAATACTATCACCGATTGTGCGTAAGGAGTTCACAATAGATTTTACCGATGCTTGAAATTCTTCTTCTGTAAAGTTGCCTTTCTTTATAGCGTCAATTTGTGCAAATATTTCGCTTAATGCTTTTTCTTTGTTTCCGCTTTCTATCCCAGCGGAAATAATCATCAATCCCTTATAACGCTCAAGTCTTGAACCGGCATAATATGCCAGGCTCAGTTTTTCACGAACTTCGTTAAAGAGCTTGCTGTGCGCTCCACCACCTAAAATGCTGTTATATACCATCAATTTGTAATAATCTTTGTCCGTTGGTGCAATGGAGGTTTTAAAACCAAGACATATTTTAGATTGTGTTACATCAAATCGTTCTGTTATTTCTTTTCCCAGCAAATTTTCATGATACAACTCCGGAATTGGATAGTCATGGTTTGTAAGCTCAATGTTTTCAAATCTTTTTTGTGTATATGCGCAAATTTTGCCTACATCTGCATTCCCCATAACAAAAATATCAATAGGTCCTGCTGTCAATGTTTTTTCATAAAAGGCATATAAATCCTCTGGTGAAATAGACTCAACAGCATCCTCACTTCCTAATTCATGAACAGAATAGGAATCATTCTGACACATATTCTCTATCAATCTCCAAACAGAATATGACCTTTTATCATTTACAAGTGCACGAATATCATTAATTAAATTTGTTTTTTCCTGCGCTACATATACATCTGAAAAATGTCCGTTTTCTGTATAAGGCTCTAACAGCATATCAAACAAAAATGCCAATACTTTATCAAAGCACGCTTCCCCATCAGGCAGGTATGCATCATCAACTGCGACAGCAGAAAAGGATAAAATTTGGTCGATTCCTTTCCTTCTGATATCAGCAGAAAATGAAGCGCCGTACAACTCCTGCAAATAAAGGGAAATTGCGCTTTCGTTGGGGAATTTTTTACATCCTCTACGCATCACATCAACCAACAACGCACATTTGGATGCTGTCTCCTTTTTTAATGTGTTATGGATATTGATACTTACATAAGTTGTTTTAAACTTGCTCTCGGGGATATAGTAAAGATTAAGCCCCTGTTTTATATTAAAGCATTTTACATGACTCATTTATCATTTCCTCATTTCTGAATTGTTTCTGCATAAATTTCGCGTTTCGATACTCCACGGTCTTGCGCAACTTTTTTCATAGCTTCTTTTTTATCATAGCCTGCTTCTATATAATAGTTAATATGCTCTAAAACGGACATATTATCAAAAACAGTTGATTGCTTTAATTCTTTTTCGCCTTCGATTATAAGAACAAACTCCCCTTTTGGTGCTATTTCCTGAAAATGTGTAATTGCACCGCTGATGGTTGTATGTAAAAATTCCTCATATTTTTTTGTCATTTCTCGAGCAACCGTGATGTTTCTGTCACCAAAATATGTAAGCATATCCTGCAGCGTATTCATCAATTTGTGTGGTGCTTCATAAAAAATCATAGTATATTGTGACTTTGCAACAGCGGTTAAATGTTCTAATCTGCTTTTTTTATTTACACTTAAAAACCCTTCAAACGAAAAACGCGAAGTTGATAAACCAGAGCAAATTAAAGCATTGATGCCTGCTACAGCACCCGGAATTGGTGTGATTTGAATCCCCTCTTCAATGCAAAGCTTCACAATATCCTCACCCGGGTCTGAAATCGCCGGCGTTCCTGCATCTGTGACAAGTGCCACATTTTGACCCATTTTCAGTTTTTGCAGAATTTTTTCTCCTCGTTCACGAATATTATGCTCATAATAGCTTATCATCGGCTTTGAAATTTCAAAATGATTTAAGAGATTGCGTGTGTGACGTGTATCTTCTGCAGCAATCAAATCAACTTCTTTTAAAATACGAAGAGCGCGGAACGAAATATCTTCCAAATTGCCGATGGGTGTGGCAACCAAATATAATATACCGGCTTTCATTCTTATCAAATCCTTTATTGAAAATTAATATATAATGGCTTTGTGACAATCATCCCGCTGCTTCGGCCCTTTTGTCCCTCAATTAAAACCAAGGAGGGTGCAGATTTTGGTCCTGCACAAACCCATGTCATTTTTTTTGGTTCTAATTTATAGTTTCTCATATATACAAAAATATCAGCCAAGCGCTCAGGACGATGCACAAGATAAAAGCGTCCGCCGCACTTTAATAAATATGCTGCAGCACATACAACATCCTCCAGCGTGCACATTATTTCATGTCTTGCAATACGGATGCTGTCAGATTCATTTAATTTTCCCGTACCTTGCACCATGTAAGGCGGATTACATGTCACAACATCAAAACTACCGCTTTCATAAATGTTTTTCGTGTTTTTCAAATCTTCGCATACAACCTGAATTTTATCTTCCAGTTCATTTAATGCTATCGATCTTTTAATTAACTGGCACATGTCTTTTTGAAGCTCTAACGCCGTAAAATCTGTGCATTTTGTACGCTTGCAAAGCAAGATGGGAACAATGCCTGTGCCACTGCATAAATCGATTATCTTTTCTTTGGGTTTTGCAACAACAAACTCCGCCAAAACTGTAGCATCTGTTCCGTAGCAAAACTTTCTTTTGTCTTGTATAATTCGAAACCCATCGCCTAAGTCTTCAATTTGTTCGTAGGTTGATATTGTCATATCAATAAGGTGTCCTTTCTAATATTTAAAGCTCTTGACGCCCCTCTAATGCCCGTGTGATGGTAACCTCATCGGCATATTCTAATTCTCCACCAACAGGAAGTCCGTGTGCAATTCTTGTCACTTTTATACCAAGAGGCTTAAAAAGTTTTGAAATATACATTGCCGTAGCTTCTCCCTCAATGGTAGGATTAGTTGCCATGATAATTTCTCGAATAGCTTGCTTGTCGGCGCGATGAAGAAGTTCTTTGATTCTAATATCATCCGGACCGATTCCATCCATAGGAGAGATTACGCCATGAAGTACATGATAAACACCGGAAAATTCTTTTGTTTTTTCCATAGCTAAAATATCCTTTGGATTTTCTACGACACATACAACGCCTTGATCTCGTTTTGTACTGTTACATATGTCACAAGGCACGCGATCAGTCAGACACTGACAGATCGGACAAAAGGTAATTTTTTCTTTTGCTGCTAAAAGCGCATTTGCAAAGTTTTCTACCTGTCCTTTTGGTTGTTTTAGGATATAAAAAGCCAGTCGTTCTGCTGTCCGCTTTCCGATGCCGGGTAGTTTCGCAAACTCTTCTATTAACTGAGCAATTGGAAGTGCATACATTTACATGTCTCCTTTTTGTTGGCTTAATATTTGTGCGCCATATTCCTTGGCAGTAATTTCTCCGTATTCATCTGATTTAATTGCAGCTCGACCCGGATAAAGCTTGATTGCGCGTTCTAAAAGTTCAATGTCTTTGGACACAAAACATACCGGTGGTAATCCGGTTTGCACCATTTTTTCAATCATTTGATCCACCTCATCACAAGTGGTCATATTTTCTAAATCAATTTCAATAAAAGATGTATTTGTGCCAATGCTTTTGTCTTGAAAATCTAAAAAGCTAATGCTTGATTTACCACAAATGGCATTAACTGTTGGAAAATCGGGCATGAATGGTTCTAATTGCCACAATTCCTTTGCAATTTGCGCAACATGACGAAGGTCTGTACCTCTGCCTGTTCCGAACATGACACACTTATTATTAACAAAATTCTGCGCATATTCTGCATATTCTTCCGGCATAATATGCGCATTTGCCTGCGGAAATGCAAACAAAGGAACTGACGCAAAGTCTTTCATGTTCATCAAAATTTCCAATGTTGCGTCACAATCCTCCGCCATAACGCCTAATGCACTGATTCCGGTGCTCTGCAGTGTAATTGTCGCAGAAACAGCATCAAATCCATCAGAAAGATGGGTGCTGTCTTTAAAATCTAATAAAACACATATAGGTAAATCACAAACTTCTTTCACAGCATAAACAGCGTATTTTGCCTCAGCAACTGTGTCAAACCCAAATAAAAATAGAACACCACCGGGTACATTTTCATACAAAAACTGCGCCTCGTTTTTAATGCTTTTATAATATAAATCAAAATTTATTTTCCCACCGGAGAATTCGGTCTTTTCAGATAATGGTGTAATTGCACTGCATACAAAGGCGTGCTCCCCTGCTGCTTCTTTTGTCTTAATAATTGCTTCTTTTTTGTCTTGTTCATCCTCATACAAATATGTAGGTGCAATTAAAAAATTTGCTCCATTTTCTACATAATCACAAAAAAGATGATATAAATGATCCGTTGGTTCGAAAACTGCTGCCGTAAGTAAAATATTTGATTGAATAATTTTTTTAAATTGTTCCCTTGTGATGTTACTCACCCTCCATCATGATAAATTCTCTAATGCATTTTGAATTTTTTCAATCACATTGTTTAGATTTTTCTTGTTAGTAACAGCATTTCCTTTTCCATCTATGATCACGCGATAGTTTCTATCATTAATCGGCAAAAATTCAACTCGTGTTATGCTGCCATCTTTTTTGGTATATTGAATATACGCATCAGGCTTTATATTTGGTGCTTTTGTTAAATCCACACTGTCTAAATATATGCCAATCACATCCTGATAAAGTTTGGAAAATGTATTTTTCTGCATGGTTTTTCCATTAATCTGGTATTGTGCAGAGTCCCCTTCTCCTGTGATATGCATAACAATTTTTTCTTTATCTGTTGCAATTTCAACCATACTAATTTCTGTAATATATTCCACATGAATCAAACTGCTCATTAAATCCATATAGGCAATGTCTAAGAATGAAAGTGTTGACACAGGAAGTACATAAACAGTATCCCGTCCTTTTTCTTTTATAAAACGGTGTTGATTTGTTTCGTTACCAATCAGAAAATGGTATGTGTTATCATCGGTTACAAGCGAAAATTCAGCATAAGGTTTTAAAAGTCCATATTTGCTGAGATCTTTTGTATGGTCTTCTATCACATATGCCGCCTCAAAATTTTCAAATTTTGAAAAAATCTCATTTACCAAAATTTGTCCTTTTGCGTCTGCATAAACAGGCGATGTCATTTTCCATCCTGCTTCCTGCAGATTTTCAATTTTAATATTCATTTTATCTTGTACTGACATCATAAAGGATTGAATTGCGTTTAAATCCCCCGTGTCAATTGCAATTAATTGTAAATTGCGTAGTGAATGAATTTTTGGTATGATGCTTTCTGTACCATAAGCATTTTTTAAATAAATGTTTGTATCGTCAGATAATGAAATGTAATAATCCTGTCCGTCTAAAGTTTTATTACCCACATAAATTGTCTTTGTTGCGCCGTCTGATAATTGTAGCTTGACAAAACTTGCAGGAGCAGCAAGACCAAAGGCTTCTGCATCGTCCATTGTTTCAGCAACCACTTTTTTTGCCGCAACAGATGCGCATGTATTTACCAGTGCCGCAACAGAGGTTTGCTTTAGCCGGATAGATGAATCGTTGTTTAAAACCCATTGTCCGTTTGATAACAAAGAAAGTGTATATTCTTCACTGTCGTTTTTTATATGTAAACCACAAATTGATTTTCCGTCTGTTTGATATATCTGAAGCATCCCCTCTGTAACGGGTGTTTCTGTTGATTCAGGCTCCTTTTCCGGTTGATATTTTGATATAAAAAAGAGTGATGCAACCAGCGCTGCAATGACAAAAGCAACAATAATAATATTTCGATATAATTTCATATTTTTCCTCCGATAAATAAACATAAATTCCTATTTTATTGTACTACAGATTTGTGTTTTTTTCAAGAATAAATGAATAAAAAAAGACGAAACTTTTGGATTTCGCCCTTTTCATAATTATTTCATTCTATATTCCATTCGTCGTGCTTTTCTTTGCTTTGCAGCCTCATATTCTTGTCGTTCTTCTTCCGTCTCCAAAATTAAACCAGGGACTTTTGCCGGTCTTTCATCCTCGTCCAGAGCAACCATAACAACATATGCAGTATTAATTAATTTTCGTGCGCCGCAAAGTTCTTCGACATATACAGAGACCTTAACCTCCATGGATGTTTTTCCTGTATATGTGATTTTTCCAAGAATAGAGACAGTGTCATTTGCATAGGCAGGTGCTTGAAATTGTAACATATCTACAACGGCAGTTGTAACATTGCGCTCGGAATGTCTGCGAGCGACTACAGCTGCAACAACATCAATCCAGCTCATTACCTGACCACCAAATAAACGGCGGTAACCATTCAAATTGGCTTGTGATAAAATGTGCACCTGTTCTGTCATAGAATCTGAAACTCTTTTCTTCATATATTCCTCACTTTTTTATTTTAATGTGATAATAATTTAAATCCTAAGATGAAGTCAAGTCAGTCTAAAAATAAATTCATATAAACATCTTTTTGATCGTTTCCAAAGCCTAAAATTGTTGTTTCGATTTCACCGTCTAATCCGGATGTCGCAGGCAGATAAAAAATCAGCTTGTCCGCATGAAAATGAGCTTTTAAAAATGCAGAAGATGCATAAATTTCATCATCCGTCATCGTTGTTTCTTGAATGGATAAACAGTTATTGTGACATGTTCCAAGTAGCATGCGAGCATTTCCGTTAATGAAAAGTTTTTTCGCAAATCCGCCATATGCTTTCGTCTGCATCAGGATATAAGATAACATCTGTTTATCCCAGGAAACCAAAACCGGAAATGCCGTTTCTCTATGGATATAATATTCTTCTTCCGATGCATCATCAATTACACAATTTGTTTTCCCAACAAAATTACTTGCATTTACTTTTTTTAAAGCATACATTTCTTTCAATCCAATTTTTTTATAAAAAGAAAAAAGCGACTCGTTTGCAGGGTGCAATCCAAAAAGAAACTGGTCATTTTCACTTTTTGTCTTTATAAAATCCAGCATTTTTTGTGTATATGAACGCCCTCGATATTCAGGAAGAACGCCAATAGCATAGCCGTACATAAATGATTGTTTCTTAAAAGTTGCAGGAAGCATATATACGACACCGACTACCTTTTCGTCACAAACTGTTACAACTGTTTTCTCCGCCTGAAAGACAAACTGAAAAAAAGAGTTGATGTAGGCATCGCTGTCATTGAAGCAAATTTTCCATATAGATTTTAAACTTTCAATATCATCGTTACACGCGAAACGAACTTCCATTAAAATCACCTCATGACAAAATCAGGAGGGATACTTCCCTCCTGAATGTTAGATAGCAAGAAACGCTTTGTATGCTTTATATGTCATATATATATCTAACTTTGATGCAACTTCAAATGGTGCATGCATAGATATAATGGATGTACCACAATCAACAACCTCAATATCAAGATTTGCAACAAATTGTGCAATTGTTCCACCGCCGCCGGCATCAACCCGTCCAAGTTCTCCCGTTTGCCAGATCACATCGTTTTTATCAAATGCGCCACAAACCAAAGAAACAAATTCAGCATTGGCATCAGATGTGCCGGATTTCCCTCTGGAACCTGTGAACTTCGTCAAAACAGGTCCGTTTCCAAGATATGCCGCATTGTTTTTTTCGTTTACTTCCGGGTAGTTTGGATCATATGCTGCATTAACATCCGCTGAAATGCATTTTGAATTACGGAATGTTTCAAGACGCATCAATTCGTTATATTCCCCTTTTACTTTGGAAATCACTTGCGCTGTTACATATTCAAATGTAGCGCTCATCATGCCCGTGTTGCCCATAGAACCAATTTCCTCTTTGTCTACCAATACACAAGCAACCGTGGTTTCTGGATTTTGCATGTCGCAAACTGCTTTTAATGCAGCAAAAGCGCATACTCTGTCATCTTGTCCATATCCACCCACCATGCTTCTGTCGAGTCCTAAATCTCTCGCCGGAAAAGCAGGAACAGCTTCTAATTCTGCCGTTACAAAATCGTCCTCTGTTATGTCATATTTTTCATTTAAAATTTTCATAACAGACATTTTAAATTTATCCTGCTCACATTCATCAGGCGTGCTACCGATAATCAGATTCAGGTCTTCTCCTTCAATCAGTTCTCCACCTTTTTTTTGCATTTGTTTCGATGCTAAATGAGGCAATAAATCACTGACACAAAAAACAGGGTCATTTTCTCCCTCTCCAATGGAGATCTCAACCTTTGTGCCATCTTTTTTATATACAACACCCAACAAAGACAGAGGAATTGCTGTCCATTGATATTTTTTGATTCCGCCATAATAATGTGTTTTAAAAAGCGCCATATTGGCATCTTCATATAACGGATTTGCTTTTAAATCAAGCCGGGGAGAATCCACATGTGCAATGATAAATTGAATTCCATCCAATATATCATCCTTGCCAATTGAATAAAGATATAACCCTTTATTTCTGTTATTAAAGTACACTTTATCACCGGGGCGTAAAGTTTCTTTTGAAGCTATGTCGCAAAAACCACAACTTTCAGCAATTTGGATTGATTCACGAACGGCCAGACGTTCAGTTTTAGACGCATTTAGAAATTTCATATAGTCATCACAGAAAGAAAAAACCTGGTTTCTTTCTGTTTCTTTTAATTTTTCCCAACTGTTTTTGTTGCTTCGCATAATATCCGCCATGTAATCACCGTTGCCTTTCTATTACAACTTTATGCTTATTGTTTGTGCATCTAAAAATTTTATTCCAAACGAAAAAAACATGTTGCATTTTTAATCGTCCTTCTTTTTGTCAAAAAAGCCCTTGGATTTTGTTTTGGTTATTCCCGCAAATTCCCGAAGCAACTCTTTTTGTTTATTGGAAAGATGTTTTGGAACTTCGATATTGACGCGAATATATTGGTCGCCGCGTCCTGAGCGTTTTAAATACGGAATACCCTTTCCTTTAAAACGAAAAACCGTTCCAGGTTGTGTTCCTTCCGGGATATCATATTTAACTTTTCCATCTAATGTTGGTACTTCTACTGTCGCACCCAATGCAGCGTCAGCAAAACTAATGGTTAAATTATAAGATACATCAAAGCCGTTTCGTTTAAATTCGCTACTTGGCCGCACAGTTACATTCACATATAAATCACCATTCGGTGCACCACTATCTCCCGCATTACCCTGTCCACCTAAAGAAATCGTCTGTCCGTCATCAATTCCTGCAGGAATTTTAACCTTGATTTTTTTGCTCATTCTTACTTTTCCGTTACCAGAGCATTTTGGACATGGTTCTGTTATAATCGTACCCTTTCCGCCGCATGTTGTACAGGTTGTAACCGTCTGCATATTGCCAAGTATCGTTCGTTGTGTTGTACGAACCTGACCGCTTCCGCCACATGTAGAACATGTTTTTACATCCGTTCCGGGCTTTGCGCCTGATCCACGACATTCAGAACAGCTTTCAACGCGAGATATATTGATTTCTTTCTCACAACCAAACACAGCTTCTTCGAAGCTGATATTCACATGTGCATTCAGATTACTTCCCCGCTGCGGACCTCTTCTGGACGATCCACGGGATGAAAAACCACCGCCAAAGAAGTCGCCAAAAATATCTCCCATATCGAAACCGCCAAAACCGCCAAAACCACCAAATCCACTTCCGCCGGCTCCCGCGCCGTAGCTTGGATCAACGCCCGCATGACCAAATTGGTCATATCGTGCCCTTTTTTCTTTATCAGAAAGAATCTCGTTTGCCTCGCTGACCTCTTTAAATTTTTGTTCAGCTTCCTTGTCACCAGGGTTTAAATCCGGATGATATTTCTTCGCAAGTTTTCTATAGGCTTTTTTTATTTCGTCATCTGTTGCGGTTTTTGATATACCTAAAACCTCATAAAAATCTCGCTTTTCTGCCATTTCCCTCACCCTTTACCTAAACATCCCGCAAACCCACAGCAAATTTGCTGTGGGTTTGCATCAATTTTTTAAATTATTTACTCTACTTCTTCAAAATCAGAATCAACAACATTGTCATTTCCGTCAGCGGAATTTGTATTACCTGCTGCGCCATCCGGTGTTGCCTGACCCGGATTTGCCTGATAAATTTTTGCGCTTACTTCATAAAACTTTTTAGACAGCTCTTCGGTAGCGTTTTTAATTGCATCAGAATCGTTGCCTTTTAGCGCTTCTTTTACCTTAGCGATTAATTCTTCGATTGCACCTTTGTCTGCCGGTTCAACCTTATCTCCTAAATCTGCCAGGGATTTTTCGCTTTGATATACCAAAGTATCAGCGTTGTTTCTTGTTTCAATTTCTTCCTTCTTTTTCTTATCCTCTTGTGCAAATTTTTCAGCATCTTTTATCGCCTGCTCAATTTCATCATCCGACAAATTGGTGTTGGCTGTAATGGTGATATTTTGCTCGTGACCGGAACCCATGTCCTTTGCAGAAACATGCACGATACCGTTAGCATCAATATCAAATGTTACTTCAATCTGCGGCACACCTCTTGGTGCAGAAGGAATACCATCTAAATGGAATTTACCCAGTGTTTTGTTATCTGCTGCCATTTCTCTTTCGCCCTGCAGCACATGGATTTCTACACTGGTCTGTCCATCAGCAGCAGTCGAGAAAATCTGAGATTTCTTTGCAGGAATGGTTGTGTTTCTTTCAATTAATTTTGTGGACACACCACCTAATGTTTCAATACCCAAGGAAAGGGGTGTAACATCAAGCAAAACCACACCACTAACATCGCCAGAAAGAACACCACCCTGGATGCAAGCACCTACTGCAACGCATTCATCGGGGTTAATGCCCTTATGCGGATCTTTACCTGTCAAATTCTTTACTGCTTCTTGTACGGCAGGAATTCTGGAAGAACCACCCACCAACAAAATTTTATCAATTTGACTTGCAGAAAGACCTGCATCTGCAAGTGCTTTTTTTGTAGGCTCCATGGTTGCTTCAACCAAGTCATGTGTTAGCTCATCGAATTTTGCGCGTGTTAATGTGATATCCAAGTGTTTTGGACCTGTTGCATCCGCAGTGATAAATGGCAGATTTACATTGGTTGTTGTTACACCAGAAAGTTCAATTTTCGCTTTTTCTGCAGCTTCTTTCAATCTTTGAAGTGCCATTTTATCATTTTTCAAATCAATGCCGTTTTCCTTCTGGAATTCAGCTGCTAAATAGTCAATCACTCTTTGGTCAAAGTCATCGCCGCCCAAACGGTTATTACCATTTGTTGCAAGCACTTCAAAAATGCCATCGCCCAATTCAAGAATGGATACATCAAAGGTACCACCACCTAAATCATATACCATGATTTTCTGGTCGCCATCTTTATCCATGCCGTATGCAAGTGCTGCTGCTGTAGGCTCGTTGATAATTCTCTGCACCTCAAGTCCTGCAATTTTTCCTGCATCCTTGGTTGCTTGTCTTTGCGCATCGTTAAAATACGCAGGTACCGTGATAACCGCATGTGTTACAGGCTCTCCCAGATAGCTTTCTGCATCTGCCTTTAATTTTTGCAGAACCATTGCAGAAATTTCCTGGGGAGAATAGCTTTTTCCGTCAATATCAGTTTTAAACGCACTACCCATTTCGCGTTTAATTGAAATAACGGTTCTGTCAGGGTTTGTAATTGCCTGTCTTTTAGCAACCTGCCCTACCAATCTTTCTCCGTTTTTAGAAAATGCAACAACAGAAGGTGTTGTTCTGCCGCCCTCGGCGTTAGGAATAACGGTGGGTTCGCCACCCTCCATAACTGCAACGCAAGAGTTTGTTGTTCCAAGGTCAATACCAATGATTTTTGCCATAAGTCATTCCTCCTAAATATATAAACAAATTATTTTTAACAAGTTTTAAAATATTGTCAATTCGCTACTTTAACCATAGAGTGTCTGATTACTCTATCTTTATATTGATATCCTTTCATAAATTGCTCAACAACAATATTTGCCGCATATTCTTCATCATCTATGTGCATCACAGCATTGTGTAAATTGGGGTCAAATTGTGCACCGAGTGCTTCGATTTCTGTAACACCCATCTTTTCCAGAATCTCAAAAAATTGTTTTGCAACCATTTTGATTCCTTCTGTAAATTCGGATGATTCTCCTTCGCTTAATGTAGCCATAGCGCGGTCTAAATTATCCGCTACCGGAAGAAGTTTTTCGATTGTATCTGCGGTAGCTAACCCGTATAGTTCATCTTTTTCTTTTTGTGTTCTTTTTTTAAAATTATCGTATTCTGCTAAAACTCTTAAATACTTATCATAGAGCGCATCATATTTCTCTTTTTCAATTGTTTCTATTGTCTGTTCTGTTTCTTCCGAACACGCAGTTTCAAGTTCGGCATCGTTAGTTTTGCATTCTTGTGCTTCCAAAACCTGCTCTTCGTTCTCATTTACATGCTTTTCTGCCATTTTCTATTACTCTCCTTTGTCGTCGATATAAAGCTCTTGCAATAGATTATCAAGGTAATGTGATATTTGATTGATATTTGCAACAACCTTGGAATAATTCATGCGAGTTGGACCGATGATGCCAAGGCGTCCAGCTGTTCTGCCACCTAAATGATAGTTTGCTGTGACTAAACTTAGATTTTGCATAATATCCATTTCATTTTCTTTTCCGATACGGATATGGATGTTCTGATCATCTTCTTCTGCATCATTTAAAGCCTTTGCTACAGATTTTTTATCGTCTAAAAACTCTATAAATTCTTTTGCTCTTGCAACATCCTTGTATTCAGGAAAATTAAAGATGTTTGTAACACCGCTTAAATAAATTTCCGTTTCCTTTTGAATATCATCAATGATCTCTGAGATAAAATCAAGAACCGGAAATAGCATTTCGTGATTGGCGCCCAACGCATGCTTAATTTCATTAATTTTTTTAACATCAATTTCATTTAGTAGCAAACCGGAAAGCTTTTCCTTCAGCATTGCTGAAATTTGGGGTATCATATCTTGCGAAACACCGCGAGGAATATACACACGCTTATTTTTTGTAATACCTTCGTTTGTAACAAGGACAATCAGCATTGAGGTAGAATCAATTTGAATAAGCTCGATCGCTTTGATTGCACCGTGCTTCATTTCAGGCGTCATAAAAACTGCAGTATAATTGGTTAATTGAGATAGGAGCATAGACGCTTGTCTGATAACCTTATCAAACTGATTTAATTTAATTTCCATCGCTGCCGCAAGCAAATCGATTTCTTTCTGATTTACTTCGTAACCGCTCATCAACTCATTTACATAGAATCGATAACCCTTGTCAGATGGTACTCTTCCAGCAGATGTATGGGGCTGCTCTAAATATCCCATATCCTCCAAATCCGCCATTTCGTTGCGAATAGTTGCGCTGGAAAGACCCAAATCCAGACTTTTTGCAATATGTCTTGAACCGACAGGCTCAGCACTGTTGATATATTCATTTATTATCGTATGGAGTATTTTGCGTTTTCTTTCGTTCATATGCGAACCCTTCCATCCGTTGTTAGCACTCTATATCATTGAGTGCTAACACTATAATAGTACTTTTAAGCATAATTGTCAATGAATAAATTATGAATTTTTTATGAAATCAAAAATTAGCCGGCAAAGTCGATAATAAACCGCTGCAATATACTTGTTTTTTCGCCTTTACTTAATTTAAATTTTTCATCTGTTGAAACACATAGCGTTAAAAGGTCCGCAATTGTTTCGCGTGTATATTTTGCACTTAATGTAAGATATTTACTCACAAGGAAAGGAGCAATTCCACTTTTTTCAATAATTTGTGCTCTATCCATCTTCTGCTCTGCCATCAGCTTTACGGTTAGTATTTTTTCAACGCTGGAACTGATAGCAACAAAAATTTTAACAGTTTCCTCTTTTAGCGTAATCAAATCATTCAGCCTTGCAAGTGCAACAGTCAGATTTTTTGATAAAATTGCATCAACCATTTCAAATACACGGTTTTCTATTACCGGAACAACAACTGCATCAATATCTGCTTTTGCAATTCGCTCTCGATCCTGCGTATATGCTGCCAGTTTTTCTGCTTCACGCTTAACTGCAGTCATACCATTCTCGGTAATTTCAATCAGATATTTAGCGTTTTGTGGACTAATGGTTTTTCCAAAGGTATGGAATAATTGCACGGTCCAACGAATCATTTTTTCTTCCGAAAAATACGAAAACTCAACAACTGCATCTTCACTTAGCAACTTTTTATACAAACTGTTTCGCTTGTCAATCTTTTCTTCATCAAACAGAATATATACATGCTCCGGAATATCGGACAGTCGTTTTTCCCAATACTGCTTATATTCCTGCGTTGCCGATTGGCTTCCGGAGGCTGTGAAGATCATCGAGTTATGAAAAATTAAAAGTTTAGTGTCCGACATAACCGGCAAAGCCTCAATCGCATCATCCACATCTTTTAAATCATATTTCTTTCCCTCAAACTCAAAAATATTAAACTCTGGCATTTGTTCAGGACTGATTTGTTTTAGCAATTCCTTTTTTCCGTGCGCCTTTAAATGTACCTCTTCACCAAACAGCAAAAGAAAATTCTTATTCAATGTCCCTTGTTTTAGTTGCTTCATAAAACTATCGTAATTCATATGTACCTCCGCCTGCACTGCCACCATGTACAATGCCCTGAATTTTATTCTGATCAAAATAAAAGCACACATCACGGTGTATATCAGCACGATAATATATAATTTCTTTCTCCTCCAGCTTTTCTATCACTTCCTTGTGGGGATGTCCATATATATTCTTCCCCACAGGGATATACGCATATTTAGGATTGACGGCTGTTAAAAATTCTTCACTATTTGAGTCATCAGAGCCATGATGGGCAATTTTCAGCACATCCGCTTCTAAATATTCAGGATACCTTGCCACAGTATATCTTTCTCCTCGACAAGACATATCCCCTGAATATAGAAAAGAAACATCTCCATATTCTATTCTAAACAACAACGAGCGATCATTTTCGTCATTTTCATCGAGAAAAGCAAGCGTTTTATCATCCGGCATGATAAAGCGAATTTTCATTTCATCATTAATCTCTAATATATCTCCATGTTTTAAAAATGTGACAGGCACATGCGTTTCATTTGCTTTTTTCAAAAGCAGACTTCCCTCTTCTGTCAACCCAAATCCTTTTGGAACAAGCAAATGTTTTATTCGCATAACATCCATCAATTGTGTAATACCATTTACATGGTCCTCGTGTCCATGGCTTGCAATGGCATATTCTATGTCATAAATTCCATTTTGGATCAGATATGGCTTTACAACAGTTTCACCGACAGAACCATTGTCTTTTCTGCCGCCACCATCAATCAAAATATCACAATTTCCCGGTGCTTTTAAAGCAGAGCAATCCCCTTGACCTACATTAATAAAATACAATTCTGCCATTTTTGCAGAAGATGAAATTTGAACACTAAATATCAAAAAAAGGACCACAAAAGAATAAAGCGCTGTAAGATACCCTATTTTATTCCATTTTACAAGTAAAAAATAAAATGTCAATAACCCGGCAGCATAAAGCAAAAAAATAAAAGGCGAAGGTGTTTCAAATGCAACTGTAGCGTTTGGTACAGCGGCAGAAATCTTTGCGATGGCTATCAAACCTTTGGTACAAAAATAAAGGAAGCCTGCAATTGGATATGCAATCGCAGAGCTGATTGTGCCGATTACGCAAAATAGAAGTCCTGCAACTAAAATGGGTGTCAAAAGCGGAGTTACTAAGACAGTTGCAAGAATAGACATAGCCGAAAATTCATGGAACAGTAAAATCGAAATAGGGAGCACAAGGATATTTGCAGAGATTCCCACAGCAATCAATGTGCAAACTGTTTTTATCAATGTCCGAAGTCTGGTTTTTGAATATATGTTTTCGTATAAATTGGAAAATGCCTTTAAAATGTCATTTGACAATAAAATAATACCAAATGTTGCTGCAAAAGAAAGCATAAATGACGCATCAAAAATGACCAACGGATTGAAAATACATAAAACAAGAGCCGCCTCACTAAGTGCAGTCATCGGGTCTGAGTGTTTATAAACAAGCTGTGCAAAAAGCGAAATGAACACAACAAATCCGGCGCGCAGCGTGGCTACTGCCGCACCGGTAAACAAAACATACACAATCGTCGCACCCAAAGATAAGAGCAGTTGTTTTCTTTTTGAAACGCGCAATATGCGTAAAAATGCAACAAAGGAAGCAAGAAAAATGGTCACATGCAAACCTGAAACAGATAGCACATGAGAAAGTCCGCTATCAGAAAAGTATGATGAAACCTCTGGAGTAATCTTTGAAGCATCACCAAGGATGTATGCAGTTAAAACGCCGCTTTCCTCCGCAGGAAATGTGTTGTGAAAAAGCGTACTGCATTTTGTACGAAACTTTGAAACTGCATCAAAAAAGCCATGTTTACGATGGCCGACAATTTGTACCTGCTC
>JAZPYM010000028.1:0-9216 GCA_045544215.1 Congzhengia sp.
TTGACGACAACGCCTTTTTGCCCCCGTCCTATGTGGCGGCGCTGAAAAAAGAGTTTACCGGCGTGTTTTACCAGCGGTTTATTTTGGGGCGCTGGGTGGCAGCAGAGGGGGTTATTTATCGGGATTTCGCCGACAACACAGACAACTTTTTGGTGGACAAGATTCCTGATATTGCCTTTGCCACGGTGGGTGTGGATTTTGGCGGAAACCGCTCTGCCACCGCATTTGTGCTTACCGGATTTACCAGGGGGCTTGAAAAAGTGGTGGTGCTGGATGAGTTTTATCATAAAGGCGCGCTTTCGCCTTTAGAGCTGGAGGCACTTTTTGTGGAATTTATTCGCAAAAATCAGGAAAAGTATCCCATTTATGACTGCTTTTGCGACAACGCGGAAAGTACCTTAATCCGCGGGCTTGAACATGCGGCATGCAGCGCGGGGCTGCGGGTTTTGGTGCGCAATGCAAAAAAGGGAAAAATTACAGAGCGGATTCGACTGCTTTTGCATTTAATGTCCCACGGGCGATTTTTTGTTTGCCGCGGAGCAATACATGTGAAACAAGCGCTTTGTCAGGCGGTTTGGGATGACAAAAGCCTTTGCGATGTGCGCAAGGACGACGGCGTTTTAAATGTGGACAGCTTAGACGCGCTGGAATATTCCTTGGAATACTATCAAAACGATTTAATTGATTTGGGGTGATGAAATGCAAGAAATTTTAAAAAGCATGGGTTATGAAACGGTAGGGGAGAAAAGCCGCGTGAAAATGGAGGAGTGGCTTGCATGGTACAGCGGAAAGGTGGCGTCCTTTCACAGCTACAGCCAGTATAACGGCAAAAAAAAGGTGCGCCGCCAGCGTGCCACGCTTTCCATGGCAAAGCGGGTTTGTGAGGATTGGGCAAACCTTCTTTTAAACGAAAAGGTGGAAATTGCAACCAACGACGAAAATTTGACTGCCCGCGCAAACGCCATTTTGGAGGACAACCGCTTTCGCGTTAGCGCAAACCGTTTGGTTGAGCTGACCTTTGCCCTTGGAACCGGGGCGTTTGTGGAGTTTTTGGACAAGGGAAAGGTAAAAATTGATTACATTCGCGGGGACATGATTTATCCCCTTTCCTGGCAGAACGGCACAGTTTCAGAGTGCGCCTTTGGCAGCACCAAGGTGGTGGGCGGAAAGGAATGCCTTTATCTGCAGCTGCATGTTTTAGAGGACGAAGAATATGTGATCAAAAACTATTTATTTGATGCCAAAACGAAAAAGAAAATGGCGCTTCCTTATGGCGTAGCGCCAGAGGTAAAAACAGGAAGTGTCGTGCCGTTTTTCCAGATTATTACGCCAAACATGGTAAGCAGTGCCGACCTTTCTTCCCCTATGGGCAGCGCAGTTTTTGCAAATGCCATCGATGTTTTAAAGGGCATCGATTTGGTGTATGACAGCTATCAAAACGAGTTTCGTTTGGGCAAAAAGCGCATTGTTGTGCCTGTTGGCATGGCGCAGCTGGAAAGTGAAAAAACGGGCTTTACCCCTGTTTTTGACGACAACGACACGGAATTTTATGCCTTTGCGGACAAAAACCTCACCGATTTAAAGGAAATCAACATGACCATCCGCGCCCATGAGCACAGTGAGGGCTTAACGCAGAATTTGAATTTGCTATCCGATTTGTGTGGTCTGGGCAACAGCCGATTTGTCCCGCGAGAAGGGGTTGTGAAAACCGCGACGGAAGTGATTTCTCAAGACAGTGCGCTTTATCAAAACCTAAAAAAGCATGCGTTGGTTTTGGAAAAAGCCATTTGCGATTTGGTAAAAGCGGTGCTTTATTTAGATGGGGCAAATACGAAAAATTTGTCTGTTTCCGTGCGGTTTGACGATAGCATCATCCACGACAAAAATGCGGAATTTGACCAGAACTTGCGCTTAGTGGAGCAGGGAATACTGGCACCTTTTGAGTTTCGCATGTGGTGGAAAAATGAGTCGGAAAACCAGGCAAAAGCCGCGGTGGAAGGGATTTAACCAAGGGGCGTACTTTGCAGCTTGTATTTTAAATTTTTAACATATTTTCCCTTGCAAAATGGGATATAAACTTTTGCTGTCTGTGGCGGCACCACGCTTAAAAACGGCGACAAAGGAGTCTTGTTATGGACTTTTTAAAGGATGTTTTGGGGGATTTATTCCCCGCGTTTTCCGAGAAAATAAATGGCTACAATCAGGCAAACCCGACTTGCCCCATAAAGCTTTGCGATTTGTCCTCGGGAAACTATGTCAGTCGTGGAAAATTTCTGGACTTAAAAGCCGAAGAAAAGCGCTTAAGGGAGCAGCTTTCTGCAATAGACGCGGCAGGAGAGGACGAGCGTCTTTCTGCCTTGCGTACACAAAATCAGCGCTATGAGCAAGAGCTTGTGCGGCTTGAAACAGAGCTTTCGGCGACAAAACGAAACGGTGCCATTGACTTGGCAATTGAACGAGCAGGGGCGCGAAACGCAAAAGCCGTTCGCGCACTGCTGGATGTAGATGCCCTCAAAGAAGAAGAGGGTCAGCTGGTGGGGCTTTCGGCGCAGCTTGACAAAATTCGGGAAGAAAACGGATTTTTGTTCCGAAGCGCTAATACCTCCACCGCCATGTCCCAGGGTGCTGCAAAGCCCCCTGTTGACAGCTTTGTTGTCTCTGCCAGAGCAGCGGCAGGGCTTGACATTTAACAAGAAAGGATTGATTTTTTTATGGCAAATTCAATTAGCTATGCACAAAAATTCTTACCCGTGATTGACGATACCTATAAGCAGGCATCCGTCACCGCGGTGCTTGACACACAGGCGCAGGCAGATTTCTCCGGTGCAAATGAAGTTAAGGTGTTAAAGGTTTCTACCACTGGTCTTGGGGATTACTCCAGAACAGAGGGCTATCCCAAAGGCGATGTGACAGCCGTTTGGGAAACCTTAAAGCTTAAAAATGAGCGCGGCAAAGAGTTTTCCGTTGACCGCATGGACGACGAGGAAACACTGGGCATGGCGTTCGGCGCGGTAACCGGTCAGTTTATGCGCGACTGGGTATGCCCAGAACTTGACGCGTATCGCTTTGCAGCGTATGCTTCAAAAGACGGCGTTTTAACCACCGATGCAGAAACCTTAACAAAAGACAATTTGATTGCTGCACTGGACGAGGCAGTACGCGCTATGGATGAGTGTGAAGTGCCGGAAAATGACCGCATTTTGTTTGTAAATTCTGAATTAAAGCCTGCTCTAAACGAGTGCTTTACAAGAACCTGGGGCAGCGATGCGCAGATTAATTCCAATCTGCTTTGCTACAACAATATGCCGGTGATCTATGTGCCCAAAACCCGCTTCTACACAGGGGTTACACTCAATGACGGCTCATCCTCATGGGGCTATTCCAAGGCAGAAGGTGCAAGTGCCATCAACTTTATGCTGGTGCAGCGTGCCGCTGTTTTACAGGCAAAGAAATTCTGCATGCCCAAGATTTTCTCTCCTGACGAAAATCAGACTGCAGATATGTGGAAGTTCCAGTTCCGTCTTTACCATGACAGTTTTGTTTACGATAACAAAAAGCAGGGCATTTATGTGCACAAAGCCCTGGCGTAAAGGAGGCGTAGGCGGTGCTGACCATAGATTATAACGAGTATGTAACGCGCTATCAGGTTGACGAGGCCGCCGTAATCCCAGAGCGCTTGTTTTTAGCGTATCTTACAAAGGCGGTGTGCTTTTTGGAAAGCGCCACCATGGGCAGAATTGACTCTGTGCCGGAGGAACGGGGAAAACGCTGCGCCTGCGAGCTTGCAGAGCTGTTTTACAAGCATTTTCTCCGCCAGGGCATCACGCGGGAGGACAACGACGGCTACAGCGTGACCTATGACGGCGCCTCGGCAGAAAAAGAGGCGGGGCGCATTGCAGCGCTGTATCTTTCAGGTACGGGACTTTTGTATCGGGGGATTGGATCATGACAACAAATGGCGCGATAACAATTTTTCATAAAAGTGATGCAAATGCGGGTTATGAAAAACGGGTTTTTCCCCGCGTATTCACTCGATTTTTGCGGTCGCTTTCTTCTGACCGTGGCAGCGTGATGGTAAAAAGGGGCGCTATTTTTCGCATTCCGTGTTTAATGCGCACAACCACCGAGTTCGGCACAATAAGACTTCATACGGGTGCGACGGAAGACTCGGCGGCAGAGGGCGCTGCTGCGGATTTTGAAATCTCCCTGGGGGACTATGTGCTTTTGGGGGAAACCCCAAATGCTGCGCCCCCCAAGGAACAATGCTTTTATGTGGTGGAAATGCGGGCAAACCTGCAGGGCGCAAATCCCCATATTATGCTGAAAGGAAGGTAGGTGGGCAGCATGCTTTTGACAATCAAAACCTTTTTGGAGGGGCGCTGCCCCCTCCTTGCAGGAAAAAACATTTCTCTCAATTTTTTAGAGGAGCAGGTGGGTGCCGTGGGGCTTTTTGCAACAGGGGATGCCCCTGCTATCAAACAATTTGCAGACGGAGGCGGGCTTTACAGCTATGATTTTGTCATAGCACTTCGCGCGGCTTACGATGGAGATGTGGATGACGCAGAAAAAAGCATTCATTTTTTGGAGGGAATTTCCGACTTTTTGGAACAAACAGGGGAAAACGGGGTGTATCCCTCGCTTTTGGCGGGAGAAATTCCGCAGGGATTTATCACAAAAATGCGCCCTGCCCCTGTTTCAAACAACACAAAAACCACAAGACTGCAGATGGTTTGCAGCTTGCTTTACGAAAAAAAGGGGTGTAAACATTGAGTAATATAGTAAAAAGAAGTGACAAGGTGGCGTTTTACGGCGTTTCAACCGGCGACAGCGTTGTCTATTACAGAATGAAGGGGTTTACGGAGATGTCGGTTTCCAAAAATCCCAAAGAATATGCAAGGCAGTATATTGACGAAACCTTTGAGCGCAACGATGTGGTGGGTTATGCCACTGCCATCAGCTATGGCTTTGACCAGCATGCAGATGACTGTGTTCATGATGATTTGGTTTGCATTTGCCAGGGCGAGCTTTTGGGAAAAGACGCGGTGCGCTCCATTGTAATTGTAGATTTCACAAGGACAGCCCAGGGCGGCGCGTATGTTGCAAGAAAGCGGGATTTTGCGGTGATTCCCCAAGGGGAAGGCGATTCTATGGATTGCTACACCTATACAGGTATTTTTAAAACCGCAGGGGATGTGGTTTTGGGAACGGCTACATCCACAGACGATTGGGAAACCTGCAGCTTTACGGAATAAGCGTAAAAAGGCGAAACATGCCAAGGGGATTGTTCTGCAAAAACAGGGGGTGCAGCGATGCGGGAAAGCGCCCCCTTTTCCCCGACACAAAAGGATATACGCCATATCTATAGTATATTCATTTTCTCGTGTTTTTTAAATTACAAAGTGAGGGATTTTTATGGACCTTATAAGACCGTTACCAAAAACCGTTACCGTTTCAGGAAAAAAAGTTCCCATTCGCACCGATTTTCGCAGCTGGCTTCGTTTCGACAGAGCGCTTGAAGAGAAAGAACTTCCCTGGGGAAAACGGCTTGCTATGGCGTTTTCGGCGGTGCTTTTGGAAAAAAAACTGCCCGATGATTTGGGAGAACTGTTTTCTGCGCTGATGTCCTTTTACGCCTGCGGAAAGAAATGTGCTTCTTCTAAAAACGGCGGGGGACGGGTGCTTTCCTTTTCCCATGACGGCGACCTGATTTATGCTGCATTTCTTTCTCAGTACGGGGTGGACCTGATGCGGAAAAATCCCCATTGGTACACCTTTTGCGCCATGCTTTCGGGGCTTTCCTCTCATCAGGTGCTGTCCAAAATCATTACATACCGCAGCGTGAATTTGGCAGACATAGAAAGCAAAGCCCAACGAAAATTTTATCAGAAAATGAAGGCGCATTTCAAGCTGCCTGACAACCGAACAGCGCAAACCATAGAGCAGGATACGGCAAATGCTTTGTCCTTGCTCATGTAAAGAGGTGATTTTTATGAACGACCAATCAAAAACCGCAGAAGAACTTTTTGCTGACCGCGCGCTCGCTCGTGACCGCTACATGGAGCAGGGCAAGAAAAAGTGGGCGGAGTATGCAAAAATCATCAACAACGGCGAAAAAAAGGAGGCGTTTGCCACCCTGGAATTTTGCCGCGACACAGGGATTTTGTCCCAGCAGGCGTATTACGAAAAATTAGGTGCGCTGCGGGATAAGCATTTTGCGGTAGGCACAAAGGAGTGGTGTAAGTACACCACGCAAATTAACGACTATAACATTGCCCAGATAAAAGCGGGCTATGACGATATTTATAACTACGCAAAAAACAAGCTTTCCTCCATTTCCAAAGAGCAAAACGACCTTTATGAAAGCTTAGACGGCTATGGCAAGCTGATGCACACCGTTAAAATTGACAATTATTATGAAAACGGCGACGCGGTTTATATTCCCGAGCTTGCAGACCTTTCCCGCACAAATGAATTTTTAAGGGAATACAAAGACCGCATTACCGCGGTAAAGGAGCGGATTTTGTCCTCTGGTATGGAGGAAGAATCGGCGGCAAAGCTGTATGGGGAGCTGCTTTCTTTAAAGCCGGAGGAGGCATCAGACTTTGCCTATCTTCTGGCAAATGCAGGGGAGGAAGAATTTTCAAAATACATCCGGGACTACACGGAAAACACCCATCTTTTAAAGGAAATTTCCCAAACGCCCTTTAAAGAAGAGTGGCAACAGGCAGCGCAGGAGGTTACCGATGCCTTGGTGCAGGCGGGGTTTACGGTGTCGGACAGCTTTTCTGAAATCGGGAGTGCCTCGGCAGCCAATTTTTCCGAAGAATTTTTGCGGGAACTGACGAAGCAGATGGAATCGGTGAAAGATCAGCTTACCACATGGTCCTTTGGGGTGGTTCCGATCGCTTCCGTTTATGAAAATGCAGGCAAATCCGGCGTGTATTCTCCCACCTACAACCTTTACGGCAGCCGCCAAACAGACATCGAGCGCATCCAATCGGCAAAAGCATATTCCGAGCGGGAGCGCATGGCAGGAGGATATTAAATGAAACTGATTTACGAAAACGAGCTGGGCAGCTGCGTGATGCATGGCGGCGGCGGAAAAGGCTTTTGCATTACAGAGCTTTCCGGTTTGGGCTTTCCGGAATGCACAGAAGCCCACTATACCTATGCGGGCATACCGGGGCAGGTCACAGGGGAAATCCATCCTTTAGCCCGCACCATTACCATTAAGGTCGATGCAGGTAGCGGGATGGATAAACAAGAAATCTATCGCGCAGCAAAAATTTTTCACAAGGCAGGAATCTTGTCCCTTCATCATGAAAACCGCCACCGTGCCATTTCCTGCCGTTGTGTTTCCTTTGTAAAAAAGGAGCGCAAGGAGCCCATTGTGTCATTTGTGGTGCAGCTGGTGGCAGACAACCCCTATTTTCATGATTTAACCAAACAACAGGTGCAGATTATGGAGCAGAAAAACCTGATTTCCTCGCCGTTTTTTCTGCCTGCTGTTTTTTCCTCCCGCACCGTGCGGGGAACGGCAATCGTTTCGGGAGATGTGGAGGCAGAGCCGCATATCACACTGTTTGGGCTGGAGGACTGCCCGGAGGATGTCACGGGAATTCGTTTAAAAAACGAAACCACAGGCGCAGAAATTTCCCTTTCTTACGGCATTTCTGCAGGGGAAACCATTGTCATTGACATTGGCGCGCGTACCATAACCTCGGACAAATGCGAAAACATGTACCCCTACTTAAGCGGGGATTCCTTTTTAAACCAATTTACTCTTTGCGCAGGGGCAAATGTGATTTCTTGCCACACCGATGTGCCCATTTCTGCCATCTTGTCCTTTGAAAACAGCTATGTGGAGGCGATGTATTGATGGAGGATATTCGCGTATACGATTT
The DNA here is from genome assembly GCA_045544215.1 of Congzhengia sp. GTDB lineage: Bacteria > Bacillota > Clostridia > UBA1381 > UBA9506 > Congzhengia. Next base: position 7,905 of record JAZPYM010000028.1, read on the forward strand.
TGATTTTCAGCTTTTATGCATCGAGCACAACATTTCCTCATGCTACTGGACGCTTTTTTATAACGACATTGGCACCTTTGAGGGCACCTTTCCGCTGGCCAGTCCCTTGACCAAGGTGTTGTTTTCCCACAAATATCTGTTTTTAACCCAGGGGGACAAGCAGGCAATCATTACGGGGAAAAAGGCAGACGGCATGCTTTATGTTTACGGCAAAACGCCCAACTGGATTTTGTCCCGCAGGGTGATGCCTGCCTTTACAACCGATGATTTGGAAGACGCGTCCTATGACAAGGTGGAAGAATATGTTTTAAAAACGGGGTTTTCCGATATATACGAAACCCATTTTACCTTTTCCAATCAGGCAGAGGGCGTATCAGACGACACACCTTTCTCGCGCCGCGCACCAAGCCCTGTCAGCCAGGTTATTTGCGACCGCATCAAAGATTTGGGACTGGGGCATCAGGTACGGCTTGACATAAAAAAGAAACGGTGGGCGTTTTCTATTTACAAGGGAAAACCCGTCTCTCGCATCATTTCCCAGGAAAACCGCACATTTTTTGAGGTTGCACTTTTGGAGGATTTGCAAAACTACTACACCGCAGGCTACTACAACAAGGAACTGCAAAGTCTTGGGGAGTGGAATCCCTACACAGCCGTTCCCCAGGCAAACTCTGCAAAGTACGGCGCATATTACACCATTTCGTATGAGGAAGGGCAGACACAAAAACAAGGCTATCCCAAAGGAGATTATCTGGTTTGTGACAACGAAACGGCAGGCACATGGCAGGTGTATGCTTCTCTTCCACAGCTTTCTGCCTATCTTGCAGGGGAGGAGACAGGTATTTACCGCTGGGATACCGTGTTTTCCTGCGGGACGCTTTCCGAGGCAGAGGATGCCCTGTTTAAAAAAAAGCATGTGAAAAACATTACGGGCACCACTGCCAACCTGTCCTACGGCAAGGACATTTGTTTGGGAGATGTGGTGACTGTTCAAATCACCAAGGGGGATTTAAAAGAAACGCTTTCCCGCCGCGTAATCGGTGTTGAGGTGTGGTATGAAAGCGGAAACTGCGGAGAAAAATTTATTTTTGAGGAGGATGCAAATGGCATATCAATTTAGCTTCTGTGACAACGGCGTTTACGGCGCAGAGGATGTAAACCGCATCACATCCAGGCTGGTTACCAGCGGGGTGGCAGATGTGTTTTCAGACGGCGTAGCGTATAACGCATCAAAATTTAACGAGGCGGGAGAACTTCTTTATACCAGCGGTGTGGTGCCGGAAACGGTAAACACGCTAAAGGTAACAAAAAA
>JAZPYM010000029.1:0-5471 GCA_045544215.1 Congzhengia sp.
CTTGTGTGGTGCGCGCATTTTGCCACACCCTTTTTCATTATACAGATAGCATCATTCTATCACTTAAACCTTGTCTGCTTTTCGCAGAAAACAAGGAAACCAAGTCCTCAGGCGTCATATCTTCTCGCTCTTTGCCTTTCAGGTCAAGGACAATTCTGCCGCCATCCATCATGATGGTGCGATTGCCACAGGAAAGGGCATAGTGCATGTCATGGGTAATCATCATGGTGGTAATTTTTTGCTCTGTTACGATTTTTGCAGTAATGTCAAGCACCTTTTTCGCAGTGGCAGGGTCAAGCGCTGCCGTATGCTCATCCAAAAGCAAAAGCTTGGGTCCTGCAATCGTTGCCATTAAAAGCGACACCGCCTGCCGTTGTCCACCGGAAAGCAGACCAATCTGGGTTTTCATTCTGTTCTCCAGCCCCAAATCCAGCTCCGCCAGCAGTTCTTTAAAATAAGCACTGTCCTGTTTGTTCACAGCAAAAAAGGTGCGTTTTGCCTTTCTGGTATATGCCAGGGACAGATTTTCTTCGATCGTCATATGGGGGCTGGTGCCTCGCATAGGGTCCTGGTAAATGCAGCCAATGTCCAGCGCCCGTTTATAATCCTTTTTAAAGGTTATGTCCTCTCCATCTAAAAGAATATTTCCTTCCTCCACGGGAAAAGCGCCTAAAATAGCATTAAACATTGTAGATTTTCCCGCGCCGTTTGAGCCAAGCACCGTAACAAAGTCCCCCGGTGCAACGCTTAAATTCAGGTTTTCCAAAGCAACCTTTTCGTTGGGCGTTCCCTGGAAAAACACTTTTTTGATATTGGAAAGTGTCAGCATATCTTTCATTGTGCTTTCCTCCTTTGCGCCTTGATTCTTGCATTGGTAAGGGCATTTTTCGTCACGGGGATGGCAATGGAAAGCGCCACAATAACCGCAGAAATCAGTTTTAAGGCATAAGACGGGAAAATTTCAAACCTGAGCGCCAGGGCAATGATAATGCGATATACTACAGAACCGATGCAGGCAGACAAAATACCCACACCCACGCCTTTGCGTCCGCAAATGGTTTCCCCAATGATAATAGACGCAAGTCCGATAACCACCATACCTGTGCCATAGCCAACATCGGCAAACATCTGGTACTGACAAATCAGCGCGCCAGAAAGCCCTACGCAAGCGTTGGCAATCACAATTCCAAGAATTTTTGAAACATCTGCATTGATGGAAGAGGTGCGCACCATCTCCTCATTGTCCCCTGTGGCACGGATTGCCATGCCCGGTCGGGTTTTGAAGAAAATAGTTAAAATGACAGCAATGATGCCCGCTGCAAGCAGAGATAACAGGAATTTGTCAATTTCATCATGAATGGGTGATGCTTTGCACACCACTGTAAAAATCGTGTCCGTTCCCATTAAGGATACATTGGATTTTTCCCCCAGAATAAACATGTTTACACTGTAGAGCCCCGTCATAGTGATGATGCCTGCCAGAATCGGTGGAATTTTGACTTTGGTCAGCAAAAAGCCCGTTACAAGCCCTGCCAATGCGCCGGAGAAGATGCCTGCCAAAAAGCCCAGGTATGCATTGTTTGTGGCAATGGTCACCATCGCTGTAGTTGCCATGCCGGTAACGAAGCTGCCATCCACCGTTAAATCAGCAATATCTAAAATACGAAAGGTTACATAGACGCCCATTGCCATGGCAGCATAAAGCAAACCCAACTGCAATGAGCCAATGATTTGGATAAACAAAAAATCGCCCCCTAAAAAAAAGAAAGTCTGCGCATAGGCAGACTAATAGACATAGTTATGCTATTTCTTTTCTCATCTGTTCAAACTCAACTATTCTCGCCTACGCTCGCATTTATCATAACACGAAAGCACAGATTTGTCAAGCAGATATTATTTTAGCCGTCAACTTCTCCCTGTTGGGAAGCAAAGCTTGCAATAAATTCTTTTGTTCTTGCATTTTGAGGATGCTCAAAAATTTGCTCCGGCGTGCCCTCTTCTGCAATGACGCCACCGTCCATAAAGATAATACGGTCTGAGATATTTTTTGCAAAATACATCTCGTGGGTGACAATAATCATGGTCATGCCGTCATCTGCCAAGGATTTAATTACCTTTAACACCTCATTGGTAATCTCCGGGTCCAGTGCCGAGGTGGGTTCGTCAAAGAGCATAATTTTTGGATTAAGCGCCAGCGCTCTGCAGATTGCTACGCGCTGTTGCTGTCCGCCGGACAGCTCGCAGGGGTAATTGTTGTATTTTTCCGAAAGCCCTGCACGATTCATCAGCTGTTTTGCATTTGCCTCAATTTCTGCGTAAATTTCTTTTTTATTTTCCTTAAAATCCTTCCGCTCTTTTGCCAGCATTTTCGGTGCCAGCATTACATTTTCCAGTGCGGTGTACTGGGGAAACAGGTTAAAGGACTGAAACACAAAGCCGAAAAGTAAGTGCTTTTTACGGATATCGTCTGCAGAGAGTTTTTTCGCATCTGCGCCGTCAAACACCACTTCTCCATCTAATATAATTTGTCCTGCATCTGCCCGCTCCAAAAAGTTGATACAACGAAGCAGCGTGGTTTTACCGCTGCCCGATGAGCCGATAATGGACACAACCTCGCCTTGCTCCATAGAAAAGGAGACACCCTTTAAAACGCTGGTTTTATCAAAGCTTTTTTCAATGTTATTCACTTCTAATATCGCCATAGTGCTTCTCCCTTCCTATCCTTTATAGTAATCCAGTTTTTTCTCTATGTAACCAAAAATCAAAGTTAAAATGCCGCAAAGCGCAAGGTAAAATACCCCGGAATAAAACAGAGGCCACAAAATGTGTTCACTGTTCATCAACCGTTTTGCATTCCAGGTAATTTCGTATATCATAATGGTGTTTGCCAGTGAGGTGTCCTTGACAAGTGTTAAAAATTCGTTGCTCATGGGGGGCACAATGCGCTTGATTACCTGCTTGAGTACGATTTTGAAAAAGATTTGGGATTTGGTTAGCCCCAAAACCTCTCCTGCCTCGTACTGCCCCTTTGGCACGCCCTCAATACCACCACGGAAAATTTCTGCAAAATAGCAAGCGTAGTTCAGCACAAAGGCAATGATAACCGCAACAAAAAGGTTCATGCCCTGAATCCCCAAAAGGCCGGGTCCCAAGCCGAACACAATAAGCTGCAGCATCAGGGGCGTTCCACGAATCACCCATATCAAAAGTTTAATGGGGTATTTGAGGATTTTGATTTTGCTCATAGAGCCAAAGGAAATCAAAAGTCCTAACGGAAGCGCCATGATAAGCGTAATTCCAAAAATTTTAATTGTTGTGCCCAAGCCCTCAAGCAGACTGAGCGTAACGCGTGAAAAAAGTTCCATACATACACCTGCTAAATTTTGTTTTAACGGACCAAAAAGGTAGACACATGGTCCACCTTTTTGGAAAGTATTTTTTTATGATGATTTTAAATTAGAACGCAAGATTCAAGCCGTATTTTTCAGCCAGTTTTGCCATGGTACCGTCTGCTGCAAGTTCATCAATTGCCTTGTCAACAGCGTCTTTTAATTCAGCATCTGTCAAACGGAAGCCAATACCGTATTCTTCAGAGGTCAGCTCTACGCCATAAGCAAAGTCAGCATAGCTGGTGCCTTCTGCAACAGAAGCCTTTGCCATTGTGATGTCGATTACGCAAGCGTCTGCCTGGCCGCCCTTTAATGCCATTAATGCATCTGTCTGTGCTGCTACTGCGGTGTAGTTTGCATCAAGGCCATTGTCTTTGATTGCCTCTTCGCCAGCAGAACCAGCTTCAGCTGTGAATTTTAAGCCCTTTAAGCTTTCAACATCTTTATATGCATCAATCTTGTCTTTTGCCATTACAACAACTTGTGCGTTTTTAACATAGGGCTTGGAAACCAAGCAGTTTGTTTTTACTTCATCAGAAATGGTCATACCGTTCCAGATACAGTCGATTTGCTTTGCATCCAAAATGGGGAATTTTGTATCCCAGTTGATTTCAACAAATTCCGGCTGTTTGCCTAACTTTTCGCAAACTGCGTTTGCAAACTCTGTGTCAAAACCGGTCAGCTCGCCGTTTTCGTCCATGAAGTTCATGGGCTCATAAATGGTGTAGCCGATAATAAGCTTTTCTGCTGCATCATTTGCGCCGTCATTCTGTGCACCGCAGCCAACAAAAAGGCTTGCTGCCATAACCAATGTTAATGCGATTGCTAAAATTTTTTTCATAATAATTGCTCCTTACATAATTAATTTGTTCATCTACTACTTTACTACGCTAAAGTGATAAAGTCAAGAGTTTTTTTAAAATTTTTTTAGTTTTGGTTAGAATTACTAATAGATTTGCGTTCTAACAACATTATTTTGGTCAATATAAACAGAATGCCGCCGTTTATAAAAACGGCGGCAGAAAACAACTCTTTGTTTAACGAACATCATCCAGAGTCTTAACCTGGGAATGCACAATGGGTTTCCATGTAACATTTTTCGAAAACAACGCAACAATGGTAATGGGAATATAAGAAAGCATAAAGAACGGGAAAGTAAAGGTATATGCAATCTTTTTCTTCATGGGAGCAAAAATTTTGGTCCACTCGCTCACGGTTGTTACTGCACCAATGCCCAAAAGCATAAAGTAGGAATTGACAAAGGTTTCAAGCAAGGATTTAATAACAATCCAAAGGTCCTCTCGCCAGAAAATAAACCCTAAAATGATAGACAGGACATACACTCCAAAGCCCAGCACTGTTAAAATCAGCGGAATCATGGTAGCAACCGCCAAGTCAAAGCAAGCAAAGCCTTTGCCTGTAAAAATCCCCTTGACCATTTTAAAGAAATATTTTTGGGTTACCTGCATGGACCCCTTGGTCCAACGCATACGCTGACGCCAAGACTGGCTGAATTTCACCGGTTGTTCATCGTAAAGCACAGCTTTATCACAATATGCAATGCACTCGCCCTCCAGCACATGGTGCAGGGTAAATTCAATGTCTTCTGTCAAAAGGAAGAATTTCCATCCGCCCACCTTTTCCAGCACATCTCTGTGCACCAAAAAACCGGTGCCGGAAATTGCGCAGCTGGTGTTTAAGAGCGTGCGGGGATGATTTAAAAATCTGGATTCACGCAGATACCACAAAGAGCATCCTGCCGAAACCCAGCTGGTGCCGTAGTTTTTCGTGTTGCGGTAGCTGGTGATAATGCGGTGCCCGTTAGAGAACATTTTGTTCATTTCTTCAATATAGCGTTCGTCCAGAAGATTGTCAGCATCAAAAACGAAATACCCCGCGTAATCATTGTCGGGATAATCCTCACGGATTTTTGCCAGAGTATAATCTAAGGCATAGCCTTTTCCGATCAGTTCTTTGTTTTCCCGCTGATACACGCAAAACGCCCCTGCCTCCATTGACACTTGCGCCGTATTGTCGGTGCAGTTATCGGCGATAACGAAGATATCGATTAGCTCAGAGGGG
>JAZPYM010000030.1:0-6014 GCA_045544215.1 Congzhengia sp.
GGTGTTTTTTTGTTTTTGTTTGCCTCCAACAAAAGAAAAACAAACAAAAAACAAAAAAATCAAACAAATTTAAAGAAATGTGTTGACGAATCACGGGAAATGATGTATAATGAAATAAAATTGTAATATTGTGTGGAGGTCTCTGCGTGATTCCATATGATATTACAAGAAAGCAAACAAAATTTACATTGGGACGGCGGCTATTTTGTCCTTCCCAAAGGATAGATGATTCATTATTTGTTAGGAGAATTGCAGAGATGAAAAAATCAAAGCGTATTGAAGTGTTGGATAACAGACCGGTCAATCTGGACGGCTTTATTAACGAATGGCCGGAGATGGGCTTTGTTGCCATGCACAGTCCCTATGACCCCAAACCCTCTGTGAAGGTTTCCGGCGGGCAGATTGTGGAATTAGACGGCAAAAAAAGAGCAGAGTTTGATTTTATTGACCAGTTTATTGCAGATTATGCCATTGATATCGGACGCACAGAAGCGTCTATGGCGGTTCCCTCCCTGGAAATTGCCAGAATGATTGTGGATATTAATGTTTCAAGAAAAGATGTTGTAACGCTGATTTCCGGTATTACCCCTGCCAAAATGGTTGAGGTAATGAATTATCTCAATGTGGTTGAGCTGATGATGGGTATGCAGAAAATCCGTGCAAGAAAAACCCCGGGAAATCAGGCGCATATTACCAATCTAAAGGATGACCCGGTGCAGATTGCAGCAGACGGTGCTGAAGGCGCTTTGCGTGGTTTTGCTGAAGAAGAGACCACCATGGGCGTTGCAAGATATGCCCCGCTTAGTGCCATTGCACTTTTGATCGGCTCCCAGGTGGGCAGACCCGGCGTTTTGACCCAGTGTTCCGCAGAGGAAGCAACTGAGCTTGAGCTGGGTATTCGCGGTCTTACTACATATGCAGAAACCTTGTCGGTTTATGGTACAGAAAATGTGTTTGTAGACGGCGACGACACCCCGTATTCCAAAGCGTTTTTAAACTCTGCCTATGCATCAAGAGGTCTTAAGGTGCGGTTTACATCCGGTGCCGGCTCCGAGGTTTTGATGGGCAGCAGCGAGAAAAAATCCATGCTGTACTTAGAGTGCAGATGCTTATATGTTACAAAGGGCGCAGGCAGCCAGGGTATTCAAAACGGTTCTGTAAGCTGTATTGGTGTGCCCGGTGCAGTGCCTGGCGGTATCCGCGAGGTTATTGCTGAAAATCTGGTGGCAGCGCTATTGGGCCTTGAGTGTGCATCCTCCAACGACCAGAGCTTTTCAAACTCTGACATGCGACGCACCGCAAGAACCATGCTGCAGTTCCTGCCGGGTACAGACTTTATTTTCTCCGGCTATGCAGCAGAGCCAAACTATGACAATATGTTTGCCGGCTCAAACTTTGACGCCGAGGATTTTGACGATTACAATGTATTGCAGAGAGATATGCAGGTGGACGGCGGCTTAAAACCGGTTACAGAGGATGAAGTTATCCGTGTGAGAAACAAGGCAGCCAAGGCTGTGCAGGCAGTATTTCGCAATCTGGGGCTCTCCCCTGTTTCCGACGAGCAGGTTGAAAAGGTAACCTACGCCCACGGAAGTAAGGATACCCCTCCCCGCGATGTAACTGCAGACTTAATGGCAGCAGAAGATGTTTTAAAGCGGGGCATTACCGGCGTTGATGTGGTGCGGGCTTTGGCAGAATCCGGATTTGAGGATGTGGCAGACAATGTGCTGAGCATGCTGAAGCAACGCGTAGTTGGTGACTATATGCAGACCTCCGCTATTTTGGATAAAGATTTCAATGTGTTGTCCGGCGTGAACACGCCCAACGATTATATGGGACCTGGAACGGGCTATCGCGTTGAGGGCGAGCGATGGGAAGAAATTAAACGAATTCCTCATATTATCAATCCGCAGGATATATAAGGAGAAAACGGTATGCAATTAAACGAAGAATTAATTCAGAAAATTTCAGAGATTGTAGCAAATGAATTAAAGCTCGCCCAGGAGAAAAAGGGCGCTACAGCACCCTCTGCTACCCCTGTGATGGCAGGTCGGGACAGAATTAACGAGAAAAAGTCTGACTATTCCACCTACCCCAAAGCAGCAAAGGGTACAAACCCCAAAGAAATTGTCATTGGTGTAGGCGCGGCTTTTCAGCGGGAAATCAAGCGCACCATTTGCGACATTCCTTTAGATGATGTAATTAAAAATGTAAAGGCAGGCATCGAGGAAGAGGGCATGGTGCCCCGCGTTGTTAAGATTTTAGACACCTCGGATGTGTGCTTTATGGCGCTGGAAGCAGCAAAAATTTCCGGCTCGGGCATTGGTGTTGGCATTCAGTCCAAGGGTACAACCGTGATTCATCAAAAGGATTTGTATCCCCTTTCTAATCTGGAGCTGTTCCCCCAGGCGCCTTTGATGACGCTGGATACCTATCGCAAGATTGGTAAAAATGCCGCAAAATATGTAAAGGGCGAACAGGTTGTGCCGATTCCTTGCGAAAACGACCCCATGTCGCGCCCCAAATATCAGGTAAAAGCGGCGCTGATGCACATTGCGGAAACAGAGCAATTAGACCCGAAACTGGGAATCATTGAATGGGAGGGAAAATAATGCAGTACCCATTAGGTGTAAACCACAAAGAGAGCATTTCTTCCAAAACAGGAAAGAAGCTGACCGACATTACCTTGGATGAGGTTATGAAAGGCCATGTTTCCTCTGACGATATTAAAATTTCAAAAGAAACATTAAAAGCACAGGGCCAGGTTGCAAAGGAAAACGGCAACGCGCCCATGGAAAAGAATTTTGAGCGGGCTGCAGAGCTTGTGGATGTGCCGGATGATGTGATTTTGAAAATGTATGACAAGCTGCGCCCCAACCGCTCTACAAAGCTGGAGTTGGTAAAAATGGCAGAGGAGCTTGTTGAAAAGTATAATGCAAAAAGCTGCGCAAAGCTTGTTTTAGAAGCTGCAGAGGTTTATGAAAAGAGAGGAATTTTGCTTTAATGTTCATTGCAGGTGTCGATATTGGAAATTCCACAACTGAAGTATGCATTGGCCAGATTACCGGGGAAAACCAGGTAGTCTTTTTGGCAAGCACTTCTTGCCCAACCACGGGCACAAAAGGAACCATCGAAAATACACATGCAATTAAATCGGCTTTAAAAGAAGCCATGAGCAAAATCGGAAAAGAAATTGCGGACCTTGATTTAATCCGTTTAAACGAGGCGGCACCCGTCATTGGCGATACCGCAATGGAAACACTGACGGAAACCATTATTACCGACTCTTCTATGATTGGGCACAACCCCTCTACCCCGGCGGGCTTTGGTCAGGCGGTGGGCGAGGTGTTGCTGATTTCTGATATTGCCCATGTGGAAAAAGGAAAATCGTATATTTTGGCAGTGCCAAAGGAATATCCTTATGAAGTGGTGGCTGAGGTTACCAATCAGCTGGCAAAGGTCATTGACATTGTTGGCGTAATTTTGCAGGCGGATGAGGCTGTTTTGGTGGAAAACCGGCTGGAAAAGAAAATTCCCATTGTGGATGAAGTGGCGCGGATTGACAAACTCCCCGGCGGCGTGATGGCTGCCATTGAGGTGGCAATGCCCGGCCAGACCATTCGCATGCTGTCAAACCCCTATGGCATTGCAACACTTTTGGGCTTAAATGCCGAAGAAACACGCATCATTACCCCCATTGCAAAAAGCTTAATCGGCAAGCGCAGTGCGGTTGTTTTAAAAACCGCAGGCGGAAATGTGCAGGAAAATGTACTCCCCGCGGGAAATATTTATTTGAAAGCAGAATACGGCGGCAGCGTTAACATTGACGAGGGCGCCGAGAAAATAATGGAAGCCGTGAAAAATGCCGGTGTGATACAGGACATTCACGGCCAGGACGGAACAAACATTGGTAACATGTTCCAGAACATTCGCAGCGGTATGAAGCAGGTGGACGAAAGCGATGAGCCGGTGCATATCACCGACATTTTGGCAGTTGACACCTTAGCGCCTGTGTTAATATCCGGCGCGTTGGCAGGGGAAACCTGTCTGGAAAAAGCCGTTGGCGTTGCTGCCATGGTTAAAACCCAGCAGCTTCCTATGCAGAAAATTGCACAAAAGCTGCAAAGCGACTTAAATGTATCTGTGGTTGTGGCAGGTGTTGAGGCAGTCATGGCAAGCCTTGGCGCGCTGACAACCCCTGGCACAAAGCTGCCCCTTGCCATTGTCGACATGGGCGGCGGTTCTACCGACGCTGCCGTTATTACAGAAGATGGCGAAATTTCCATTACCCACAAGGCAGGCGCAGGTGAGCTGGTTTCCATGCTCATTCAGACAGAGCTGGGCCTTGGAGACAGACACATTGCCGAGCAGATTAAAAAATATCCCTTGGCAAAGGTGGAAAGCCTGTTCCATATGCGTATGGAAAACGGGCAGATTACCTTTGTGGAGGATTCCATTGACCCAAGATTTTTTGGCAGAGTTGTGCTTTTGACCGAACACGGTCTGGTGCGGATTGAAGAAGATATTCCTATGGAAAAAATTGTTCAGGTGCGTCGGGAAGTGAAGCAAAAAGTGTTTATTACCAACGCCATTCGCGCATTGGAGGAGGTTGCTCCCCAGCACAATTTAAAGAAAATTTCCAATGTAGTTTTGGTGGGCGGCTCCGCTGCCGATTTTGAAATTCCCGAAATGCTTATGGAGGAATTTGCAAAATATATGATTGTGTGCGGCAGAGGTAACATCCGTGGCACAGAAGGCCCCAGAAACGCCGTTGCTACGGGTTTGGTGCTTTCCTACAGAAAATAAATGCAAAAGGAAGTTAGATATGATAGCAAACAGACCTTCCATTTATATTTATGTAAACCAGCCCGACGGGGACTTGCTCCGCCAGGTTACATCCGGCATCGAAGAAGAAGGCGTTTTCTTTGAGGTGATTACACGGGACGACCGCATGACAGACCGTTTGGCTTTTGACGCCGCAACCGACTCTATGCTTGGTGCGGGAGTGGGCATTTTTAAAAACCGCGTCGCACTGCAACTTCGGGGCGTTCCATACGGAAAAAATGTGGAAAGCTACGAAAACCCAACGGCAAAAGAAAGCAGAAATCTTGGTGCAAACAGCGCAAGAGCAATCAAAAAGCAAGCGTTTAAATAGAAAGGATTTTGGATGATGAGCATTTATACAAAAACAGGAGATCTTGGCACTACTTCCCTGCTCAATCGTGCCCGCGTTCCCAAACACGATGCACGCATCGAGCTTTTGGGTAATATAGATGAACTCAACAGCCAGCTGGGGCTTGCAAAGGTGTTACTTTGCGACAACGGCAAGGAAAATATTACTGCCATTCAGCAGGATTTGATGAAGATTATGTCCGGTGTTGCCGACAGCGCAAACAAGGATTTTGCTGTTTCCAGCGACATGATAGATGCTTTAGAGAAAAAAATTGACAAAACCGAAGCGCAATTTTCACGAAAGCCCGGTTTTGTGGTGTATGGAGCTTGCGAGGCGTCTGCCCGCATCGATATGGCAAGAGCCATTGCCCGCAGAGTAGAACGGCGGTTTTGTAAAGTCAGCCAGATTTACGGCGCAGATGCAAACGCTATCGTTTACATCAACCGCTTGTCAGATTACCTTTATGTTTTGGCAAGGTATGTGGATGATACAAATGGGCTGAAATAAAATGCACAGACCAAAAAGGACGATAGCAATACTATCGTCCTTTTTTTTATGCAAAAAACAAATGGTATACGCCCGTGGTCAAAAGGCACAAAATGACACCGATTGCTGTGGGAAGCACTGCTGCCACCACGGTCCATTTTAGGCTGCCCGATTCCTTTTTGATGGTCATCAGCGTGGTGGAGCAAGGCCAATGAAACAAGGAAAACAACAAAACATTTACGGCGGTCAGCGTGGTCCAGCCGTTTTCCACCAAAATGCTTTTCAGCGCCAGGCTATCCGGCACAGTGGTTAGATTTCCTTGGGCGAGGTATGCCATCAGCATAATAGGGATAAC
>JAZPYM010000031.1:0-11970 GCA_045544215.1 Congzhengia sp.
AAAGCAAATACGTCATCTGCGGACACAACCGGGAATGACACAGGAGGAATTAGCCGGGGAACTAAATGTTACCCGGCAGGCGCTATCGAATTGGGAAAGGGATGTCAATGAACCCGATATAAATACGTTGAAAAAAATCTGCTTTCTTTTTGGAGTCCACATGGATGATCTTGCGAAGGAGGTAATAACAAAAATGGAAACTTATGAAAAAAAGGAGAAACGACAATTGAGTTTGAGGGGGTGTTGCAAACGCCCCTCATGCCCTGCCCTGCGGTCTGCTGTAAGGTAAGTGAAGCGGTCTGCCCGTACAATGGCAAGTCCGAATGGAAACGGGAAAACTTTGTTTTTCTGTTTCCGTCGGCGTAGCCTACGGAACGGGGCAGATTGTGACTGTCAAGGGGGAAAGGGTGGAGATTTCCGCAAGGAAATACTACCCGTACCTTGACTGGCTCAAAGCGGAACGGAACGGCTGTGGCTTCGCCCTCGTCCTCGTCCTGTATCAGCTATAAAACAAAAACAATCATCAACTATCGGGGAAAACCCCACACTCAACTGCTGTCGGTGTCGGAATCCCCCTCAATATCACCGCTCCCCCCGTCATGGAGAACAGGCAGGAAGTATTGTAACAGTCTGGTAGGGGCAGACATAAATGTGCGGTACAGCTTCGCTGTACTCTCTATAATAGGGAGACTGAAAAAATGAGACATAGCAGATTTTACGATATTGACAGCTTTTTCTTTGAAACAATCCATGCTGTCAGATACCGCTTCTACGCCCTTTTCAGCCGTTTCTACGGCTTTTTCTGTGGCTTCCTTGATATTGTTGCTTACCTTGTCCAAAATGGCTTTAACAGCCGTCAGAACGCTCTCTGTGGCAAGGGCAACAATATCTCTATGATAGGTTGCTCTGCTGATATGTAACTGCTCTTGGATTTCCTTTGCGGTTGCTCCGCTTTCACGCATAGCGAAAATAACCGCTCTGCGTTCCAGAATCACGGCTTCCTTGTTTTGCTTATTTTCGGCTTCTAAACGCTTCTCATAGGCTCTGCGGTTAGCTTCTGCCTTACGCTCTTTCTTGCTCTTGACTGCCGTAGACAGGAAAGGCAAGTCTTTCAATTCTTCCTCGGTAATTTCCAACAGCTTGATAATAGTTTCTTTCTTGTAACGGTAAGGAAGTCCGCTCTCAATCCTTTTGTCTGCACTGGCAGTCACCGTGATAACATAGGATTCATCAAAAGGGCAGGACAAATGAGCGTTAAAATCAAGGGTAAGATTCAACGCTTCCTCACTGGTATATTTCATTTCACGCAAGAAATAGCGATAAAGGAATAAAGCTAATTCACGCTTACAATCTGCCCCTGTACGGCTACAAAGCACCTTGCGGATTTCCTCACAATAGCTTTTAAGGACTTGACGGAAAGACACGAACTCCCCAATAGAATAGATATTTCCATTCTTGTAACAATAGTCCTTGTCCTCTGTGGCAGGGCATAAGTCCTTATGTAGCTTTATCCAGTTGTCCGTTTCGTGGTAGTTCGTGAAGTCTGGCATATCTCCCTCGGAGAGATTCAGACGCACGGCAATATCCCTTACATACTTACGCTGTCTTTCGGTATAATAGAAATACCTCTACATATGAAAACTGGGGAATGTCTTCTAGTCTTGTAAATCAGGCATGGGAAGTATCTCCTGAAAATGTAACTGTAAGTTATACAACGGGGTCAGACACCGAATCATTCAACATTGATCACAGACCATAACATAAAAAAATAGAGGTCGGCAATATTCGCCGACCTCTATTTTTTTTGCCATAACGGTTTACCCGTATGCGCATATCGTGTACGGGTAAACCGTTATGTTATAGATTTAGTGTAATATGTTGACAAACATTTTCGGGTATGGTATAATAGAAAATGAAAAAGAGGCTCGTCTGAGCGAGGGTAAATAGTGTTTAGGCTCAGAGCGTTCCGGGAAATTGCCGGAGGTACATTATTTTATAATGTAGAAGCCGTTTAGGTTTGATACACCTATATGATACATAGGCTTGTCGCAGTAACCTTGTGAATTGAAAAAATGTATCATTGACCTTTGTGTAAGTAATCTTTTGAAAGCACATTGTAAGCAAACGTATCGTTGAATGTAGCCGGACATACTGACAAATTGCCGGAGAGATGCTGTACTCTACAAAAAGCCGACAGAACCTTAACTGCCGTAGAAAGTGATTAAAATAATAAATAAGGCTGCACACATAAGCAAGAAGAAAAAGTGTCGGAATTTAATTCCAAACCGGTCACACATAAGACCTTAAAAAGTGTATTTTGCTGAATGCAGAGAATTTAATTCTTGCAGGAGGCGGCTTTAGCTTTAACACCATTTGAACATCAGAGAAAGGAGGTTTTTCTGATGGGAAGAAAAAACAAAGCTTATTCTAAAACTCTTCATCAGCAAGCATACGATAAATTGACAAGTATGCAAGCCTTTGGCGAAAGCAAAAAAGAGGCTATGAAGAACGGAACGGAGAAAGACAAAATATTTTCCTTTAACACCTACAAGAGTTATTGGAAACATATAAAATATTTTATTAAGTACGTGCAGGAAACCGATCTGAAATGCACAACATTAAAAAGTGCAAAAAAATATGTAAATGAGTGGTTGCAGAAAAGAGAGGCAGAGGGGTTGTCAGCTTCGACAATGCACCTTGAGGCGAAAGCGTTGGGTAAGCTCTATGGCATTAGTCCCGATGATGAAAATTATTATCAGCCTCCGAAACGACACAGGGAAGATATAAAGAGGAGCAGAGGAACGGCAAAGAGAGACCATCATTTTTCAGAAAAAAACAATGATGAGCTTGTGAAATTCTGTAAGGGAACAGGCTTGAGGAGATGTGAGCTGTCCTCGATTAAGGGTGGGGATATAATAACCAAAACCGAAATCGAGGCGGAAATAACAAAGCTGGAGAGCATACCAGAGGACAAGCGAACGGCCGCCGATGAGAAGCAGTTAGGAATTTTGAAAGATACAAGATACTTTGAGGAAGAATATTATGTGCATATCCGAAAAGGTATAGGCAAGGGTGGCAGAGAACGATATAGCCCGATTATCGGAGAACATCAGAAGCAGATTGCCGACAGAATTATAAAAACACCGGAAGAAAAAAAGGTGTGGGAGCATATACACGGAGCTGCCGACATACACGGTTACAGAGCCGAGTATGCAACTGCGGTGTATAAAGCTCATGCAAGGGATATTAAAGATATTCCGTATGATAAAATTAACAAGGGAACAGGAAGAAAATATCAAAGTGATGTTTACACCTGCAGAAAGGACGAGGTAAAGAGAAAACTTGATAGAGCTGCGATGACAATGTGCAGTAAAGCTCTCGGACATAATAGAGCAGAAGTTTTTGCTACAAATTACCTTAGAGGATTGTAAGGGGGTGCGGAAATGTCTGAATATGTTAAAAAAACACCCTTTGGCGGATATAAAGAAGTGCAAGGGGGATATTCAAGCTCTGAATGGGAATATGTGATATTAACCAGGAAAGAATATAACAACCAAGAAACAGAATTAAGGGTAGCAAAAGCCGGGAAAAGTGAAGCAGAAGAAAAAGCCCGAAAAAATATAGATAGAGCAAATGTTGAAGCAAAAAGAGAAATAAATGAGGCATACAAAGCTGCTGATGAGCAAGTGGAAAAGATTAAACAGGAGCTTGCTGCAGCAAATGCTGAAATCGAATACCAACGTGGGCTGAATGAAAATCTTTTGAGAATTAACCGGGAACGTGCGAACGCCGACAGAAAATTAAAACCAAAAAAGGAGCATACAGGGTATGTTGTATGCTCTTCATCAGAAAAAGATTATACTTTCAGAATAAACAGAAAAAACCATAAAATTGTTTTATGGGAGACGGTTCTGCAGAGTCCGTACACGATAGATTTTACAGAGGAACAGGCAAGAAAGCAGATAATTGATGAATTATTTGTAAAAGATGAAAACGGACAATTTTTTATTTCAAAAATAGGAATTACTGCCGGTTATTCAAACGGCTATGCTGCTATGATAGAAGATAATGAATGGTCAAAAATTCATAAAAAATACAATGTTATGCTTGAAAGAAAGTTAAGAATGAATTTTCGATTGGGATATTGGGAAATAGCCTTTTATCACACAAAACCGTTATCTTGCGTTCCGAAAGATATGCGTATGTGTTGATGGTTGCCAGAGGCTCAAAAACGGCTCTTAAATCGTTTTTAAGGCGATCGTGTGGGGTTTTATATTAAACAGGCTTAAAACGAACAAAAGCGGCCTGTAACAGCCGCTTTTGTTTCTAAATTTGTTCGATTTCTGAAAACACAACATTTATTACCTTTGTCAAAATCTCCTTTGGGAGCTGCTCCACAACCGTGTGCGGTCTTGCATTAAGATCTAATGCCTTGACGTGTTCACATAAAATAACACCGGTTGTCTGCGTTCTGTTATCTAAAGGGATATGCAAAGGGAATTTATTGTTTGTGTTTGTTATGGGGCAAATTATAGCAAGATTGGTTTTCTGATTGAAAAAATCATTGCTTACTACTACTGCCGGGCGGTAGCCAGCTTGTTCGTGTCCTTTTTGGGGATCAAAGCTGACTTTTATAATATCTCCTTGACTTACCATACTTCTTCTCCTACCGGCTGTCCCCAATCCATTTCAACCGGAACATATTCGCCGTCAAAATTAGCAAAAAGTTCCATGATGTTTTTTCTTGGCTCTGCTTTTTCAATTATGATTTTGTTTTTGTCGGCGCTTAATACAAGCTGCTCATCGTCACTCCATTGAACTGCATCGAGCAGAAACTTTGGGATTCTGATCCCTTGACTATTGCCCCACTTCTGAATGGTTGTTGTCATTTAGAACACCTCCATTATTAGTATATACATAGTATATCCGATTTTTGCGGATTTGTCAATGGTATTTTATAGATTTATAAAAAATATTTTTGTGGGGATAATAAAATTTATCACAATATATTGTATTTTGAGAAAATTTATGGTATTATAAAAGTGCTGAAAAAATTCATTGATAATATATGCCCCGTATAGCCCTTTAGGGCTACTAAAAAAAATAAAAAAATATTTTTTATAAATCTATGGAAAAAGTCGGAGAGGAATATGGGGGTGAGCGTAACCTGTGGTAAGGGTGCGTAAACTCCAGCGGAGTTTTCCACGCTTTCCATAGGTGGAGCGAGGGGGAAAAGGGAGAGGTGACTTTTTCTTTAAGGGAGCGTAAGCGACCGCTTTTTTGCTCTCCCTTTTCCCCCTTTATTGTTGGGAGGTGTTTTTATGCTGTCTGATAGGTCTGAATTGTTAAAACAACAAAGATTTTTATATATAAATAAAAATGCGTTGCTTAATCAGTTTTATGAGCAGATTGAGCCGTATGATTTTTATAGATACATATTTCCTGAAGGAGCTTTTGAGCGAAAAGGACACTATGAAGATAATAAACCTAATGCTATTGCTGTGACGATTGAAAAAAAGTATAAAGAAAACGGTATTGCGGTTGAGCTTAAAAGAAATGGTAAAGGGAAAAGATATACAATTACGGATAATCTCGAAGAGTTGAATGAGCTTAACAAGTCTGAATTTACTATTATGTCTCCAATTTCGTATTACGGAAAACAGCGAAATGCTAAAAACGCTCGGTATTTGTATGCTTTGGTGTTTGACCTTGATGGTGTAGATATGCCGCAGCTCCGGGACGTGCTTCATCAGATGGATAAAGATATTTTGCCAAAGGCTACCTTTGTCGTAAATAGTGGTACCGGGTTGCATTTATATTATGTTTTGGATGAGCCTGTTCCTATGTATCCGCAAAATCAGTTGTATATGAAAGAGTTGAAATATGCTTTGACTCGGCAGATATGGAATAGGTTTACTTCTACGATTAAAGAACCGCAAATGCAGGGAATAATGCAGGGTTTCAGAGTGATTGGAACGTGTACCAAACTGGGAGAAAAATACCCTGTTGTTGCTTATTCGGTTGGAGATAGAATTTCTTTAGATGAACTTTTAACTTTTATTCCTGATTCAAACGGAGAACAGCAGCACGTTAAAAGTATTATGATGAAAAGCCGGTTATCAATCGAGGAGGCAAAAGAAAAATATCCTGATTGGTATGAAAAGCGGATAGTAAGAAAAGAGCGCCGGGGCAGATGGACTATAAAAAGAGATTTATATGATTGGTGGCTTAATCGAATTAAAACTGAAATAAAAGTCGGTCATAGATTTTATGGTATAATGACATTGGCTATATATGCAAAAAAATGTTGTATCGAAGAAGGCGAGCTGATGAGGGATGCTTATTCTCTTTTAGAAGTTTATGACGATATGAGTATTGAGGATATAAACCGATTTACCGAAGATGATGTAAAATGTGCTTTGGAAATGTATAATGAGGACTATGTTACATTCCCAAGAGATGATATTGCAAAATTGTCCGGTCTGCAGATTGAAAAAAATAAAAGAAACGGCAGAAAACAGGCTGAACACGTTAAGCTGATGAATTTTGTGCGTGATGAAATAAATGGCAATGTGAATTGGAGAGCTGGGAACGGCAGAAAAAGTAAAAAGAATGTTATAATGGAGTATATGAGAGAAAATCCGGGTATAACAAAAAAGGCAGCAATAGCAAGAGCTGTGGGAGCAGATAGAAATACGGTTATTAAATACTATGATGAAATAGTTGCCGAGCTGCAGCAGGAACGTCTGCGAGCCGAGCGCTTGGAACAGCTTGAGCGTGACGGTCATATTGCAGTTAAAATAACACCGTCACAGAAATTAAGCGATTATATTTTAGGTGAATTAAAAAAATAAAATAATATTAGGAGTGTGTGTTATGGCTCATCTTACGGTTGGTATGCGATTAGAGGGGACAAAGGGAAGCATTGTAAAGTCTATGGAGTATATGCAAATGCACGGTATTAAATTTATTCAATCCAAAGGTTTTTATGGAGAAGATGAGGGAAAAGAAAAAGTAAGAGTATATACAACGGCTCTGATAGACTTCCCTCAAGATGGAGATGAATTTCTTAAAGATATTGCAAGAATAAATGCCGGTGAAAATATAAATAGTGATGAGTCAGAGGAATAGGTGTAATTATGAGTAAAACTGTAAAACAAATTGCTGATGAACTTGGTGTATCAAAGCAAGCTGTTCATCAAAAAAGAAAGAGTAAGGAACTGTCAACAGCTTTACAGCCGTTTACGTCAACGGTTGACGGTGTCGTTTACATATCAGTTGACGGTGAAAATCTTATAAAACAGGCATTTTTGAAAAATGACCGTAAACAAGTTGATGATAAGTTGTCGTCAACGGTTGACGGTTCGTTTACACCCTCGTTTACACCTCCGGAGGATAGCGAAGTAGTATTTTTAAGGGGGCAAGTGGAGAAGTTGCAGGCGGAGCTTGAAAAAGAAAGAGAGCATAACCGGGAAAAAGATAAACAGCTTCTTGAAACATTAAATAAATTAGCAGAAAGTCAAGCGGCCTTGTCTGCCGGACAAGCTGCAGATAAACAAAAGGCTTTGGCTGAAAAAATAATTGAGGGCAATAAGCAGCTCTCTGATGAGGCGCTTGCTTCAGAAAAATCGCAACATTTTCTCAGAAAGATTTTTTGTCGAAAAAAGAAATAATAAAATATTGGTTAATTTTTCTAAAACTATTGCTATTACATAAGATATATGATATAATAAAATCAGATTATTTAATGCTTTCTTTTCAGATTCAGATGTGTTATAATTACTACATTTCCAAAAAGGAGTTAAAAAATATGCGGCAAGGTATTCTTAAATAAAACTATAATCAAATAGTGGGAACAAAAAACTTTGGGATGTCCTTTGGAACAAGGGCTTAGTTTTTTGTACCAAATTTAAGAATACTTTTGCCTTATTTATATTGACATGGCAAGAAAAGTGGCAAGTACCTATTGGTGCGTGTCTTTTATGTGTATGTCCACAGATTGTATCCCCAGTGGTAAAAGTATTTTACTGCTGGGGATTTTTATGCCTTTTTTTGGCTGTGAATGGAGGACGACATATGAAAATAATTAATATCGGCATTCTTGCGCATGTTGATGCAGGAAAAACAACACTGACAGAAAGCCTGCTGTATACAAGCGGGGCAATCATGGAACCAGGTAGTGTAGATAAAGGTACAACAAGAACGGACTCTATGGCTTTGGAACGTCAAAGGAAAATTACAATTCAGGCTGCCGTTACATCTTTTCGCTGGAAAGGGTACAAAGTTAATCTTGTGGACACCCCCGGACACATGGACTTTTTAACAGAAGTGCATCGCTCCTTATCGGTTCTGGATGGAGCAATTTTAGTAGTGTCCGCAAAAGATGGTGTACAAGCCCAGACCAGAGTGCTGTTTCATGCGCTAAGGAAAATGAAGATACCAACAATCATTTTTATCAATAAAATAGATCAAAGTGGTGTTGTTCTTGAGCAAACTTATCAAAATATCAGAGAAAAATTGACAGAAGATATGATGGTTATGCAGGAAGTTCATTTATTTTCAGAATTAACACTTTCCGACGTTGCGGATTTTGAAAAGTGGGATGCTGTGATTGCCGGGAATGATAATCTTTTAGAAAAATATCTTTCAGGAGCGCCTTTGACATTGCGGGAACTTCAGGAAGAAATAAAGCGAAGGGTACAGCAGGGAACTTTTTTTCCGGTATATCATGGAAGCGCAAAAGAGAATATCGGAACAAAAAAATTGCTTGATGTAATCACAGATATTTTTTCATCGAAAACAGATAACTGTCAATCGGAACTGTGCGGGTATGTTTTTAAAATTGAATATACCGAGCAGAAAAAACGACGTTGCTATTTAAGGCTGTATAGCGGTACGCTTTGTTTACGGGAAACGATTCTTCTGTCAAAAAAGGAAAAAATTAAAATTACAGAGATGTCAATTCCATTTGATGGAGAAATCGTCCCAACAGACACCGCTGATTCCGGGGAGATTGTTATTTTATCTGACAATACATTAAAACTAAATGATGTTCTGGGAGATGAAAAACTATTGCCACGCAAGGCATGGACGGATAGTCCCCTGCCGTTTTTTCGGACAACGATAGAGCCAATCAAAGCAGAGCAAAGGGAAGCATTACTGGATGCCCTTACAGAGATTGCGGATACTGATCCGCTTCTGCATTTTATGATTGATTCTATTACTCATGAAATTATTCTTTCCTTTTTGGGAAAAGTACAATTGGAAGTTGTTTGTTCTTTATTAAATGAAAAATATAGTGTCGAGGTAGCAATAAAAGAGCCTACCGTTATTTATCTGGAGAGACCACGAAAAGAGGCTCATTATACAATTCATATTGAAGTACCGCCAAATCCCTTTTGGGCGTCGATTGGTTTGGCTGTCACTCCTCTTCCTGTTGGAAGCGGAACAGAATATGAAAGTAAAGTGTCTCTCGGTTATTTAAACCAAAGCTTTCAAAACGCAGTTATGGAAGGGATTCGGTATGGATTAGAGCAGGGAGTGTATGGATGGGAGGTAACAGATTGCAGAATTTGTTTTGAATATGGTGTTTACTACAGCCCAGTCAGTACTCCGGCAGATTTCCGCTTTCTTGCGCCCATTGTGCTGGAACTGGCATTAAAAAAAGCAGGAACACAGGTTTTAGAACCCTATCTTTCTTTTACCCTGTTTGCACCGCAGGAATATCTTTCACGGGCTTATCATGATGCTGTGAAATACGATGCGGTAATTGAAACAACTTCAATAAAAAATAATGAAGCGATCTTAACTGGAGAAATACCAGCAAGACGGATTGGGGAATACAAAAGCGATCTGAATTTCTACACAAATGGAAGAAGCGTTTGCCTGACGGAATTGAAAGGGTATCAGGAAACTCCAGGGGAACCTGCTGTACAGCCCCGTCGCCCCAATAGCCGGCTGGATAAGGCTCGTCATATGTTTCAGAAGATCATGTAAGGTCTTGCGCAATGCAAGCGTTCATTGCTGGCTATTGCAAAATATCCTTGATAGAATCAGTATCAGAGAGGAGGAACTATTTTGAACAAGGAACAGACGGATATTACAACAGGAAAGCAAATACGTCATCTGCGGACACAATCGGGAATGACACAGGAGGAATTAGCCGGGGAACTAAATGTTACCCGGCAGGCGCTATCGAATTGGGAAAGGGATGTCAATGAACCCGATATAAATACGTTGAAAAAAATCTGCTTTCTTTTTGGATATGTCCACACAATTCATATCATTAGGTTAAATACTTCCTGTTGTGTATTGACAGTAGACTGATTTTCTGATAAAATAAAATTTATGTAAAAGGAGGCGGCGTTTATGTTGCATAGCATGCGTATTAGATAAGCATTGAAAAAAAGGATTTTCCCATTTTCAACATGGGCTTTTTTGTCATGCTTATTTTGCGGATGCTATACAAAAAACTAACGACGTATAGATATAGTATAGACATAGTGCAAGCTATGCCTTAGTTTTGTTGTACTGCTCTGTGCATTATAAATGCAGGTCAATGCTCATGTTGAGGATTGACCTGCATTTTTTTGTGTAAAAAGGACGAGTGAAATATAATGCTTAAAAAATATTGGATAAAATGTCCGATTTGTAACGGAAAGACGAGAGTTCAAGTATTTCATAATACTGTATTAAAAGATTTTCCTCTTTTCTGCCCTAAATGCAAATTGACGCATATCATTGATGTAGAAAAATTAGAGATTGTAATCAAAAATACAGAAAAACAAACTTTTATTATTTAGAAGAAAGGATATAAAAATGAAACGTTTACCTAAATATACGCCTGCGGAAGTACGGAATGATCCATACGGATTTACTTACAAAGAAATGTCGGAAGTTATTGGCGAGAATGAAGCAAAAGCCTTATATGAAGAATTATATAAGCAATTACCACGCAAAAAAAATCTATCAATGTTGGTAAAAAATATTTGCAAAAGCAGTGATACTGAAAAGTATGTTTACGAACTGAAAGACAACAAATACATTGAAACGGTTTTTATCAAGCGGCGAGATGGTGGAACTGTTTGCGTGAGCACACAAGTCGGTTGTCCTGTTGGTTGTATTTTTTGTGAGTCCGGGCGAAATGGCTTTGTTCGTAATCTAACATCGTCAGAAATCGTACAACAGATTATATTGTTGCGTCGAAAAGTAAACCGTATCGTTTTTATGGGTATGGGAGAGCCTTTATTCAATTATGACAACTTGATAAAAGCAATCCATATTCTCCGAGATAGATATGGGCTCAACTTTCCAACCGACGGCATTACCATATCAACAGTTGGTCCGGTCGATCAATTAAAAAAATTGCGCGAGGAACATCTTAAAATTCAGTTGACAATATCTTTACACGCAGCAACACAATCTGCAAGAAATCGTATTATTCCTCACATGCGCATATATGCTATTGAAGATGTTGTTAAGCAAGCCTTATCCTATTCTGAAAGGCATAATCGCAAAATTGTCTTTGCGTATTTGCTTTTACCGGGTATAAATGACCGGCCCTCAGATGTAAGACAACTTGCAAAATGGTTTCGGGGCAAAAAAGTTATGATTAACGTGTTACAATACAACCCAACAAGCAATTCAAGAATTAAAGCACCACAGAAACGGGAAATAGTTGCATTCAAACATCAATTAGAGCAAGCAGGACTTGAAGTTACTATGAGAGTTTCTCATGGCAGAGAGATTAACGCGGCTTGTGGACAGTTAGCTAACACATATAATAAATTCAAAAAAAAATGATTAAAAGTGCCAGACGCATAGACGCAGAGCCGATAACGCATTAGGTCAAAAAACCTATGTGTTATCGGCTTTTTTATTTAATATTGCGCAAAAGCCGCTGTTCCCTATTATAGAATGGATTGCGGGTAGTGTATTAAAGTCGCCCTTTTTTAAGGATACGGCGGTATC
>JAZPYM010000032.1:0-5465 GCA_045544215.1 Congzhengia sp.
TAAGGCATTAAAATTGTCTCTGCTCAGCAATTTTTCTAATTCACCAATATTTTTTTCAGTAATAGCCGTAATAATTTCAGGCTTTAAAACCTCTCCAATGCCATACTCACAGAGGAGTGCATTCAAAAGCTCTATGTGAGATATGTGCAGAACATAGTCACTATGAATTGTCTCTAAGCTTTTAACAGCCAGTTCTGCAACCTCGAACAAATCTGTTTCTGTGATGTTTCCGATGCACTCAAGCCCGGTTTGCATAATTTCCTTATATGTATGCGTCGCCTCAGAAATGCGGTAAACATTTTCATTATAATAATATTTTTCAGCAACATCCTTGGCATCTTTTATGTTCTTGATAATGGACAAGGTTACATCCGGCTTAAGCGCTAAGAGTCTTCCGTTTGTGTCATTAAAGGTAATAACCCCATCAGAAACAAGGAAATCTTTGTTTTTCGAGTACAGGTCATATTCTTCGAATTTGCTCATTTTAAACGGTTTGTATCCATATTGTGCATACAAACTTCTTAAAATAAAAACAATTTTTTCTTCAAACTTTAATATGTTTTGATCAATTGTCATTTTGCTCCAACCTTTCTATTACCGTCCGATAACCGCCATCGCCGTAATTTAATGCTTTGCTTATACGGCAAATGGTCGCAGTAGAGGCTCCGGTTGATTTGTTTGCCTCAATATAGCTTTTGCCCTTAAAAAGTTCAATAGCAACATCCAATCGCTGTGCAATTGCCTCGATTTCCTGAAATGTACAAATGTCCTCGAAGAATGAGGCACATTCTTCAACTGTATTTAGTGTTAAAATTGCATCATAAAATTTTCCTGGGTTAATTTTACTTTTTTTATTCATTGCGACACGCCCTTTAATTTAGTTCTCTATCATTTTACCACTCTACTTTGCTAAAGTCAATACTTTTTTTGAAAAAATAAAATAAAAATACGGCGAACCATTTGGTTCGCCGTCACATGGCGGAGAGGGAGGGATTCGAACCCTCGAACGGGTATTAGCCGTTACACGATTTCCAATCGTGCGCCTTAGGCCAGCTCAGCCACCTCTCCATAGTATAAATCGCGCAAAATTTATTATAGCAAATCTTATTCCGAATGTCAAGCAAATTTTTTGATTAATTTTTTGTCACTTTGAAAGAATGCAGCAATAGATGGAAAAGACGCCTTCTTTCCGGCGGAAAATGGGCGCCAAAACTTGACTTTTTTTGCAAAATAAGATACAATAGAAAAAGCTATATTCGTAAAACAACAAACGGAAAGGATTGTTTTAAATATGAAAAAATTAATGCTTGGAAATGAAGCAATTGCTCGTGGCGCCTATGAAGCAGGAGTGCGCGTAGTTTCTTCTTATCCCGGTACACCTAGCACCGAGATTACAGAATTTATTGCAAAGTATGATGAAATTTATGCAGAATGGGCACCCAATGAAAAAGTTGCGGTGGAGACGGCTTCCGGCGCTGCCATTGCAGGCGGCCGCGCAGTTTCTGCCATGAAGCATGTTGGTGTTAATGTGGCGGCTGACCCGCTTTTCACCATGTCCTATATCGGAGTCAATGCAGGCCTTGTGCTTTGCGTGGCAGACGACCCTGGTATGCATAGCTCACAAAATGAGCAAGATTCCAGAAACTATGCTTTGGCTGCTAAAGTTCCGATGCTGGAGCCTGCAGACAGCAGTGAATGTAAGGAATTTATGAAACAGGCATTTGCTATCAGTGAGCAGTTTGATACACCGGTAATTATGCGCGTTACCACAAGGGTCGCGCATTCTCAAAGTCTGGTTGAACTGGCAGAACGGGAAGAACAGCCGTTAAAGTCGTATGAAAAGAATATTCCCAAAAATGTTATGGTGCCGGCAAACGCCCGTCCAAAACATATTATAGTAGAAGAGAGAAGCGAAGCACTGTCTCGGTTTTCAGAAACCTCTGACTTAAACCGTGTTGTAATGCGCAGTACAGATATCGGCGTTATTACTGCCGGAATATCTTATCAGTATGTGGAAGAGGCGCTGCCGGAGGCGTCTGTTCTGAAGTTGGGCATGGTTTGGCCCCTACCTAAAAAATTGATTGCTGATTTTGCAGCCAAGGTTAAAACATGTTATGTAATTGAGGAACTTGACCCATTTTTTGAAACACAGATCAAAGCCATGGGGATCCAGGTCATTGGTAAAGAATTGCTTCCCATGGTGGGCGAGTATTCTGCCGCACTTTTGAAAAACAAAATTTTGGGCATTGCTGCAGAAGAAACGGTTGCAGCAGCAGAACCAGTGCCTGTTCGTCCGCCGGTGATGTGCCCCGGTTGTTCTCATCGAGGCGTGTTTTATGTGCTCAACAAACTGAAACTGCATGTATCAGGGGATATCGGTTGTTATTCTTTGGGTTGTGCAGCACCACTTTCTGCCATTGATAATATTATCTGTATGGGCGCCAGCGTATCGGCAGCACATGGCATGGAAAAGGCAGCAGGACGGGATTTTGCAAAACAAACAGTAGCGGTAATCGGTGATTCTACCTTTATTCATTCCGGCATTACCGGTCTGATTGATATTGTTTATAACAAAGGCACCTCTACCGTTATCATTCTGGATAACTCCATCACAGGCATGACGGGACATCAGCAAAACCCTGCAACCGGCTTTACCATTAAAAATGAGCCAACCCGCCAAGTGGACCTTGTAAAGCTTGCGCAGGCGGTTGGCGTTGACCGGGTAACTGTGGTGGATCCCTTTGATGTTGCACGATTTGAACAGGTAGTTAAAGAAGAATTAGCGGCAGAGGAACCATCCGTAATTATCGCACAACGCCCCTGCGCACTTTTGAAAAAAGCAGGCTATACCGGTAGTTATGTGATTAATGATAAGTGCAAGAACTGCAAAATGTGCATGAAGCTTGGGTGTCCTGCAATTTCTATTACGGAAAACGGACCGAAAATTAATGATACCCTTTGCGTTGGCTGCGGACTTTGCCCCAATGTGTGCAAATTCGGTGCCATTGAAAAGATAAATTAAGGGAGAGGACGGAAAATTATGAATATAATGATTGTTGGTGTCGGTGGTCAGGGAACGCTTTTAGCAAGCAGAATTTTAGGGGCAGCGGCACAGAATATTGGCATGGATGTTAAACTTTCCGAGGTGCATGGCATGAGCCAGCGCGGTGGCAGCGTTGTAACTTATGTGCGCTATGGGGAAAAGGTTGCATCCCCTGTGATTGAGCAGGGCGGTGCGGATGTGATATTAGCATTTGAACAACTGGAGGCATATCGCTATCTACCATATCTAAAGCAGGGCGGTACCATGATTGTCAATACACAAAAGACAGACCCAATGCCCGTGATTTGCGGCGCGGCTGACTATCCGGAGAATATTCTGGAAAAAATAGAGGCAATGGGTATTCGTTTGATTGCGTGTGACGCGCTGGCGCTTGCAAAAGAGGCGGGAAATATAAAATCCGTAAATGTCGCACTAATTGGTGTGCTGGCAAAACATGCAACCATTTCTAAAGAGGATTGGATTGCATCGATTCATGCAACTGTTCCACCAAAATTCTTGGAGGCAAATTTAAAAGCATTTGAACTTGGCTATGCGCTTTGATAAAGGAAGTTTTTTATGGAATTAACAGAATTGATACAGTCAGAATATGGGATTTCTCCTAAAACCATTGCCCTTTGCAGACAAGCCGAAGAGGCGGTATATCCGAAATTTCGCGCCATTGATGAAACAGCCGAATTTAATCAGATTAAGGTGCTGCGCGCCTTTTCAAATCATAAGGTGTCTGAGGCACATCTGGGTTCTTCCACCGGCTATGGTTATGACGACTTGGGCCGTGACACGCTGGAGAAAATTTACGCAGAGGTGTTTGGAACAGAGGCGGCTTTGGTGCGCCATACCATTGTGTCAGGCACACATGCAATCTGCTCCTGCTTGTTTGGGCTTTTGCGCCCGGGGGACACCTTGCTTTCTGCTACCGGCGCTCCCTATGATACATTGGAAGAGATTATCGGAAAACGGGGAAATGGCAACGGAAGCTTAAAGGAGTGGGGTATTCACTATCGCGAAGTTCCACTAAGACAAGATGGCATGATTGATCTGCAGGCGCTTTCTGCAGCGCTTTCTGATAAAACCATTCGCGTGGTTGAGCTGCAGCGCTCCAAAGGTTATGCATATCGTCCATCTTATACCATTGCAGATATGACAGATGCAATTGCTTTGATTAAAGAAAAACGACCGGATGTGGTTGTTATGGTGGACAATTGCTATGGCGAATTTGTGGAGAAATGTGAACCGACACAAATTGGCGCAGATATTCTGGCAGGTTCATTGATTAAAAATCCAGGTGGCGGGTTGGCGCTTACTGGCGGATACCTGGCAGGAAAAAAAGAACTGGTGGAGCAAATCAGTTACCGTTTAACCTCCCCTGGGATTGGTGCGGAGGTAGGGGCTTCCTTGGGACAAAATCGCAACATGTATCAGGGCTTTTTTATGGCGCCTCATACGGTTGCCCAGGCGCTGAAAATTGCAGTTTTGACCGCAGAGGTTTTTGAATCTTTGGGATTTGATGTGTCGCCAAGGGCGTGTGACAACCGTGGTGACATTATTCAATCTATTAAGTTTGGTGATAGAGAAAAGCTGTGCGGTTTTTGCCGCGGAATACAGCGCGGCGCGCCCATTGACTCTTTCGTAACGCCGGAACCATGGGATATGCCGGGTTATGATGACCAGGTGATTATGGCGGCAGGCGCTTTTGTTTCCGGTGCAAGCATTGAAATATCTGCCGATGGTCCCCTTCGCCCGCCATACGCTGCTTATATGCAGGGTGGTCTGACCTATGAAAGCGGAAAGCTTTCGGTGCTTTGTGCAGCAGACAATATCATGAAGATGTGATGCTTTAACTTTAGTAATAAAGGAAAGGGAAAGCCAATGAATCGTTTTTTTGCACATTTGAATACTATTTTAAAGCATCGTCATAAGGTCTTTTTGCATTGTGTCCGGGCGGGGATTCCCTGGCGGGGATTGTTGCATGATCTGTCTAAATTCTCGTGGACAGAATTTGCCCAGGGCGTTAAATTCTATCAGGGGAACCGCAGCCCAAATGAGGGAGAACGGGAAGACAAGGGATATTCTGTCGCGTGGATGCATCACAAGGGCAGAAATCGTCACCATTTTGAGTATTGGACCGACTATAACCCAAAAACAAAGCAGGTTATGCCTGTGGAGATGCCTCTTGTGTTTGTGAAAGAAATGTTTTGTGACAGAGTGGCAGCAAGCAAGGTTTATCAAGGGAAGAACTATAAAAGTTCACATCCCTTGGAATATTTTATAAGAGGAAAAGGCAGACGGGCGATTCATCCTGCTACATCTGACCTTTTGGAAAGCTGGCTTGTAATGTTGGAGGAACGGGGAGAGAAAGCGACCTTTCAACATATTAAAGCGCAAAAATAAAGGAGTTGTAACA
>JAZPYM010000033.1:0-7417 GCA_045544215.1 Congzhengia sp.
GCAGGAGGGCGCAAAAACCTATTTCCTAAAAGACAAGGATGGGAAAACGATAAAAGAATGGAAGCCTGAAAATGACTTTTCAACGCTTGTTGTGTCATCAGACGATATAACAGAGGGTGAATATACGCTATGGTGTGAAAATGAAGTTCTGTATGGAGTGGAAGGAACAACAAGGGGCAATATGCATCCACGCGGAGAGGAACATGTGAAAAACGGTGAAAATCTCCCACCCCCGCAGAATATCAAGAGAGAACAGCCAGAAAAGAGGATGCCATCGGAGGAAATGCCAAAACCGCCAACGGGTGAAATGCCTCCAATGAAGGAAAGAGATTTTAACAAAAGTTTTGACATAGCAGAGTTAAAGAGTGAATTCGCAATAAAAAAAGGCGGAAATTATTTCATTATGTTTAATAAAACGGAAGAGTAAGGGCATATTGCAGATTGCCGTCAATTGTCTTGCTTTTCAAAGACATAAACATTGCATTTATTATGACCCTGCAAACAAAAAGCACTTGCTATTGCAAGTGCTTTTTGTTTTCTTTATGTATTACGATATCATTTTGGCATAAAACGAATTAGTTTTCGGTATTTTCTGATGAAGGCTCTTCTGTAACAGGATCAACTGGTGCAGCCTCAGGAGCGGGGATCGGTTCTGCGACATTATAAATAACTCTGGGTTTGTCTGTGGCTTCTGCCTTAACAAGTTTTAAACGATTATATGCATTGGCATAGGTAGCGTTCATATATGGAACCACCCAAATCAGTGCGATACCAAAGGTAATTGTGCTTAAAAGAATCCAACCGATAAACGATAGGGATAAAACGAAGAGATCCGCTTTGTGACCATCTGTCATTTCTTTTGATTCATTGATGCATGCAAGAGCAGATTTTCCTTTGTTCTCTGCAAGGACATACATAGACATTGAGTATGCGTAGGATTTCACAATACCTGGAATCACGAATAGGAGTGACCATAAGAAAGTGAAAAGACCAACCAGGAAATTCACTTTAAATGCTGCCCAAAAATCATCAAATCCGCAAAAAGCATCTCCCGCAGCCGGGTTTGTTCCAGATGTAAGATTCAGATAAACGCGAACAAGGCTTAGGGCAAATGCAGGTGCAACAATGATAGCGTTCGCTAACCCTCCGATAAAGGGAATAAGTGATAAAATGAAAGAAGCAATCCCTGAAAGCACCGCGATAATCAGCGATATAACAAAAAGCATGCCGATTTTACCCTTGATTTGTTGTTTTGCTTTGGATTTTAATTCTGCTCTGTTCATATACAAAGCCTCCTTTTAGTAATTTGTGGTATATCCCATAACTATATCATAACAAGAATACAGAAATATGTCAAGAAATAACGCTTTGTGTCATTTAAATCTTTCGGTATACCAAAGCAAAGAGCACGCGCCAAAGGCGTGTGCTCTTTGCTTTTTTTATAAAAAAGTTTTTATACATTATCCGCATCCTTTGTAGCGGGATTATTAATTAGTTTGCCGTCTTCTTCAAATCTTGAGCCATGACATGAACAATCCCAGGAGTGCTCTGCTTTGTTCCATTTGAGCGCGCATCCCAGGTGGGGGCATCTTTTTGTGGTTGGTATGACAAAATTGGTCAATGTTTCAAAGCCATTTATAAAAAGCTGGGGTTTTAAAATGCTTCTTGCGGGAGAAAATATCTCTGCATAATCATTTCTTATTCCTTGTACCAAATCACACAAAATTGTTGCAGCAACCAGAGATGAGGTCATGCCCCATTTGTTAAAGCCGGTTGCAACATACAGGTTTGGCGTGGTTTTTGCATATTGCCCGATATATGGCATTTTATCAAGGCTGATACAGTCCTGTGTTGCCCATTTATATTTTATTTTGCTGTCGGGATAGTATTGCTCTTTAAATTTTGTGAGAATCTTCCAATTTCCGCAAGCTTTTCCGGTTCTTTGCCCGCCGCCACCCAGCAACAATAGGTTATCACTGTTTCGAAAGGAAAGCCCCGCATCCTGCGCATCGACATACATTCCCTTTACATCTTGCGCATTTTCCAGTGCCAGCACATAGGACCGATATTGATACAGTTTTAGAAAAAAGGCGCCATGCCGATTAATAAAAGGGAAATGCGTTGCAACAATAAATTTGTCTGCATAGATTCTAAAGCCGTTACAATCAGCGTAGGTGTCCGTAATATCGTAAACCATGGTGTTTTCATAGATTTCCAGCCCTTGACTGATTGCAGAAAGAAATTTTAAAGGATGAAATTGTGCCTGATTTTTAAATTGTATGGCGCCGGCAATTTTAAACGGAAGCGAGGTGTTTTTTGTAAAGGCTGCCTGCAAACCCAACGAATTGACCGCATTTACTTCTGTCTCTATTCTTGTCGCGTCGTCTTTAGAATAGGTGTACGCATCGGTAAACTGAAAGTCGCAGTCGATATTTTTGCACAACTCATCGTATTTTTTAATTGCGGTCTCGTTTGCATACAAATATTTTTGCGCTGTTTCTCTTCCAAAATTTTTAATCAAATCACCATAAACCAGCCCGTGCTGAGAGGTTATTTTTGCCGTGGTGTTGCCGGTTGTTGCCTGCGCAATTCTGTCTTTTTCCACAAGAACACATCGAACGCCTGCCTGCTGCAGAAAATAAGCACATAAAATTCCGCATATTCCGCCGCCCACAATTAAGACATCGGTTTTTATGTCCCTGTCCAGCTTGTTATACTTAGGGAAAACGGTTGTATCCGACCATAAAGATTTTTGCATATTGCTCTCCTTTGCTTGTAAGATGTGTATAGTATGTGTAAATTTTTTCGTTTTATATTTGTCTTTCCCTTTCTAACAAAAAAAGAGCTGTAGCACGCGCTACAGCTCTTTTTATATAATTTTTTATAATAAATCTTATATGAGCTTTCTTGATTTTTACGCCTCTGTTGTTTCTGCTACTTTCTTTTTGGGATTTTTCATAATTGCGCCGATGATTGTAATCACAACAAATACAATCAGGTAGAACAGAACAGGGCAGGAAAAGCCGCCTGTTTCTTTTGCAGTTAAGTACGGTGTAATGCCGTGGGCGTAAATGGCGGCGAATATCATGAAGCCGCAAGCAATAATGGACAAAATCGGTAGCAAGAAGCGCTTTACAAAGCCCAAATCCTTTTCTTTTTTCATCCATAAAATAAACATGGGAATATAAAAAGCATAGATGGTAACAATGGGCAGCTCGGAGGAGTCAAAATTAAACCAGCCGAACCAACCACTTGTCAGGTTTGCGCCATAGAAATAAACCAGCCAAGCCGCACAGGCAAACAGGCCCCATACAGCAGAGTTGGTGGTCATATTGGTTTCTTTGTCAATCTGTTTAAACATTTGGGTTTTAGGACCAAAATTACGGGCTGCAATTGCATACATTCCTCTTGTTGCGCCAATCATCAAACCGTTTAATGTTCCGAGACAGGAAACAACAATACAAATATTTAAGAGTAAGCCGCCAACTGATCCAAAAATATTTGTAAATGCAGTAGTTGCGCCTTCTTTTATTAACACCTCGTTTGTTGCGCCACCGGCAACGCCGATGTAATACAGCACATATGCCAAAACCACAATGAAAGAACCGATGACCAAAGCAAGGGGAAGATTTTTCTTGGGGTTTTTTAGCTCGGCGTTGATAGAGGTTGCCACAATCCAGCCCTCATACGCAAACACAGTTGCCACAACGGCAGCAAATAAACCACCGCTTGTTCCGCCAACGGCTTCGCTGACA
Source organism: Congzhengia sp. (assembly GCA_045544215.1). Lineage (GTDB taxonomy): Bacteria > Bacillota > Clostridia > UBA1381 > UBA9506 > Congzhengia. Next base: position 3,756 of record JAZPYM010000033.1, read on the forward strand.
ACCGTTGTAAAGTTACTGGTTAAGGTGCCGTTTGCAAAGCCGACAATGCTGCCTACAATCGCCATCAGAAATATGGGAATCAGCTTGATAACGGTTGCGCTGATCTGGAATTTTCCAGACAGCTTTGGAGAAAGCGCATTCATTGCATATGCTGCTACGAGGAAAAAGCCTGCCAATGCCAACACATTTGCGCTGATCATTTCCCAACCAAAAATTACGCCAAAATATCTTGCAGATACCCAGGCCAACACAGAAGTCATGCCCGGATAATAAACATTTACCAGAAACCATGCCAGATAATAGCCATAACTTTTGCCGCAGGTTGCTTCTGCATAATCCACGACACCGCTTACCTTTTCATATTTGGTTGCCATCACGGCAAACTGCAAAGAGCAGATGATCATGATAAGACCGGTAATCACCCATGCAGCAATTCCCAGGGGCATATTTCCGCCGGTTGCAGCCAAAACATTTTGCGCCTTAAAGAACACACCGGAACCGATAACGGTTCCAACAACCATGCATATTGCTGTAGGGAGGCTATATTTCCTGTTCAGTTTTTCCACAAACATCACATCCTTTATTAAATTTATAAGAACTTATTTCCATTATAATATACTGCCAAAAAAATGTAAAGAAGAATTAATTTGCATTCAAAAAAGTTGCATATTTTTCTTTGCAGCTTTGTTTTTTTGGGTAAAAATACTTTACAATGCGGGTCTTCAGGTGTTATAATAAATGCCAGAGGATATTTTTAAAATGCATCCTTTGAATTTGTTATGGAGTGTGATAACATGAAATTAATTATCAAAGACAACTACGAAGAAATGAGTGCATGGGCTGCGCAGCATATTGCGGATGCAATCAACAATCACAAGGAAAATCGCCCCTTTGTTTTAGGTCTTCCCACAGGATCTTCTCCCCTGGGCGTTTACAGAAAGCTGATTGAAATGAACAAAGCCGGCAAGGTAACCTTTAAAAATGTAGTTACCTTTAACATGGATGAATATGTGGGTCTGCCCAGAGAGCATGACCAAAGCTATTGGTATTTTATGCATGACAATTTCTTTAATCATATTGATATCCCAGCTGAAAATGTTAACATTTTAAATGGTATGGCAGAGGATTTGGAGGCAGAATGTCAGCGCTATGAGGATAAAATTGCTTCCTACGGCGGCATTGATTTGTTCATGGGCGGCAGCGGTGTTGACGGCCACATTGCATTTAACGAACCCTTTACTTCTTTAACATCCCGTACAGGCGTTCGTGGCTTAACAGAAGACACCTTGATTGCAAACTCCCGTTTCTTTGACAACGACACAAACAAGGTGCCGAAGACAGCGCTTTCCGTTGGCGTTGGTACCGTTTGTGATTCTAAGCAGGTTATGCTTTTGATCAATGGTCATCACAAGGCGCGTGCACTGCGTCATTGCGTAGAGGGCGGCGTGGACCATGCTTGGACCATTAGTGCACTCCAGTTACATCCCGACGGCATCATCGCTTGTGATGAAGCAGCCTGCGGAGAATTAAAGGTAGACACCTACAAATACTTTAAAGAAATCTACAAAGATGAAAAGTAAGTCGTAAAAAATTTGTATAAAAAAATAGAGCCGCGGAAATGACCGTGGCTCTATTTTTTATGGTTTTATATCAATCGTAAAAAAATTTAAGATTATGCAAAAGCCCTTTACGATATTCCAAATACAAAGGATTTCGTGCTGTGATATGATAGAATCAATCAATTATAATATGCAAGGAGGATTATAATGAACGGAAAAATTTACTTAACAAAGGATATGTTTGCAAAAAATGAACAGGTTTTATATGAAAGCGATGCGCTTTGCGTCAGCACTTTCCAGTATTCTACGGGGATTGACGCGGTAACGCTGAAAAATGACAAGGGCTATATTACCATGCTTCCGTATATGGGACAGATGATTTGGGACATGGAATTTTTAGGACACAATCTGAAAATGAAAACCCCTTTTGCAGAGCCGGAGATATGCCATCATGATTATGGCGAAAGCTATGGTTGTTTTTTAATGCATTGCGGCTTGACGGCAATGGGCAATCCCACGGCAGAGGATACACACTTGCCCCATGGCGAGCTTCCTGTTGCAGCCTTTAAAGAGGCATATGTTTTGGTGGGAGAGGACGAAAAGGGAAAATACATTGCCCTTAGCGGCCGCTACACACACAAGCGAGCATACGAGTTGGATTATGCATTTATGCCGGAGTGCAGACTTTATGAGGGTGCATCTACCATTGATGTTACAGTAAGCTTTACAAACAACAAGGAACTTCCTTTAGAGTATTTTTATCTGTGCCATATTAACTACCGTCCCGTTGATGGTGCAAAGCTGCTTTATACAGCTAAGCATAGCAACATTGTTGCGCATGATGAGGTTCCGGAAAACTATCCGGCAGGGCAGAATACCAAGGATTATATCAAACGCCTGAATCAGGATATGTCCATTATGGACACCATTGATAGCAAAAGCCAGTCTTATGCACCGGAAATTGTGTTTACCTGTAAGTATGATAGCGATGAAAACGGTGAGGCGCATACCTGTCAGGTGCTTCCCGACGGATACGCGTGCTATGTTTGCCATCGTCCCCAGGAGCTTCCCTTTGGCGTAAGATGGATCTCAAGAACCAAGGATGAGGACGCTTTGGGCATGGCGCTTCCTGCAACTGCAGAGCACATGGGATACCTTTATTGCAAGGAAAAGGGTTATGAACGGTACTTAAACCAGGGCGAAACCATGACCTACCACATCAAAACCGGTATTTTAGCACCGGAGGAAGCACAAAAAATGAGAGGCATTATTGAAGCCGTAAAATAAACAGTGATACAAGAGCGAGATTGCCAATGGCAGCTCGCTCATTTTTTATAAGGAAATGAGCTATCCACATAAAAACAGATTTTTATAAAAAGTGAGAGAATTTATTGACAAACGAGGATTTGATATGTTAAACTTATATATAAGTACAATTGTTCGGAATCGGTATATTTATGCAAAAGACACAATATGGGAATTGTTTACACCTTCTAAAAATTATGTTACGTGGAGGGAAATAAAATGAAACATGAAAGTAAACATATTGCAAAAATCCCCAGTGAAACGGCTTCAAAAAAAATGGTGTTGCGCGACCACAGAACGCGCAAAAAATCCAGACGGCAATGGCATGCGCGTACACTTTTGTTGGCGATTTATGATATTCTGGCAGTAACCGGTGCTTATTTCTTGTCTCTTTGGATGCGGTTTGACTGTCAATATTCAAGTATTTCGGACGAATATCTTATGGCCTGGTTGCAATTTGCGCCTCTATATGCAGGTGTATGTTTTGTAACTTTCTGGATTTTGCGGCTGTATCATAGCTTATGGAGATTTGCAAGCTATGATGAGCTGTTTCGGATTATTTTTTCGTCTCTGTTCACGAGCATTTTTCATGGAGTTGTAATTACGATTCTATTTCAAAGAATGCCGATTTTCTACTATGTTGTTGGCGCAGGCATTCAATTTTTTCTAATACTGGCCATCCGGTTTTCCTTCCGGTTTATTCTTTTGGAGAGAAGCATACGGCAAAAGAACATTCAAAAGGGACAGGCAAGTCGTGTTATGCTGATTGGCGCAGGTGTTGCGGGTCAGATGATTCTA
>JAZPYM010000034.1:0-1920 GCA_045544215.1 Congzhengia sp.
GGTCTTTTTCAACCCATTTGTTATACTTTTTATCTACCGGGAAATATCCCACTTGGTATTTTGTTGCATCCATTTTCACACCTCTGCTACTGTATCTATCTCAACCAACACATTTTTCGGAAGTTCCTTTACTGCTACACAACTTCTTGCAGGTTTTGATACAAAGTATTTTTCATATACTGCATTAAACGCTGCAAAGTCTTCCATATTTTTAAGAAAGCAAGTTGTTTTTACAACTTTATCAATTCCGCTGCCCGATGCAGTAAGAAGTTCTTTGATGTTCTTACAAACCTGCTCGGTCTGTGTCTCTATTGTTTCTGCTTCAACGTTTCCGCTTTCGGGATTAATTGCAATCTGTCCCGATGTATATACTACATTTCCGCAAACAACTGCCTGTGAATAAGGTCCGATTGCTTTCGGTGCCTTATCTGTTTCAATAATCTTACTCATTTTTTATTTCCTCCATCATTTAACTAATTTGAAGCCTTCGTTTTTGAGGGCTTTTGTTATCTCCTGAACGTGTTCATAGTTTCTTGTTTCCATATCAATTCTGAGATAACAGCCGTTAACATCCGATGTTGCACCGTTTCTTTCATGGTGCACGCTTGTTACGTTGCCGCCAAGATCAGCGATAATTCTTGATACATCTTTAAGCTGTCCGGGTTTGTCTATCAGTTCAATCAGCAAACTTGTCTCTCTTCCAGATTTCATAAGTCCTCTTTCAATTACTCTTGATAGAATCGAAACATCAATGTTACCGCCTGAAACCAAGCTTACAACCTTTTTGCCCTGAATCGGGAATTTATTGAACATTGCCGCCGCAACCGATACAGCACCTGCACCTTCTGCAATCATTTTCTGTTTTTCAATCAGAGCAAGTATTGCAGAAGAAATTTCATCATCTGTAACTAATGCAATATCGTCAACATAATCTTTAATCAGTTCGTATGTATGCTCACCCGGTTGTTTAACTGCGATACCGTCTGCAATTGTGGAAACGGATTTTAAGCATTCGATATTTCCATGTTTTACCGAATTATACATGCTTGGTGCGCCTTGTGCCTGAACACCATAAACCTTGATAGATGGTTTTAGTGCTTTGATAGCATAGGCAACACCTGAAATCAGTCCGCCACCGCCGATAGGAACGATAACTGCATCCACATCTGCAAATTCGTTTACGATTTCAAGTCCGACTGTGCCTTGACCTGCGATAACATCCTCATCATCAAAGGGATGAACAAATGTGTATCCCTTTTCGTCTTTTAATTCAAGTGCTCTTTTGTATGCATCATCATAGCATCCGTTAACCAAGCAAACTTCTGCACCATATCCCTTTGTTGCTTCAACCTTTGAAATTGGTGCGCTGTCCGGTAGGCAAATAAGTGATTTAATACCGCATTTTGATGCGGCAAGTGCAACGCCCTGAGCGTGGTTTCCGGCAGAGCAGGCAATAACACCTTTCGCTTTTTCTTCATCCGAGAGCATCGCTATTTTATATCCCGAACCTCTTAGTTTGAATGAACCCGTGTATTGTAGGTTTTCGGGTTTTAGAAATAGCTCGCAGTTATCAGTAATACCCGATGTGCTAACTATCGATGTGCTTCTGACTATATCTTTTAGTACAACAGAAGCTTGAAAGATTTTGTCAAGTGTCAACATGGTTTATTCTCCTAACTTTAAAATAATTTGATTATTGATAATAAAAAAATCCTCGCCTGCGTTTCGTTGCAAGCGAGGAAGGAAAAGTATAATATGAACAATTTTTATAGTATAAAACTATGATGAATTTGCTCCAATTTTCCCACTCGCCTGCAAAATGAGTATATACAAATAAGCATAACCAATAATAATTATGCTGAGAATAATGTATATAATTAGTGCAAGAGAATTAAAAATTGCAGCCATTTTCATCTTTTT
>JAZPYM010000035.1:0-1683 GCA_045544215.1 Congzhengia sp.
AGGTGTTCGTGCGCTGGTAGAATTTATGAAAAAATTTGAAGCAGAAAACTGCAAATAATATAAAAAGGAAGCGTTTTTTATGTTTGACATTTTAACCTTAAATAAAATTGCAAAATGCGGGCTGGATAAGCTTGGCGACAATTACAACATTTCTGACGATGCAAAGGACCCGGACGGCATTATCCTCCGCAGCTTTTCCATGCACGAGTTTCAAATGGGCAAGAATTTAAAAGCCATTGCAAGAGCAGGCGCAGGCGTGAACAACATTCCTGTGGACAAATGCACAGAGCAAGGCATCGTGGTGTTTAACACTCCCGGTGCCAATGCCAATGCGGTAAAAGAGCTGGTGCTTTTGGGCCTTTTAATCTCCTCTCGAAAAGTGGTTTCAGGCATTGAATGGGCAAAAACCCTCGCAGGAAACGGCGCAGAGGTAGCAAAGGCAGTGGAAAAGGGCAAGGGCAGTTATGTTGGTCCTGAAATTCAGGGAAAAACCTTGGGCGTAATTGGTCTTGGTGCCATCGGCGCAATGGTGGCAAATGCTGCAATCGCACTGGGCATGCAGGTTGTAGGCTATGACCCGTACCTGACCGTTGATGCAGCATGGCGGCTTTCCTCAAGCGTAACCCATGCAACCTCTATGGACGAGGTGTTTGAGGCAAGTGACTACATCACCTTACATATTCCTGCAACAGATGCCACAAACGGCACAATCAATTCTGAAACCTTCGCAAAGATGAAAGACGGCGTGCGGATTTTAAACTTTGCCCGTGGCTCTTTGGTAAACGATGCACATATGGCGGTGGCACTGGAAGAGGGCAAGGTTGCCTGCTATGTAACCGACTTCCCCAACGACGCGGTGCTTTCCATGGACAATGTGATTGCCATCCCGCACTTGGGCGCATCCACACCCGAGTCTGAGGACAACTGCGCAAAAATGGCAGCAGCAGAAATAAAGGAATTTTTGGAAAACGGCAACATTAAAAATTCTGTCAACTTCCCCAACTGCGAAATGGCAAGAAGCGGCGCAAGAATTACTGTTGCCCACAAAAATGTTCCCAACATGGTTTCCAGCTTTTCTGCCATTGTGGCAGAGCGCGGCATGAACATTTTGAACATGGTGAATAAGAGCAAAAAAGAAAATGCCTATACGATTATGGATGTAGAGGGCGAGATAGCCGAAGATGTGAAAACAGCCATTGAAGCAATTGACGGCGTTTTGGCAGTTCGCGTGATTTCCTAAACTGCAGAAAGAAGGTTTTTATTTTGAAAGCACAGATGAACCTGACGGTTTCAGAAAAGTTAATTCAAGAAATTGAAGACTTTTTATCCCGGCAATCCATTGTTGTGGACAAAAAAATAGAACTGTTTGAAACAGAGCATGAAGTGCTTTGTAACGATAAAAAGACGCATTTGGTAAAACCCTGCCTGCGCATATGCCTTGCGGTTTCGCATGAAGAAGGCTCTTTGGTGCATGTAGAGGGGTGGTTCCCGCTTGCGTGGAACGGCGTATTTTTCGGCGTTGGTAACGGCGGCCTTGGCGCAGTGGTTCCCACCTGCGATTTGGCAGAATTTGTGGATTTGAATTTTGCTGCGGTTTCAGCAGACCTTGGAACTTCAAAAGGAGAAGATTCAGGGATTGACAATCCTGTAGTCTTTCGCGACTATGGCTACCGCGCAACCCAC
>JAZPYM010000036.1:0-6383 GCA_045544215.1 Congzhengia sp.
TTGTCGCCAAGCTTATCCAGCCCGCATTTTGCAATTTTATTTAAGGTTAAAATGTCAAACATAAAAAACGCTTCCTTTTTATATTATTTGCAGTTTTCTGCTTCAAATTTTTTCATAAATTCTACCAGCGCACGAACACCTTCAACCGGCATTGCATTGTAGATGCTGGCACGCATGCCGCCAACAGAGCGGTGTCCCTTTAAGTTCACAAAGCCGTTTGCCTTTGCTTCCTTGATGAATTTTGCGTTCAGTTCTTCATCATCGGTAACAAACGGAATGTTCATTAAAGAGCGGTCTTTCTTTTCCACAGTGCCGCGGAACAGCTTGGAAGAATCTAAATAGTCGTAGAGGATTTTTGCCTTTTGCACATTGATTTCGTGCATTTTTTCTACGCCGCCCAAGTTTTTCAGCCACTCAAACACCAGCATGCAGATGTAGATTGCATAGGTGGGAGGGGTGTTATACATAGAGCCATTGTCTGCGTGAATTTTGTAGTCAAACATGGTGGGTGCGCCCTCAATTGCGCCGGAAATCAAATCCTCACGGATGATCACCACCGTCACGCCTGCAGGTCCCATATTCTTCTGTGCGCCGGCATACAAAAGCCCAAAGCGAGTGATGTCGATGGGTTCTGACAAAATGTTTGAGGATGCATCTGCCACCAGGGGAACACTGCCCGTTTCGGGAAGCTGTGTGTAGCGTGTTCCATAGATGGTGTTGTTTAAAGTGATGTGGAAATAGTCTGCCTCTTTATCAAAGGTAGCAGGGTCAATTTCCGGAATATAAGAAAATGTTTTGTCGCTAGAAGATGCAACCTTGTTTACGCTGCCGTACTTTTCTGCCTCCTGGGCTGCTTTTTTTGCCCACTGGCCAGTGATGACATAGTCTGCCTTTTTGGAATTTTTCATTAAATTCATAGGAATCATAGCAAACTGGCTGGACGCACCGCCCTGTAAAAACAGTACCTTATAGTTGTCGGGAATGTGCATCAGTTCACGAAGCAACGCCTCTGCCTTGCCGATAATTGCCTCATACTCCGCGGAACGGTGGCTCATTTCCATAACGGACATGCCACAGCCCTGGTAGTTCATCATCTGTTTTGCTGCTTCTTCTAAAACTGCCTCGGGAAGCATAGACGGGCCTGCTGAAAAGTTGTATACTCTGCTCATGTTACAGAACCTCCAATTTTTATATATAATACATTTTATTATACATCAAAACGACTTGTTCGTCAACTAATTCACAAACTTTTTTCGAAAAATTTGGGCAGTTTTTGGAAAATCCGTTGCCAAGAGACATATAATATGGTAAAATAGGGATTACATCAGTGCAGAAAGGATGATTTTCATGTTGATTGAAATGTTAAAAGCCGCCGTTATCGGCGTTGTGCAGGGCATCACTGAATGGCTGCCCATTTCCAGCACAGGGCATATGATTCTGGCAGAAAAGCTGCTGCAATTAAATGTGTCTTTAGACTTTTGGAATATGTTTAAGGTAGTAATTCAGTTTTCCTCCATTTTAGCAGTGGTCATGATTTATTTCCACAAGCTGAACCCCTTTTCTCCCAAAAAGACACAAGAGGAAAAGCAAAAAACCTATTCCCTTTGGGGCAAGGTGCTGCTGGGTGCGGTGCCTGCTGCGGTAATCGGACTCTTTTTAGACGATTTGATTGACTCTGTGCTGTCTACTTCTTTGGTGATTGCCGCCACTTTGATTGTGTATGGTGTGGCATTTTTGTGGGTTGAGAGTCGAAACAATGCGCCGAAAACCCAGGCGCTTGAGGATTTGACCTATAAAACGGCGTTTTTCATCGGTATGTTTCAGGTGCTTGCGCTTATCCCCGGTACATCCCGTTCCGGCGCCACCATTTTGGGCGCGTTGCTTATGGGCTGCTCTCGGTTTGTAGGAACAGAGTTTTCCTTTTTTATGGCGGTGCCTGTGATGTTAGGTGCCAGCGGGCTAAAGCTTTTAAAATTTTTGCTCAAGGGCGCGGCAATGACATCAGTTGAATGGGCCGTTTTAATTGTAGGCTTTATCGTAACCTTTTTCGTGTCTGTCTGGGCAATTAAATTTTTGATTGGTTACATTAAAAAGCACGATTTTAAAGCCTTTGGCGTGTATCGTATTGTGCTGGGTTTGATTGTGATTTTGACGGTTTTAATTGGATTTTTGCCACAGTAAACTCTTCTGCAATTAATCACAAAAATAAGGGTGTAGCAAATTTGCTACACCCTTTTATTTGTTTGCGTTATATTATTTTACGCCGATTTCCTTATAGATGTTTTCCAAATCAGCCTTTAATTCGTTTGCTTCGTCGGTCATAATCTTACCGCCGCCATTGTTCCAAAGCTCGATGAATTCTTCATAAGCTTCAACCGGTTTAAGACCCTGGATGATTTCTGTCATGATAGACAACTGCTTACCTCTCAAGTCCATGATGTAGTCAACAGAAGAGGGAACAACATCCACTTTGTAGAAGTAGTCTGTGAGGCAGTATTTTTCATCAGCCCATTCTTTGTACCATGCTTTGTAAGCATCGGTTCTCATGGAGAAGAATGTGTCATAATCTGTTACAACAGGTGTGAACATACCAGGTGCCTGGATTCTGGTGTCGTAACCTGCCAGACGGGTTTCGTCAGCAGAGTTGCCACCAAAGCCGGGGAGCATTTTAAAGCCGTTAGCTGCTTTTGCATCAGCAGGAGCTTTTTCCCAGTTCACGCCTTCTTTACCGATACGGAGTTCTAAATAAAGGTCTTTATCTGTAAAGATGCCTTCTAACATTTTAAGCATTCTGGGAACTTTCACGCCGTGGCCTTCGCCTTTACCAAAGGAAACAACATGGCAAGCTCTGCCCCATTTACGGGTACCGGATTCGCCATCAGGACCTACAGGGAGGAAACCTTCAGCAATGGTTGCGCCAGGGATGTTTTCTGCCAACTTAGCATGTGCGTTTGAGGGATCACTAAAGTCAACATATCCGCCAGCAAACATTGCACCAACCTGTCCGGTTGCGATGTCAGTATTCTGGATAAAGAAGTCGGGATGGATAATGCCCTCTTTATACCAGGTTGCAAGAGTTTTGAGTGCTTCTTTGCAATCCTCTGTTACGCCGCCGTAAACAATTTTGCCGTCAACTTCCTGCCAGTCAAAAGGCAAGTTGCCATATGCACCGAAAATTGCGGAGAAGAAGGAAGCGTAGTCAGGAGATGTGGAAATACCATATGTATCCTTTTTACCGTTGCCGTCCGGATCTTCGTTTGCAAATTTATAAAGTGCTGTGTGTGCTTCGTCCAATGTCTTAGGAACTTCAAGGCCAAACTTTTTCAGCCAGTCGCCACGCCACCAAGCTGTGTTAGACACCATGTGGGTGTGGTTCACATTGGGAATACCCCAGTTTCTGTCATCATATCTTGCATAAATCCAGCTTGCAGGTGCATAGTCTGTGATGTATGCATAATATTCAGGCGCATATTTTTCAACTGTTTCGTAAGGAAGTTCAACGATGAAATCCTGGTCTGCATCGTTGATAACATTCAGGGGATCAAGCTCATAGATTAAATCGGGGATTTCTCCACCTGCCATAAGCATGGTTTTCTTTTCCTCATACTTTGCTTCTTCATAGAACAAAGGTTTGAGTTCAACATTAAATCTTTCTTCCAACAACAATTCAGGAGCTGTACCTTCTTCAGCGCCCGGGTTTTTCGGATAACCAAGCCATGAAAGTGTTAACTTTTCATCGGTATCCGCAAATTCTTCCTGGCCATCGATATATGTGTTACCGCAGCCAGCCAGCATGCCAAGTGCCATAACCAATGCAAGTGACACGCCAATGATTTTTTTCATTTTCATAAGTTTTGCCCTCCTTATAATTTTTTTATATTTTTCTTTAAAAGATTATGCAGGTTTTCAGCTTAACCTTTTACTGCACCAAGTGTTACGCCGGTTACAAAGTATTTCTGAATGAAGGGGTAAACCGCCAGAATCGGTACAACTACAACAATGATAGATGCAGCCTTGATGGTTTCCGGTGTCAATTCTGTCTGGTCTTCAGCAGATGCGCCAACATCGGTAATCAAGTTGGTCTGACCTTCGTTGATAATACGCTGCAGGTAGTGCTGCACAACGATTTTGCGGCTGTCGTTCATGTAAAGAACACTATCCAACCACTGATTCCAGTGTGAAACCGCGTTCCACAGAGCCAGTGTCATAATGATAGGCTTGGAGAGAGGCACGATAATCTGGAAGAAAATGCGCAATTCTCCGGCGCCGTCAATTCTCGCCGATTCGTTCAAGCTTTCCGGAAGGGAAGCAAAGAAGGATTTTGCGATTAATACATTGTAGCATGTAATCATACTGGGTAATACATACACCCAAATTTTATTAATAAGTCCTAAAGACTTAATGTTTAAGTATACAGGAATCTGACCTGCACTAAACATCATGGTAATCATGATATACACAGTGAAAAACTTTTTAAAAGGAAGTTTGGGTCTTGAAAGTCCGTAGCCATAAAAGCAGGTTACCAACAATGCAAGGCAGGTACCCACAACCGCTCTGAAAATGGTGTAACCATATGCGGTCCAGATTTCTTTGTTCTTAAACACCATCTTATATGGGTCAAGGGTTACTCTGGTAAAGTCCGGAAAGATATGCAGACCAGCTGCTTGTGCTGCTGCCTCTGTGCTGACAGACATGGTTGCTGTGTACAAAAACGGATATAATGTTGAAATTGCGAAAAAGGACAAAATGATGTAGTTAAACACACCGAACACTTTTTCGCCTCTTGATCTCTGAATCATGTTATCACGCACCCTCCCTTATAAAATACCGTATTCGTCTTTACTGATCAGCTTAATGATCGCGTTAGAGCCCAGGACAAAGGTTAAGCCAACCAGAGATCTGAACAAGCCCAGGGCTGTACCAACCTCGTAACGACCGTCCTGCAACAGACGAAGTGAATAGGTATCTAAAATATCCGCAGAATCATACACCATAACATTATACATGTTATAAATCTGGTCAAAGCCAGCGTTAAGAACGCTACCCATGTTCATAATGTATACAGTGGTAATGGTTCCCATGATGCTGGGGATGGTGATATAAATGGTTTGCTTCCATCTGCCGGCGCCGTCGATGATTGCTGCCTCATAAAGAGACTCATCAATACCGGAGAGTGCTGCCATGTAAATGATAGCGCCCCAACCGATTGCCTGCCAGATAGATGTACCAATGATTAACACGCGGAACCAGCCGTTGTGACCGAAGAACGGGATTGGCTCTGATAAGCCCATGCTCTGCAGAATCATATTAATCGGTCCTACGGATGCAAACAACATTTTGAAAATACCTGCAAGGATAACCCAGGATAAAAAGTGGGGCAAGTATGTAAGTGTTTGTACCACGCGCTTATATGTCTTGTTGCGCATTTCGTTTAGGCAAAGCGCCAACAAGATGGTAAACGGTTCGCCCAGGAGCAGCTTTAAAAAGCTGATGGATACGGTGTTTCTCAGCACCTTTAGAAAGTCACCGCCGGTGAACATCCGGATAAAGTGTGCAAGACCGTAATTGTCTGCCCAGGGGCTAGCCATAACACCCAATCTGATTTTGTAATCTTTAAATGCAATTAGTATGCCGTACATCGGTTTGTAGGCAAACAATGCCAGTGCAATAAAGCCGGGAATAATCATGATGAGCAATGCGTAGTTCATTTTAAATTCTTTGAACCAGGCACTTTGCTGCTTTTTGGGCAAGTATGCACTGTTTTCTACTGCTACTGACTTTTTCAAAGAAAACCCACTCCTCTACCTTAAGTTAAAATAGAAAGTAACCACAATCCCCTGCCTTATTTTGCGCTGTCAGTTCACGCAAGGACGCACAGGTTTTGTCTGTTACCTTCGTAACACGCTGAAAAACTTGCACAGAAAAATAGAATTTATCATGCTGATTTTCAAGTATAACTTATTTTACCACAACTTGCATTCAAATGCAATGCTTTTTCTCCATTTTTTTGTACTTTTTTTATAATTTTTTCTGTTTTTTTTGGTAATTTCGACTGGAATGTAAAAAAAGCTTACCTTTTGCCGGGTGTTTTTGTGCTTTTTGTCTGTAATATTATGCATTTTCTTGACGAATGTTTGCATGCAGTACTTTGTTTCTTCTAATATATATGTGGCATTTATGCAACTATTCCAAAAGAGCAGGAAAATATGTAGACAGAAATTGGTTTTAATTACCAGTTTTTTACCACTGCTCTTTTTGTGCAGGTTTCACAACAAGGGATTCGTAACAAAAAGAAAAAGGACTGCAGACAAAATCTGCAGTCCTTAATAATTTGTTTTTTATTGGGTTACTACCAGGTAGAAACTGAAATCGTCATAATATGC
>JAZPYM010000037.1:0-50204 GCA_045544215.1 Congzhengia sp.
CAAAAATCTGCCACGTTGCAGTCATGGTCAACTGAGCTACACGTGTTTATAATAACCCCGTTGCCGATAAAAGTGTCAGGATTAATAACCGCACCTGCCATTACTACCGTTCCGAGTCCTATTTCAACATTTTTAGCAATAACAGCATTCGGATGAATTAATGTAGCAATTTTTGCGTTGCAATCAATTAGCTGATAAATCAGCTTTTCGCGCACACGGCTATTGCCTATTGCTACAAAAAACGCAGCATCCTCTATGTACTTTTTAAAATTAGATGCTTTATCAATCACCATAGAATTAGATTCGCCTGCGTCATCTAAAAAACAGATGTCTTTATAGCCACATTTTTCGGCTATATCAAAAACAACCTTTCCGTGACCGCCTGCGCCGATAATTAAAAGCTTTTTTTTATTCATTAAACACTTACTTCCTCATTATTTACTGATGGTGTACCCGTAAATTCCTCCATCGTTACCGATTCAGCAGAGCTTATGCCTTCCTCTTTTACAAAAGCCTTCCACACGGTTAAGAGTATAATCTTTACATCGCCTAAAAAAGTAATGTCGTCTATATACTTTATATCCAAATCAAATTTTTCTTCCCAGCTTATGATGTTTCGTCCGCTTATCTGCGCCAAGCCCGAAAGACCAGGACGAACCTCATGTCTGCGTCTTTGGGTTTCGTTATATAAGGGCAGATATTTAGGCAAAAGCGGTCTTGGACCTACTACGCTCATGTCGCCAAACAAGATGTTAAATGCTTCGGGCAATTCGTCTAAGCTTGTGCTTCTTAAAAACTTACCGAATTTTGTAAGTCTTACGTCATCAGGCAACAAATTTCCGTTTTCATCTCTTTTGTCGGTCATAGTACGAAATTTATATAACTTAAATGTTTTCTCGTCTTTTCCGGGTCTGTCCTGTTTGAACAAAATTGGTGAACCTAACTTTATACGAACCAAAACAGCCACAATGATATAAAGCCATGAAAATACTATAATTGCTGCCAATGCGCACAAAATATCAAAGGGTCTTTTTATGTATCTTCTATACATTGCCTCACTCCTTAGAAACAAGACCTTATAATTTCAATAACCTTATTCTGTTCTTCTTCCGTCATATTAATATCAGATGGCAAGCACAAACCTCGATTAAAGATATCTGCGCCTACATCTGTTACCTTGCCTGTATCAATGTATGCATTTGTCTGGCATCTGCCGTCGCCCTTTGCTGTTACAAACGGGTTCATTCTGTATATAGGCTGCATATGCATAGGCTTCCATATAGGACGTCCCTCTGCATTGTACTTTGCAAGGGTCTCTAAAATCTCTGTCGGAGAAGTCTTGCCCTCTTCTTTCACATAAAGAGCATCGTTTTCGCCGCGCACCTGCTTTGCCATTGCCTCTTCGTTAATCAAAAGGCAAGAAAGCCAGAAGTTAGGCTCCATGATATCTTCTATGTACGGATTCATTGTAACGGGTAAATCACGAAATCCCTCTTTATATCTCATATAAATTGCTTTTTTACGCGCAATATGCTCATCTAAATATTTGTACTGTCCACGTACGACACCTGCAATTACGTTGCTCATACGATAGTTATATCCTATCTCCTCGTGCTGATACCACGGGGCATTTTCACGGCTCTGAGTTGACCATTTACGAGCTCTGTCGGCAGACTTTTTATCATCAGTCATAAGCATTCCGCCTGATGAACCTGTTATGATTTTGTTGCCGTTAAACGAAATTACAGTATATTTTCCGTAAGTTCCCGTTTGCTTGCCTTTATAGGTTGCACCTAACGATTCGGCAGCATCTTCGACCAGAATAGCACCGTGTTCATCGCAGATAGCCTTAATTTCGTCAAGCTTTGCAGGAACGCCATAAAGATTTGCAACAACTACGACCTTAACCTCTGGATAAAGCTCAAAAGCCTTTTTAAGAGCGTCAGGATCCATATTCCACGTATCTGTTTCACTATCAATAAATACAGGAACTCCGCCCTCATAAACCACAGGATTTACTGTTGCCCCAAACGTCATATCAGTACAAAAAACTTTATTTCCCGGCTTTACTCCTGCAAGTTTCATTGCAAGATGCAGCGCCGCAGTTCCAGCCGAAAGACCGACAGCATATTTACAGCCCACATAATCACAGGTGAGTCTTTCAACCTCGTTAATATTTTCACCTACTGTGGACATCCAGTTTGTTTCATACGCCTCGGTTACATAACGAAGTTCTTCTCCATGCATTGTAGGTGTCGCTAACCATACTTTCTTTTCAAACGGTTTAATGTTCATACGTATTTCTTCCTTCACTATTTATTTCTTTAATTATTATGCATAGTCTAGAATCAAAGGTTTACTTTCTTCATCAAAAGCAAGTCTTATCTGGTGTAACATTTCAAGCCTACTTTTATAGAATTTCCCTTTCAAATACAATTTCTTTCTGTCCGCCGAAAGCGTTTTACTTCTGTACATTGTTTGTTGATTTGCAGCCTAACTGCCCAGTTTAAATCCATCATCCGTTACAAACGGGCACTGAACTCGACAATTACCATTTGTTTGATCGTACTTGCGAGCATACTCATAGTCGATTTCTCGGTTTACATCTAGCGGTGACCCAATAATGTTAAGGCTTTCAAACTATGTAATATATTATGCTTCAAGATATTTTTGTTTCCGCGTAATCTCAATTATTTGGTAAGAAAAATTACCCATATAATATCATTATAGCATTCGAAATATTAAAAGTCAATGGGTTTTAGAATTGCTGAACGATGCGCACATGTTTCTATGTTTTATCTTTATCTGCCACGAAATAACGATACAAATCAAACCACAATTTGACTCTTGTATAACTATTGCTTTTTCATTTAGCTTATATTATACCGACCTTATTAAGAAAAATCCCCACTGGGATTATATGTTCGATTTTATTATTACAAAGGAAATTTCCCGATTTGCAAGAAATGCCCTTGACATCATTCGTATAGAGAGTGACTTACTTGTTTGTATGGACTAAGATAAAATGATTTATAATGTGATTGTAAGGTTGAGAAACCAAGCAATCACATTTTTTTGGAGGTATTTAAAATAGTTAAAAAGGTAAAGAACGGTATTACAGAGTTGGTATTCATTCTCGATAGAAGTGGTTTTATGTCAGGTCTTGAGAGTGATACAATCGGCGGATTTAATGCGATGATAGACAAACAGAAAAAACAAGACGGCGAATGTTATGTATCTACGGTGTTATTTGATAATGTGTCTTTGCTCCTTTCACTATTTACTGTATGTTGGTCCCTTTGCTTATGCCATTATAAAAGTATTTATTATTCACAGAATGTTGTAATAACGGACGCGTAAGTTTTCATATTACTGTATTAACTGTATTTATAATACATGGAGGCGTGTGAATATGAAGAAAAACGAAGCTAACAACTTATGTGTAAGTGTGTTTAAAAATGGAACAGGTACCGATAAAACTCAGTTTACACAAGTTTGGATTAACCTAATAAATAAAATTGAAAAAAATAAGAGCATTAAAAAAATATGACAAACCGAGAGCTGCAAAGTATAATATGTATGTAGCGGTTTGTTCTGTCTTAAAGGAGTTGAAGTAATGAAAGTAGCTATTTATTGCCGCTTATCTGAAGAAGATAGAAACAAACAATTTGAAACTGATGATTCCAATAGTATTCAGAATCAAAAATCAATGCTACTGCAGTATGCTATGGAACAAGGCTGGGATGTTTACAATATTTATAGTGATGATGATTATGCAGGTGCTGATAGAAAAAGACCTGAATTTAATCGATTGCTTGAAGATGCAGAAAAAAGAAAATTTAATATCATTCTTTGTAAAACACAATCCCGTTTCACTCGTGAACTTGAGTTGGTAGAGAAATATATTCACGGTTTGTTCCCGATGTGGGGGATTCGTTTTGTAAGTATAGTTGATAATGCTGATACTGCCAATAAAGGTAATAAAAAATCAAGGCAGATTAACGGACTTGTCAACGAATGGTATCTTGAGGATATGTCTGATAACATTAAAAGTGTTCTGACAAACAGAAGAAAAAACGGTTTTCACATTGGTGCATTTGCTCTTTATGGATATAAGAAAGATCCTGACCAAAAAGGTCATTTGATTATTGATGAAGAAGCAGCTGCCGTTGTAAGAGAAGTATTTACCCTGTTTTCTCAAGGAATGGGGAAAACGGCTATTGCTCGTTTGCTTAATGATAGAGGTGTACCAAATCCAACAGAATATAAAAGACTTAATGGATTAAGGTATAAGCAACCTCACAATAAGAATAGTACATTGTGGAAGTATTTTGCTATATCCGATATGCTCATAAACGAGATATATATCGGTAATATGGTACAAGGCAAATATGGAAGTGTATCATATAAAACAAAGCAAAATAAACCACGCCCCAAAAGTGAGTGGTACATAGTCGAAGGTACTCATGAACCAATTATTGACCGAGAGTTATGGGATAAGGTTCAAGAGTTGGTTGCTCAAAAAGCAAAACCTTTTATCATCGGGAACATAGGTCTTTTTGCAAAAAAAGTTCGTTGCATAAATTGCGGTTACACAATGCGTTCATCAAAAAGTCACGGCAAACATTATTTACAATGTGCAAATAAGCGCGTTGCAAAAGATGCTTGTGAAGGAGCTTTTATTTCGGTGGGCAAATTGGAAAGAATGGTAATAGATGAACTAAAGAGATTGGCCTTAGAATATCTCGATAAGGACGAATTGGAACGAAATATTGAATTTTGTAATAACTTTCAGGAGCAAAAGGAATATATGAATTCTGAACTTGCCATATACAACAAGAAAATCGAAGAATACACAAAAGGTATTCGTGATATTTATATGGACAAGGTAAAGGGATTGATTACAGATGATGATTTTGTTGCCATGTCAAAGGATTTTGTTAAGGAAAAAGAGCGATTGCAAAAATTAGTTCAAGATCGACAGGAACAAATCATAGAGATAGAAGAAAAAATCGAAAGTGGTGATAACCGTCGTGAACTTGTAGAGCAATACACTAAATTAGAACATCTTACCCGTGAAATGGTTGTAACTCTGATTGATCACATCAATGTTGGAAAAAGAATCCCTGGAACAAGAGATGTGCCGATTGAAATACATTGGAACTTCTAAGTTGCACTTACGAGGTAGCAGGAGTAAAAGGCTTGTTAAGCATACTGTTAAGTTGTTCTTACAAGGTCGCACCAAGAAAAACTTTTTGCAAAAAAAACGCTTGAAAAAGGCATAAAATCAGGTTTTTAGAAAAATGTAGCCCTTACAAAGGCGTAGCATCTGCTGCCAAATCCTCTACCAAATCAGTGATGGGGTCGCCTTTTACTGCAAAACTCATGGAAGTAAACGCTTGCCCGGCGGCCGATGTTGGCCAAATGCCTTTGCCGTGATCGATAAAGTAGGTTGCAAAGGGACTGTTTTCAATCTCTGATTCCTTTGCGTTTTTGGTCAACTGGTAGACGATGGTACCTACCATCTCAAGGTGTGCCAGTTCTTCGGTGCCGATGTCGGTAAGAAGTGCTTTTACGGAATCATCCTTCATAGAAAAACGCTGGGAGAGATATCGCATGGAAGCAGCCATTTCACCATCTGGTCCACCGTATTGTGATATAATAAAGTTAGCCAGCTTGGTATTTGTATTTTTAATGTTTATCGGAAACTGCAGTTTTTTTTCATATTGCCACATATTGTCATAACCTCCTTAATTTTCCCACGGCCAAGGACCGTGTACCCAATCCCAACTATCCTGCGACAGATTGTCGGAAGGCATAATCGGACCAAAGTTTTCGTTATACATTGCCTTTAGCTCGCGGGACTTTTCTGCGTATTTGTGGTAGAGGGAAAGTGCTTGCTTATCACATGGGTGAGTGTCTAAAAACAGCACCATTTCGTTTAAGGCAAAGTCTATTTCCATAATTTTGCACATTAATGCGTATTGATTTTTTACATTGTTGTTCATCTGCACCATTCCTCTCTCCTTTCTCGGCAAGGACATTTTCCGTAAACATTAATTGGCAAATACAACTCCGGGAAGAGCGTGCCGTGCATCAAAGCATGGTCAGGTTCAAAAACCTGCTCTAATTTTTGTGGCGGGACATATGCATAACCGACACAAATAGCTTCTGTTTCATGCATGTAAAACCATTCCTTTCTAAACATAAATTTGTACTCCAATTTCAGTTTATGAAAAAACAAAAAAGATGTTACGATTTTCGACTGTTTTGCGCATTTTTTTCTAAATCAGCAAAGAAAGATTGCGTGATTTTGAAATTGTAATATAATTGAAATAAAAAAATGCGATATTTTATGATACAATAAAAATAAAGATATAGGATTGGGGGTTTTTGTGTGGATTTCATTCAAAATCATATCTATCCGTTTTTTAAAACTGTTCAGTTGTCTGATGTTGTGGATATTTTAATTGTTGCAGTTATAATATACAACATCATCAAACATTTCAGAAACACCAGGGCGGCACAACTGCTAAAAGGTATTGCGATTATTTTTGCACTTACATATATTGCAGAATGGTTGCAACTGAATGTGATCAGCTTTATTCTGGAAAACGCTATGCAGGTTGGATTTATTGCCTTGATCATCATTTTCCAGCCGGAACTTCGGCGAGGGCTTGAGCATATGGGGCGCAGCAAGTTTGGCAAGTGGTTTTCTGTGGAAAAGGAAGAAGTGCCCGATGTTGTGGGTGAGGTTTGCAAAGCGGCAGAAAATATGGCGAAATCTCATACAGGTGCGCTGGTTGTCTTTGAGCGCGAAACCATTTTAGACGACTTTTTAACCGGAGGCACAGCCATTGATGCAACTGTTACGGCGGAATTGATTGAAAACATTTTTGTGCCTAATACACCGCTTCATGACGGAGCCATTGTTTTACGCGATCATAAAATTTACAAGGCGTCCTGTGTTTTGCCTTTGTCCGGCAACAAAAACCTTTCCAATGAGCTTGGCACAAGACACAGAGCAGCCCTTGGCATCACGGAGCAAACAGACTGTATCTGTTTGGTGGTATCAGAAGAAACAGGTAAAATCTCTGTTATGGAAGGTGGAGATATGGTAAGGAACCTATCCATCAATTCCTTGCATCAGCTTTTAAACAAGGTGTTGGCACCAAAAGAGGATATGGGCGCAAATGTAAGGAAAAACATTGACTATTTCAAATTACAAAAAATGAAAAAGAAAGAAAAAAATACAGAGAATGAACCCTTCGGCAAAGAGTAAAAAAGAATGGAGAGAATTGCATGAAAAACGATATTTCAACAAAAATTATTTCACTCCTCTTTGCTATCATTATGTGGTTTTATATCATTCAGGTACAAAGTCCGGAGATTGAAAAAACGGTAAAGGATGTCCCTGTTTTATTTACCCAAAAGGAAGAACTGGAAAACCGCAATCTAATGCTTTTAAACGACAAGGAAATCACAGTTGACTTAAAGGTGCGCGGCCAGAGAAAATATCTTGTGGATATTAACGACACGAACTTGTCCGTCCTGGCAGATGTGGGTAGCATCCGGCAAACCGGCACACACACCATTTATACCAAGGTGGTTGTGCCCTATGGTAATGTGGAGGTTACGAATCAGGATCCTGCGTCACTAAAAATTACTGTTGACAAAATTGTAGAGGCAGAAAAGCCTGTTCATGTGTCCACAAAAGGAACGCCTGCTAACGGATACCATGTAGGCACAATTAAGGTGACACCTGCCACAATTAAGGTGCGGGGCGCAAAATCCATTATTGGCGGAATTGACCATATTGCCGCAACAGTGGATGTTTCGGGCAAAAGCGAGGATATTTCCACGGTGGAAGATATTTCACTGATTGGCACAGCAGATAAGGTGCTTAATACCACTTATGTAACTGCGGCGGAGAGTACAGTGAATGTGCATTGCGAGATCTTGAAAAAGAAAACCGTGAGGATTGATTTGCGGTTTGAGGCAGGCGTGAACAACGAAAAGACCTGGTATACTTTAGATGACAATTCTGTAAAAACCATTGAGGTGGCAGGTACTGCCTCCGCTATAGAAAAACTGGAGAAAATTGAAACGCAGCTGATTACCCGCGACATGATTGGCGCAGATGACGAGGTTGAGGTGGGATTGCTGCTTCCTGCAGGCATTGAGTCTTTAGACGGCAACAAAATTACACTGAAGCTGAAGAAAAACAACTAAACTATTTAATTTGCACAAAAATAATATGTAAAATTTAGTATTTTTGTCTAATAAAAGAATTGCAAACAATAGATAGAAATGGTATGATAAGCACATACCACAAACACATAACTTTTTTCATTTTCTCTCCTTATACAATAAGGAAACCTAAGAGAGCCGTGCAGCGATGTATGGCTCTTTTTCGTATTGATTCTCCAATTAGAGACTTTTCTTTTTTGAAAAAGTGTGGTATAATTGGCACATATGGAATTTTATAAAATAAAATTCCTAAAGCCAAATGGCTTTCCGCAGTCTTTCAGCCTGCGTGTGCCAATTGACGGCGCCCGATAAAATGCCCTTGCAAGCATTTTTACTCTCGGTAGAATTGAAATGCATCTTTTCTATCGCAATTGGGTGCAGAAACGATTAAAGGAGACTTGGCATGAATAATCAAAAGCGAATTATGGCAATCAATGATATATCGTGTTTTGGGAAATGCTCATTAACAGTGGCGGTTCCTTTAATCAGTGCTGCCGGGATTGAAACCTGCGCGCTGCCAACTGCGCTTTTGTCAACCCACACCGCCTTTTCTGATTATGCTTTTCGTGATTTAACGGAGGACATGTTGCCAACGGTGAAGCATTGGGCATCTTTAAATCTTTCCTTTGACGGAATTTATACCGGCTATTTGGGTGATGTCAGACAGGTAGATTGCGTGGAAAAAATATTGGAAATGTTCCCTACAGAGTTTGTTTTGGTGGACCCGGTTATGGGGGACAACGGCAAGCTATATGCAGGCTTTGATATATCCTTTGCAGAGGAAATGAAACGATTGGTCAAACGGGCAGACATTATTGTGCCAAATGTAACAGAGGGTGCATTTTTAACAAACTTGCCTTTTGAGCAAAACACCCATAGTATGGATTACGTGCAGTCCATGATAGAAAGGCTAAATGCACTTTGTCCGGGGCGCGTTGTATTAACCGGCATCCATCTGGACGCGGATACCATCGGCACAGCGGTATGGGATGGGCAGGAACTGTCTGTGATTCGGCAGCAAAGATTTGATGTGTTTTATAGCGGCACAGGAGATGTGTTTGCCAGTGTGCTGGCAGCAGCAACCATGCTGGGAATGAACATAAAAAAAGCAGCTACGAAGGCAGCTGCTTTTGTAGAGGACTGTATTATAGAAACGCAAAAAATCTCAGGAAATAGAAACTATGGTCTGAACTTTGAACTATGCATGAAGCATCTTTCGAAGACTTTGGAGATTTTGCCTTAAAAATATAACACCCCGGGATGCCGTGTCGTTCGATTTATTTTTACCTGCATGAGCAGGTGGGTATCCTCTCATCTGCATTACATGTCCCCTGGCCGCAATGCGGGGGGCGTATGCGCCGCAGACGAAGTTAGATTCCCTTATAAAAAGTGTTGGTAAAATAAAAATCGTAAATCACGCACATCTCAGGGTTTTTCTCTTTTGTCTACTGTTATTATACCATTTTCGGTCGGAAATTTCAATTCTTTTTTTATTTTGTCACAAAGATGTAACTTTTATTCTTCCCAGTTGTGCCAAACATTTTGCACATCGTCATTATCTTCTAACATATCAATCAGTTTATTCATAAACAGAATATCTTTTTCGTCTGTTAAAGCGACAGTGGTTTGGGGAATCTGCTCGATTTCGGCGGATGCAAAAGTGTAGCCTTTTTGCTCCAATGCATCACGCACACTGCTAAAGCTGTCAACGGCAGTTAAAATTTCAAAACAATCCTCGTTGGCAGTAAAATCTTCAGCACCGGAATCCAATGCGTCCATCATAACCGCATCTTCCTCAAGGTCGCCTTCTGTGTTATCAATGATAATCACACCCTTTTGGTCAAACATAAAGCCTACGCAGCCGGTTTGACCAAGGTTGCCGCCGAATTTGTCAAAATAGTGGCGTAAATCGCCGGCAGTTCTGTTTCGGTTATCTGTTAAGGTTTCTACAATGACGGCAACACCATTGGGGCCATAGCCCTCATAGGTGATTTCCTCATAGTTATCTGCCCCCAGCTCGCCGGAAGCCTTTTTGATGCAACGGTCGATGTTATCGTTAGGCATGTTGTTTGCCTTTGCCTTTGCAATGGCATCGCGCAGCTTGGAATTGGATTCGGGGTCCGGACCGCCGCTTTTCACAATCACGGTAATTTCACGGCCTAATTTTGTAAAAATCTTACCTTTTTTTGCATCTGTTTTTTCTTTCTTATGCTTGATGTTTGCCCATTTGGAATGTCCTGACATAATATCGCTCCTAAATTTGAATTTTGTATATATTTTTTTATTTCACACAAAATAAATAAAATTTTCTTTCAAAAAGGAATGGATTTGTATGCAATATCTTATTGTATTTTGTGTTGGTGGACTTCTTTGTGCCATTGCCCAGGTGTTGATTGATAAATGCAAGCTGACGCCTGCAAGAATTTTGGTTATTTATGTGACAAGTGGTGTGCTTTTAACATTGATTGGTGTATATGAGCCGTTGGTGGATTTTGCCGGCTGCGGTGCCACGGTTCCCTTAACCGGTTTTGGCTATACATTGGCCAAGGGTGCAGCAAAAGGTGTATCTGAGCATGGCTTTTTGGGAATCTTCTCCGGAGGCGTTGCCGGCTCTGCCACCGGAATTGCTGCTGCGGTGGTGTTTGGTTTTGTAATCGCGTTAATTTTTAAACCAAAGGCGAAAAAGTAAAGCCCATTTCTGCCATACTGTAAAAGCGGTTTTCTGACACGATGATATGGTCAAGCACCGTCACATCAATGCCCCATAGGACCTCAATCAGCGTTCTTGTGGCCTCCTTATCTGCAGGGGAAGGGTATAGCGATCCATGGGGATGGTTATGCGCAAATATAACAGTTTTTGCATTGTGCTTGACAACTTCGGAAACCACCAATCTGGGGTATGCCTCAATTCTGTCAATGATGCCCTTTGCAATAATGCCGCTCCAATGCACACGGCGATTGGAGTCTAAACAAATCAGCGCGAACTCCTCATTCACCTTGCCTTTTAAAAGAGAAATGGCGTACTGACCAATACTTTCTGTGTTATGCAAAAGGCTATCCTTTGCACGTTTGGAGGCTTCATAAACGCGAAAAAGATGTGGTATCATGGTAAGCAGTGTTGCACTGGGTTCCTTTAAACCGGTCATTTTCATAAGGGAATGGGGATCTGCATCAAACACATTCGCCAGGGTCATATATTTGTCCAAAATATCATGGGCGGTTTCATTGGTATTCTTTCTGGGAATGGTATAATAAAGCAGCATCTCTAAAATTTCATGCTCGGAAAAACCCTCAAAGCCGTTTTTTAAAAATCGGTTTCGCATGCGTGCCCGGTGCCCTTCGTGAATTGACTCGCCCATTTTGTTTTTTCACCTACTCCCAAACATATATATTCTATTTTACACGCTATTTCAAAAAATTTCAACCTTTTTTCGTAAATAATATGGTTTTGAAAGCGAAAACGGTGACAAATTTTATTTTCCGGAATATGATGTTTGTAAGAAGCATTGTTTTTAGATGGAGTGAGGCGGTGATTGAATGCAAAAATGTCTTATCACATTTGTGTCGCAGACGGCGGCATTTCAATTAAAAAAACTGGCGCAGCATCATGCTGTTTCTGTTAACATCATACAGACACCTAAGGCGCTGAGTCATGGTGGTTGTTCCTATGCCGCGGTGTGCGCAAGAAGCGATGTGGGACGCCTTATGGGCTTGTGTCGTGATTATGGAGTAGGGTATCGTCGGATTTTTATAGAATATTTGGATATGAACGGCAAAAAGCAATATGAAGAAATACAATAAAATTTTTCGGCAAGGAGATGCACAGGTATCTGTTTGCCGAATTTTTTTACATAAATACCATAATGTTATGTTGATTTTATGTAATAATTGTGTTACAATTTGTGGTCATTTATTGAAATATCAACTGTTTTCATGTAAAATAAAATCGATATATACTACGCAGTTCTAATGCGTGATGCACAAAAGATTAAGAACCTTTGCAAACAGGAAAGGAGCTTTTGGATATGGCTGATATAGCAGGAAAAAGAATATTAATGGCACTGACGCGATTTGAAATTGGTGGCGCGGAAACCCATGTTTTAGAATTGTCGTTAGAGCTTCAGCGCATGGGATATCATGTGGTGGTTGTTTCAAACGGCGGTGTTTATGAAAAGAATTTAGAAGAGGCAGGGATTTCCCATTATAAAATTCCCCTGCATTCAAAAACACCTTTTTCCATGGTAAAGTCGCTGTATCTTTTGAAAAAAGTTATCAAAAAAGAAAACATTCAGATTGTGCACGCTCATGGTAGAATTCCTGCCTTTTTGTGCGGCATTCTAAACAAATTTGTGAAATTCACCTTTGTTACTACAGCGCATTGGGTGTTTGACACCTCTCACGGACTAAAATATTTGTCCAATTGGGGCAAAAAGGTAATGGCAGTCAGTGAGGATATTAAGACCTACTTAATGGAAAATTATCACACCCATCCCACAGACATTTATGTAACCATCAACGGCATAGATACAGAAAAATTCTGCAGGGCGGCAGACACACAAAGTGTTGTTTCCGAATTTGCTCTGTCTGAGAATACAAAAAAAATCGTGTATATCAGCCGTATGGATGAAGATCGGGCGCAAGTTGCCTTTGAATTGGTGGAAATTGTTCCTGAAATCGTCAAAATTTGTCCTGATATTGAAATTGTGATTGTAGGCGGGGGCAATGTTTTTGATAAATTGCAGGAAAAAGCAGATGCTGTAAACACGCTTTTGGGAAAACGACACATTATCTTAACAGGCGGCAGAACGGATATTTATAAGTTTGCTGCGCTGGGGGACATTTTTGTGGGCGTATCCCGCTCGGCGTTAGAGGCAATGGCATGCGAAAAACCTGTGATTGTTGCAGGCAATGAGGGTTATATTGGCATTTTTGATGAGGACAAGCTTCCTGTTTCTATTGAAACCAATTTTTGTTGTCGCGGGCTTGCGCCCTCATGCTGTGAAAAATTGCTGGTCGATGTAAAAACCCTTTTGACCAATTCTGAAGAAGAAAACATGCGCTTGGGCAGCTTTGCAAGACAAGTGATTTTAAAATACTATTCTCTTTCCAAAATGGCGCAGGATTGTGTCAAAATGTACCAAGCAGCTACAGATACAAAAAAATGGGACGCAATTATTTCAGGATATTACGGCTATCAGAATGCAGGAGACGAGTCCCTTTTATATGCTATGATTGAAAATCTGCGGTTAAAAAAGGACGATATTCGTCTTTTGGTGCTATCCAAAGACCCTATCGCAACAGAGCGCGCATATGGTGTCCGCGCAATGAATCGGTATCGCCTTTTCCAGATAAAAAAAGAACTGAAAAACAGTAAACTTTTGATTTTTGGCGGCGGAAGCCTGCTTCAGGATGTAACAAGCGACAAGTCTTTGTGGTACTATCTGACAGTGATAAGAAAGGCGCTTCGCCTCTCTGTTCCTGTGATGCTTTACGCCAACGGTATTGGACCCGTCAATAAAGAAAAAAACAGAATAAGGGTTAAAAATGTGCTGAATCGTGTAGAGAAAATTTCCCTGCGGGAACCAAATTCCTATTACGAATTAAAGCATATGGGCGTGAATTTAGACAAAGTGGTGGTTACGGCAGATCCTGCCTTGACCATCAACGGAATGGATCGTCATAAAGTCGAGGAACTTTTGTCTCAAGAAGGCATTCCTGTGGGTGAAAAGCTTTTGGGCATTTCCATCCGCAATTGGAAACTGTGCAAGCCGTCTTATTGGAATCAGCTGGTGCGGGGTGTGGAACAAATTTGCAGACAATATAATTACACGCCTGTATGGATACCCCTCAAGCACCCTGACGATATTATCAAATCTAAGGAATTGGCGCAAAAACTGGAAATCCCAAGCTATGTTTTAGAGAATCATTATGATGCAACAGCATTGATGGGCATTGTGGGAAGTTGTGATTTGGTCATTGCTATGCGCCTGCACGCCATTATTTATGCAGCGGGGGCAGGGGTTCCTGCCATCGGACTTTCTTATGATCCCAAAGTAACCGGATTTGCAAAATATATGGGTGTAAATACTACCTTGCAAATAGCAGATTTTACAGACGGAACGCTGGCATCTTTGGCACGGGATATTGTGAAGAATAAAGAAGCAGTACAAAAGACCTTGACAGAAAAGACGACAGAATTAAAGCAAAAAGCCATGGAAAATGCAGACATGGTTATGGAAATGATAAAGAATACAAAATGAAGAAAAAGTGGTGATACAATTGAGACTGATGGGAATTGATTTTGGCGATGCGCGGGTAGGCGTTGCCCTGTCTGATCCCCTGGGCATTACGGCACAGGGATATGAGACCATAAAAAATGACGGCACAGAGAGCTTATACCTTTCCCTTGCGACGATTATAAAGGAAAAGGAAGTAACAAAAATTATTATTGGCATGCCGAAAAACATGGACGGTACAGAGGGGTTTCGTGCAGAAGCAACCAAGGAATTTGCGGAAAAACTGCGGCAATATACCGATGTAGAATTTGATTTTTGCGATGAGCGCTTAACCACTGTCAGCGCCCATGGTATGCTCAGTGAAATGAATGTGCGGGGAAAGAAACGCAAAGGCGCGGTGGACACCCTTTCTGCAGCACTGATTTTAGAAACATATATGCAACGGCATAGAATATAAGGAGGTGCTTGCGTGAGGCGGTTTTTTGGAATATTTCTTGTGATGTTGATGCTTGTGGCATCATTTGTTGCGCCTGTAACAGCTGCAGCGAACGAAATTTACTATGACGGCGCGTGGCATACTTATGAGGGCAACTTTTTTCGTTTAACCATTAACGATGAGCTGCTGGAATGTGAAGTGCCACCCATTGTTTTTAACGACTATTCTGTTGTGCCTGCAAGAGATGTGTTTGAAAAATTAGGCGCGGAGGTTACCTGGAATGGTCAGCGGGAGCAGGTTATCGTCAATTATAAAGGCATCAATCTGATTCTTTACATAAACAATAAAATGGCATATAAAAACGGCAGGGCAGATTTAATGCCCATTGTGCCGAAAATTATAAACGGGAAAACCATGATTCCTGTGCGATATGTATCGGAAACCATGGGGTTTGATGTAGACTTTGACAGTAAAACAGACACCATATCCATTCGTACAGAAAAGACAACAACTGTGACACCTACGCCCCAACCCTCAACTACGCCGACCTCCTATGCAACGCTAAATTCGTATCGCTGCATAGTAAGTGATGAGGGGATCACTGCCACCTTTGCGCTTTCGGCTACAGGTGTAAAATATTCTGCGTTTTCCCTAACGGGACCGGATCGTATAGTTGTGGATTTTGCGGAAACCAAGCAAGGAGCAACTATCCGCAATCAAACCTTTGATTCTGAATTTGCAACGGCAGTGCGTATTGGGCAGCAAACGGAGTCGCTGCGTGTGGTGTTTGATTTGCCGAAAGCACAAAAGTATAGCGTAAGGCGTTCGGGGAAAACCCTGACGGTTACCATAGGAAAGGGTGGAGAAACAACTACCATAACCCCTATAACTCCGACGCCGTCTGATGAGCCTTCGCCGGAGCCGGAACTGCCGGCTATTATCATAGAGCCATCTCGCTCTATTACCATTGATGCCGGTCACGGCGGTAGTGACCCGGGTGCTTGCTTCATTGAAGAGGACGGAACCATCTGGAAAGAAACGGACATTAATCTGGCAGTTGCCTTAAAGGTTCGTGACATCTTAAAGAAAAACGGCGTTCGTGTTGTTATGACGCGAACAAAGGAAACAGATGTGACGCTGAAAAGCCGTCCGGAATTGGCAAATAAAGAGGAGACGGCATTGTTCCTTAGTGTCCATACCAATTCGGTGGCAGAAAATGAGGTTGCCAACGGAATTGAAACCTGGGGAAGTCTGGAAAACAGCATTCCCATTGCCGGTGTGACGGACAAAAGCTTTGCACAAAATGTGCAAAAAGCAATTATCAAAAGCACCTCTGCTCATGACAGAGGTATCAAAAACAGTGTTGATTTAGCGGTTTTAAAATATTCAGTAATGCCCTCTGTTTTAGTTGAGGTGGGCTTTATCACGAATCAAGAGGAACGGGAAAACATGTTTAGCGAAAGCTATCGCAATAAGCTTGCGCAAGGAATTGCACAGGGCATTTTGGATACCTTTGAAGATATGGGGGTATAAAACAACCCCAATCCTCCTATAATAAAGCTAATATCAGTTTTATTACGGAGGAACGGCATGAATCATGATACCAATCAAACCAACCAGACCATGAATGAAACGGCATCGAAAAACATAAAGGATTTTGGCAGTGCCGAGGTGAAAAATGAAAATGGCAACATCCATTGTCTGACCATTGTGGGAGAAATTGAGGGACATACTGCGCTACCGCCTGCAAGCAAGGCAACAAAATATGAACACATTCTTCCCCTTTTGGTGTCGGTGGAGCAGGACCCGTCTGTTGATGCGCTCCTTTTGATTCTTAACACCATGGGCGGAGATGTAGAAGCCGGGCTTGCCATCGCAGAGCTTGTTTCCTCTATGAAAAAACCTACTGCATCCATTGTACTGGGCGGTGGTCACAGCATTGGTGTGCCCCTGGCGGTTTCAGCAAAACGCTCCTTTATAGCCAGCTCTGCCACTATGACCATTCACCCCGTTCGCATGAGCGGCATGGTGATTGGTGTGCCCCAAACTTATGAATATTTCCGGCAGATGCAGGAACGAATCACGAATTTTGTGGTACGGAATTCTGCTATCCGCAAGGAAAAATTTACAGAGTTGATGATGAAAACCGGAGAAATGGCAAATGATGTGGGCACCATTGTTTCAGGGGATGAGGCGGTGGCTTGCGGTTTGATTGATGAAAAAGGCGGACTTGACACAGCGCTTGATTACTTGTATAATGAAATAAAAAAGGTACGAAAGCAAGAGGAGGAACATCCATGTTGACAGACATTGAAATTGCCCAACAAGCAAAGATGGAGCATATCGGTAATGTTGCTGCAAAAATTGGTATTCAGGAAGAAGAACTTGAATTTTACGGAAAATACAAGGCAAAACTTTCAGATTCTGTCTGGGAGCGTGTAAAAGATAACCCTGATGGCAAGCTGGTTTTGGTTACGGCAATCAATCCCACCCCTGCAGGAGAGGGAAAAACCACAACCTCCGTTGGTTTGGGGCAGGCAATGGCAAAGATTGGGAAGAAAACCATGATTGCACTAAGAGAACCCTCCTTAGGTCCTGTTATGGGTGTTAAGGGTGGTGCTGCCGGCGGCGGTTATGCCCAGGTAGTGCCCATGGAGGATATCAATTTACACTTTACAGGGGATTTTCATGCCATTACTGCGGCAAACAACCTGCTTTGTGCCATGATTGATAATCATATCAACCAGGGAAATGCACTGGGTATTGACCCAACAAAAATTGTGTTCCGTCGCGTGATGGACATGAATGACCGTGCGCTTCGGCAGGTGGTTGTAGGGTTAGGCGGCAAAACCAATGGTTATGTTCGCGAGGATGGCTTTATGATTACAGTGGCATCAGAGGTAATGGCAATTTTGTGCATGGCAGAAAACCTCTCCGATTTAAAGATGCGCCTTGGCAGAATTGTGGTGGGCACTACATATGACGGCAAAGAGGTTACTGCGCGTGATATCAATGCCCATGGCGCAATGTGTGCGCTTTTAAAGGACGCAATCAAGCCCAATCTGGTGCAGACGCTTGAAAATACGCCCTGCCTGATGCACGGCGGTCCTTTTGCAAATATTGCCCACGGTTGCAACAGTGTGCAGGCAACAAAACTGGCACTGAAACTTTCAGACTATGTGATTACCGAGGCAGGCTTTGGCGCTGACCTTGGTGCAGAGAAATTTTTGGATATTAAGTGCCGTGTGGCAAACCTTAAACCTTCTGCGGTAGTGTTGGTTGCAACGGTTCGTGCTTTAAAATATAACGGCGGCGTGGCAAAAGCAGATTTGGCAACAGAAAATTTAGATGCACTTGCCCGCGGTATTGTGAATCTCGGAAAGCATATTGAAAACTTGCGGCTTTATGGCATTCCTGTTATTGTGGCAATTAATCGGTTTGGGCAGGACACCCAAAAGGAATTAGAAATGATTGAAAACTACTGTAGGGAAAACGGCGCAGAATTTGCACTTTCTGAGGTGTTTGCAAAAGGCGGCGAGGGCGGTATTGCTTTGGCTGAAAAACTGGTAGAGGTTTTAGACAAAAATGAGGGAAAATTTGCGCCCATTTATGACGAAACCTTGCCCATTAAAGAAAAAATTGAAACGATTGCGAAAAAAATATATGGTGCAGATGGGGTAGCCTATACACCCGCGGCAGAAAAGCAGATTGCAATGATTACAGAAAACGGATATGGAAAACTGCCGATTTGTGTGGCAAAAACCCAATACTCCTTGTCTGACGACCCTAAACTTTTGGGTAGACCTACGGGCTTTACCATTACCATCAAAGAGGTTAAAGCGTTTGCAGGCGCCGGTTTTGTAACGGTGTATGCAGGCAGCATCATGACTATGCCCGGTCTTCCGAAGGTGCCTGCGGCAGAAAAAATTGATGTGGATGAAAAAGGTATTATCAGTGGATTATTTTAAATATAAAAAAGGACTGTGATAAACAGTCCTTTTTTTATGCCTCTAATAAATATCGTTGTATGCTATAAATAGCTTCTGCGCCGTCAGCAGTGGCGGTAACAATTTGCCGTAACGCTTTTTGCCTTACATCCCCAGCAGCAAATACGCCGTCTGCAGAAGTTTGCAGCGTTTCATCTGTTATAACATAACCGTTTTTGTCCAGTGTGACAAAAGATGAAAAAAGCTCGCTGTCCGGTGTGGTGCCGATGGCGATGAAAACGGCATCGGTTTTAATGCATTGCTTTTCTTCGTTTTTTAAATGCGTAACTTCTACCTCTTCCACAACGCTATTCCCTTTGATTTTTGTAACAACGCTATCTAAAACAAACTGAATATTTTCCTGGTTTTTTGCCCGCTGGTACAAATGATGTGCTCCGCGAAATGAATCTCGTCTGTGAATGATTGTCACTTGCTTGCAAATGGCAGATAAAAACAATGCATCCTCCAAAGCGGTGTCTCCGCCGCCAACCACTACCGCCGATTTGTTCTTAAAAAAGGCGCCGTCGCAGGTGGCACAGTAGGAAACACCTTTTCCGGAGAATTCCTCCTCCCCTGGCGCGCCTAATTTTTTTGGAAAGGCACCGGTGGCAAGAATCAATGTTTTTGCATGGTACTCTCCGTTTTTCGTCACCACGATTTTGGTATTTTCCCGAGCGCGAACCTCTAAAACCGCCTCGGTTTTAAATTCTGCACCAAAGGCTGCTGCCTGCTGGTGCATGGTAGCAGAAAAGGCATAAACATCCCGTATGGCAGGCGCCCCGGGATAGTTATCAACCTCGCTGGTTTTTAGCATCTGTCCACCAAAAAATAGTTTTTCAAACAAAACGCAGGAGAGTCCTGCCCGTCCTGCGTAAAGAGCAGCGGAAAGCCCTGCAGGACCTCCGCCAATGATTGCAACATCATACATGGTCATCATCCTCATCATTTGCTGCTTTTGCAAGTGCAGAAACAAGC
Source organism: Congzhengia sp. (assembly GCA_045544215.1). GTDB lineage: Bacteria > Bacillota > Clostridia > UBA1381 > UBA9506 > Congzhengia. Next base: position 19,884 of record JAZPYM010000037.1, read on the forward strand.
CCTGTATAAACGCCTGTGGGATCCTTATAAAATCCGCGGCGCAAGCGAATGGCGTTTTCTCTGCTGCCGGCAAAGACAGACATGGTCATAAGGGTATTTTTCCCTTCTTTCAGCACAATATCCAGTTGATATTTTTCTTTTTCCAGAGGCACAATTTCGCACTGTGCCTGTGCTTTTTCCTGTTCGCGACGGAAATAGGTGTCAATGGCGTCTTTCAGACTGCTGCGCACGCTTGCCATGATTTTGTCCTCAAACATATCCAAAAGCTCGTTGCCTTGTTCGGTCAGGTCAAATTTTTCCACCTCATCTCGCCATACTTTTTTCATATAGTTGTCAGAAAGCATGGCATCCATCATGGAGCAAAGCACCATAAAATCCACACTGGTGGCAGAAAGCATAAAATGCTTAATTTCAATATCCGTTATAGGCAGGTCGGCATAGCGAATACAGAAAAGCACCGCAAGCTTAATTTCTGTTTCGTCGTTGAGCCGGTAATACACATTGTCCCAAATATTTTTCTTCATGGGCGACCGTCCTTTTTCATTTTTCTTTCATTATAGCACAGGGAACAAAAACCGTCAAATCCTTTTTGGTTGCTTTTTTTAAAAAAATATGATATACTTAACCACATATATGGGACAAAGGGGGATTGAGGCATGATGAAACAAATTCTGTCACCGCAAAATGAATATTTTAAAAAAGTGGCAAAGCTGAAAACAAAAAAGTACAGAGACGCATATGGCTTGTTTTTGGTTGAGGGTTTGCGGGCCTGCCGTGATGCAGTTTCCTCAAACTATACCATTGAAAATCTCATTATGACAGAGGCGTTTTATCAAACCCATCATGAACTGTTTCAAACACTTCCCTGTATTGTGACAAGTGACACCACATTTGCAACACTTTGTGACACCAAAACACCCCAGGGGGTGCTTGCGGTTGTTGAAATCCCCAAGCAATGCAGTATGAGCAAAAACCGCTATGTTTACTGCGATTGTGTCCAGGACCCCGGCAATGCAGGCACCATTATCCGCAGTGCAGATGCCTTTGGATTTGATGGCGTTATTTTCTCTAAGGGGAGTGTGGATGTTTTTTCTCCCAAAGTAATTCGCTCCGCTATGGGCTCTGTTTTTCATATAGATATTATAGCAGAAGCAGATTGCGATGCACTTTTGCGTGCCAAGGAAAACGACTTTTTTATTACAGCAAGTGCGCTCCGCAAGGAAAGCGTATCTGCTCAGAAAATGACGCGCTGTGAAAAACAAATTTTTGTTATCGGCAACGAGGGAAATGGTGTTTCGGAAGATGTGTTTGCGCTTTCGGATGAAATTGTTCATATTCCTATGCAGGGACTGGCAGAGTCACTTAATGCCGGCGTGGCGGCGTCTATTTTGATGTACGAGGTGTCAAGTGGTGAATAAATATATGCAAGTGGCATTAGGAGAAGCGGAAAAAGCAGCACAGGAGGGAGAAATTCCTGTAGGTGCTGCTATTTTTAAGGATGGCGTCCTGGTGTGCGCGTGCCACAATTTGTGTGAGCAAAAAAAAGACCCTACAGCGCATGCAGAGCTTTTGGCAATTCGCGAGGCGCTTTTAAAACTTGGCACAAAAAACCTTTGTGGGTGCACACTTTATGTTACATTAGAGCCTTGCGCCATGTGTGCAGGTGCAATTCACTTATCAAAGATTGACCGTGTTTATTTTGGCGCATATGATGCAAAAAGTGGTGCGCTGGGTGGACGGCTGGATCTTTCTCAAAGCGGATGTTTTGACTATCATACAGAAATCTATGCAAGCATTGAGGAACCAAGGTGCGAGGCGTTGCTAAAGGAATTCTTTCAAAGCCTGCGAAAGGAGCAAAAAAATGGATGAGCAGAAACGCGCTTATCGAAGACCTGTAAAAAAAACAGATATGGCATCTTTATATGCATTGATTGCCCCTGTGCTTGCGCAAAACGGAACTGTAAAAATGAAGGTGGCGGGCTTTAGTATGTATCCTTTGGTGGCAAGCCGCCGTGACAGTGTGCTTCTGGGTAAGGCAGACACGCTAAAAATTGGGGATGTTCCTTTGTTTCAGCGGGCAGACGGAAGCTTTATACTGCACCGTATTGTAGGCAAAAAGGACGGTGCATTTTATCTTTGCGGTGATTATGAAACCAAAAAGGAGTATCCTGTTTATCCTGACCAGATTGTAGCAGTGGCAAAGGGGTTTTACCGAAAGGAACGATTTATTTCCTGCGACAGTTTTCTTTATAAACTCTATAGTTTTTTGTGGCGGGGCACATTTTGGATTCGACCATTTTTACTAAAGAGCTTAGCGTTTTATACCCATCGCAAAAAATTAAAAAGCGTGAAAAAAGGAAAATAAAAAAAGTTGTTGACTTTTTTCTTTTGCGGTGTTATAATGTATCTTAGCCGCGTGTGTCAGGTTATAAATGAATTGTAAAATTCTACCGAAACAGCAGCGAGCAAGGTTGGAGGAGGTGCAAAATATGTACGCAATTATTAAAACAGGCGGAAAACAGTACAAGGTTTCCGAGGGTGATGTTATTTATGTTGAAAAGCTTGGCGTAGCTGACGACGAAACCGTAACATTTACCGAAGTTTTGGCAGTTGGTGAAGGTGATTCCATTAAGATTGGTGCTCCCACTGTTGAAGGTGCTTCTGTTACAGCAAAGACATTGATTGCTGAAGGCAAAGCAAAGAAGATCGTTGTTTTCAAGTATAAGCCCAAAAAGGGTTATAAGAAAAAACAAGGTCACAGACAGCCTTTCACAAAGGTTGTAATTGAAAAGATTAACGCATAAGCTTATGACTGAGATTTGTGTTTATCGAAAAGGAAAAAACATTGTAAAATACACACTTTCCGGGCATACCGGGTTTGCACAGCAAGGGGAGGATATTGTTTGTGCCGCAGTCTCTGCAGTTGCTATGACAACGCTGAATGGACTGACGGATGTGGCAGAAATTCCCGTTGGCTATGAAATGGCAGAAGGTTCTTTGGAATGTATCTTGCCGGAAGCGCTTACAAAGGCGCAGCGCCACGATGCAGATGTATTGTTACATACAATGCTTTTGTCCTTAAAAAATTTAGAAGAACAATACGGTGAGTATATAACCATTATGGAACTGGAGGTGTAAGTATGCTTAATATTAACATTCAACTGTTCGCGCACAAAAAGGGTGTCGGCAGCACAAAGAACGGCCGTGATTCTGAGGCAAAGCGTTTAGGTGTTAAAAAAGCAGACGGCCAGAATGTTCTCGCAGGCAACATTTTAGTTAGACAGAGAGGAACAAAAATCCATCCCGGCACAAATGTGGGCAAGGGTGGCGATGACACTTTGTTCGCTTTGGTTAATGGTAAAGTGAAGTTCGAGAAATTCGGAAGTGGCAAAAAACGCGTTAGCGTTTATGAGGATGTTACAGCGTAACAAAAACGATATTTAAGTCCCGGAACAACCCGGGACTTTTTTCGTACCAGAAGGGAGGAAGAATAATGCCCCGTATTTATGCGATTTCCGACCTGCATTTAAGCTTTGCGGCGGAAAAACCCATGGATGTCTTTGGCAGCAGATGGGAAAACTACGAAGCACGGCTATGCGAAAACTGGCAGGCACAAATCCATCAGGACGATATTGTTTTGATGCCGGGTGATACATCTTGGGCGACCTATATCAAAGACGGTGCTTTGGATTTTGATTTTATCAACCAATTAAGCGGCACAAAAATTATTTCCAAGGGCAATCATGATTATTGGTGGGAAACTCTTTCCAAATTAAACGGGTTTTTAGATAACAATCATTTTTCCTCCATCCGCTTTTTGCACAACACGGTAGAGGTATTTGGGAATGTGGCAATTTGCGGGACTAAGGGATATCCGGAAACGGAAAACGAACCAGAAGATGAGGAGGAAAAAAAGCTTTACAGACGGGAACTTGCCCGGTTAGAGAACGGTATTTGCATGGCAAAAAAAACCGGTGCGGAAAAAATTGTTGTAATGCTGCATTATCCTCCCGGAACCCGTTCTGGTTTTGCAAAATGCCTGCGGGAGCAGCAGGTGGACTTTTGTGTGTTCGGGCACCTTCATGGTGGCAGCTTTGACAAAGCAGCACAGGGGAATGTAGGCGGTGTGGAATATCGTTTGGTTTCTTGTGATTATTTAAAGTTTTCGCCCCTTTATCTTTGTGATTTTTAAGGGAGTTTCATTTTGAATTAATTTAACGCAATACAGTTGCAATCTGTTCATTCTTGTATTATAATATATTTGAAGTTTACACATAAAGGAGTACATCATGAAAAAGTTTATGGACAAAAATTTCCTTTTGGAAACAAAAACAGCACAAAAATTGTTTTTTGAAGTGGCAAAAGATATGCCGATTTATGACTATCACTGCCATCTTTCCCCGCAGGAAATCTACGAGGATAAACAGTTTAAAAACATCACAGAGGTATGGCTTGGCGGCGACCATTATAAGTGGCGCTTTATGCGCTGGATGGGTGTGCCGGAGGAACAAATCACAGGCACAGCTTCTGATTATGATAAGTTTTTAGCATATGCAAAATCAATCCAGTTTGCTGCTGGAAACCCTTTGTATCATTGGTCACATTTAGAGCTGCAGCGCTATTTTGGCATTTATGAAACCTTGTCCGAAGAAACGGCACCTTTAATCTGGGAGAAGGCAAATGCCATCATCGCAAGCGGAGAATTTTCTGCAAGAAAGCTTATTGAAAAGTCAAATGTCTCTTTTATCGGCACCACAGATGACCCCACCAGCGATTTAAAGTATCACATTGCGCTGGCAGAGGATGAAAGCTTTCAAACAACCGTAAAGCCTACCTTCCGTCCTGACCCGGCTGTGAATATCCAAAAGGAAGAGTTTGCAGCATATATTGAAAAACTGGGCGAGGTATGCGGCGCGCCTATCACAGATATCGATGGATTGTTTGATGCACTGGAATCCAGAATTGAGTTTTTCCACCAGGTTGGAAGCAGAATTTCTGACCACGGCATCGTAAGCGTTCCTTATGCAGAGGCTGAAAAGGAAGAGGTAAACGAAATCTTCCAAAGAGCACTTGCCGGCGAAAAGATTGATGATTTGGATGCGGAAAAGTATCAAACAGCAGTTATGCTGTTCTGCGGCAAGGAATATGCAAAGCGTGGTTGGGTAATGCAGTTGCACGCGGCGGCAATCCGCAACAACAACACCATTATGTATAAAAAGTTAGGCGCAGATACAGGTTTTGACTCTATTTTAAATGTCAATCTGGCAGAAAAACTTTCTCGCTTTATGGATACCCTTTTGATGGGCGGAAGCTTGCCAAAGACCATTCTTTACAGCTTAAACCCCAACGACAACTCTCTGCTTGCAACTATGGCAGGTAACTTTGAGGGTGACGGCGTTAAGGGCAAAATCCAGCATGGTTCAGCATGGTGGTTCAATGACCACATCGACGGAATGGTTGACCAGATGAAGACCCTTGGCAACCTGGGTGCTTTGGCAGCCTTTGTTGGTATGCTGACAGATTCCAGAAGCTTTTTGTCCTATCCCCGTCATGAATATTTCAGAAGAATTCTTTGTAACATCATTGGCGAATGGGTGGAAAAAGGCATGTATACCAGCGACAGAACCATTCTGAATAAACTGATAGCAGATGTTTGCTATAACAATGCGAAAAATTACTTTTTAATGTAAATATAAATAAAAAGAGGCTATAGCATTTTGCTACAGCCTCTTTTTGGGCTGGACGGAAAACAGCACAGATTGGACAAACTGAGCCAAAAACAAGGCGAGCCCTTGTTTTTGGCTACCCGACGGCGTACGAGGGTACGCCGAGAGGCGAGGTTGGTTCAAAACACAAGGCAACAAAAAACAGAAGGAATTCGCGTGTTGCGAATTCCTTCCATAAATTTCACAGTGTTTTTTATTATCAATAAAGCAATATGGCTTTAAAATACACTTTTCTTTGCTCTGTAGTGGTCTGTGCATTTTGCTACAGCCCCTTTTTATTCAAATGTTGGTGTTGCATACATTGGTACAATTTGAACATAGGTATTGCCCGGGTTTAATACCAGAGGTGTTCCGTCCTCTAAAGTATAAATCGTTTTTGCATCCCGTGCAGCTTTTGACCAGTTGATTTTCTGCATTTTTCCGTTAGTAAAATAGTAACCGGTTCCGCTGCCAATATTTTGAATATCTTGTCTGCCTTTGTTTTCCTTATCAGACAGGGAAACATTCTTTACCTGATATAAAATGATGTTTTTAGCAGTCAGCGCCGCTCCGGTCTGTGAAGTATGCTCCTTGTTGTTTACATAGCGGACATAGCGTTTTTGAGCCTCGTCGTATGTAAACTTTACATTGTAAAAAGAAGCATACGGAATGGAAATGGTATGGATGGCATCTCCTGCATCCGGCGTGGTGTCAAGGGGATAATATGCAGGAATTTCGTTTTCTGTTTCTAAACGATAATTCTTTTTCTCCTTGGCATAGGCAGAAAGCTTTTTGGTGCTGGAATATAAATTGTGCCATGTTTTGTCATAGGTGCTGTCTCGCCAGAAGCAGCTGCCGTCCCCCAACACGCCGTTGATGTTGTTGATTTTCAGGGATTTGATATCCGTTGCTGCTTTTGGACTCCAGCCGGCATGACTGTAAATGGCGTCATGCTCCATGGCGTAGTCTAAAAAGTAGTGGCGGGAGGAACGAACAGGACCAACCTTTTCTAAGTCATAATTTTTAAACAACGCCATAAATCGGGTCGCCTTGCCCTCTACCACAATTTCATACACCATGTAAGCATCCTCAAGACCAATTTGCGGTCTTGCAGCATCGCTGTCGTTGTCAATCATAATGGCGATGGGGCGCATGTGTTCCTTTTCTTTCATTTCGTCATAAAAGGGGTCATTTTCTTCTACCTCTACGGCGTAAAGGTCGGCAGAGGCGTCCTCGCTCTGTGGTTTTCCGCAAGCAGAGAGCAGAAGGACTGCAGCAAGCATTAAAAACAATACTCTTTTTTTCATATGTGTTCTCCTTTTAATTTTTCAGAAAGTGCAAGCAGTGCTGCCTTTCTGTGACTTACTTTATTTTTTTCATCCATGGTCATTTCTGAAAAGGTCTTTTTGTATAAAGGGGCATAAAACACCGGGTCATATCCAAAGCCGTTTTCGCCCCGCTTTTCGTTTATAATATAGCCGTCGCAGCTTTCGCCATAGGATTCCACCCGTCTTCCGTCGGGAAAAATCAGACACATGGCACAGGCGAATCGAGCGCTGCGCTCTTGCTCAGGAACGGCTTGCAGCAGGGATAATAATTTTAAAACATTATCATCGTCGGTGGCATCATCCCCTGCAAAGCGGGCAGAATATACCCCGGGGCGACCGTCTAATACATCCACCATAAGTCCTGAATCATCTGCCAGAACGGGCAATCCGGAAAGTTTTGAAATTTCGTATGCTTTAATATAGGCATTTTCGGCAAAGGTGGTTCCGGTTTCCTCCACATCGCAATCAATGCCGGCATCAGCCAAGCCTAAAACTTCGGTATCTTTTAAAATTTCACGGATTTCCTCAAGTTTTCCTTTGTTGCCTGTGGCAACCAACAATTTATGTAACATATTTTTCACCAACTTTCTACATTTTTTATTTTATCATAAATTGCGTAGAATGTAAACACAGAATATAAATTCCATTGACTTTTTTGCGAGGTTCATATATAATATATCGTGTTACAATTTCTTTTTTGAAAATAGAAAAGAGGGTATTAATATGAACAATCAGAAAAATGCAATTGTGGGACAATCCGGCGGACCGACAGCAGCCATCAATGCAAGCCTTGCAGGTGTTATTAAGGGTGCATGTGCGGCGGCAGAAATTGGTACGGTTTACGGCATGCGAAACGGCATTCAGGGTATGATTAACGAATGCTTGGTGGAACTGAATGCTTTGGGATGCGATGAAGAAAAGCTTTCCTTACTGAAAACAACTCCCGCTTCCTATCTTGGTTCCTGCAGATTCAAACTGCCGGCAGAGGATGGACCGGTATATGATAAAATTTTTGAAATTTTAGAAAAATACAACATCGGTTATTTCTTTTACATTGGCGGAAATGATTCTATGGACACCATTATGAAGCTTTCTGCACTCTCTGTAAAACGGGGAAAGGATATCCATTTTGTTGGCGTTCCCAAAACCGTTGACAATGACCTGCAGGGAATTGACCATACGCCTGGTTTTGGCAGTGCGGCAAAATATGTTGCCACAATGGTGCGGGAAATTTCGGCGGATGTGAATGTGTATGACATGGAGTCGGTAACCATTGTGGAAATTATGGGCAGAGATGCAGGCTGGTTAACCGGCGCATCTGCTTTGGCGCGGTATCAGGGCTTGGGACCGGATTTGATTTATTTGCCGGAAAGCGCCTTTGAGTTGGATAAATTTGTAGAGGATGTTAAAGCAATTATGCAGCGCAAGAAAAGCCTTTTGGTTGCTGTTTCGGAGGGCATCCGCACTGCTGACGGCACCTATGTTTGTGAGATGCTGGCAGGAAGTGGAACAGATGCCTTTGGCCATAAACAAATGGGTGGTGTTGCTTCTGTATTGGCATCATATATAAAGGGCAAGCTTGGATGCAAATCCCGCGGTATCGAGATGAATATATGTCAGCGTTGTGCAGGGCATATTCTCAGCAAAACGGATATTTGTGAATCCTTTGGCGTTGGCGAGGCTGCGGTGCAGTTAGCAGTCGGTGGCGCTACAGGCATTATGGCAACCATACAGCGTGTATCTGATGCGCCTTATGAGACGACTTATGCAGCCGTGGATGTAAACCTTGTTGCCAACAAGGAAAAGGTTGTTCCGGAGCATTTTATCAGCCCTGAAAAAAATGATGTTACAGACGCATTTGTTCAGTATGTGACGCCTTTGATTTGCGGCGAGGTTTTGCTGGAATATGAAAATGGCGTGCCGAAACAGTTGGTTTTACAATAAAATAGTTAAAAATAAGATAAAAAATAGCGGCTCTTATAAAAGAGCCGCTATTTTTATGCAAGATTGAAAAATCGAATCAGATAGACAGAAATAAAAATACTGAAAATACTAAAGATGGTGGTTAGAGAAATTCCATAGGCGGTTATTTCAGCTGATACCCCCATTTGTTTTGCCATGGCAAAACAGTTTACTGCTGCAGGAGAAGCACTCATAATGGCAAGCACCATAAGATGATTTCCCCGAAAACCAAACAGTATGGCACATATCAATATAAATGCGGGGGAAAATACATTGCGCAAAAAGACAGAGTATAAAATATATCCTTTATCCTCCCGCAGACCGCTTAATGTAATGGAAGCACCGATTAAAAGCAGACCCATGCTGGAGGCAATATCGCCCAGCGTTTTGATACTTTTTTGCATCACAGGAAAAACGGGGATTTTAAAAATTGCAAAAATAAGTCCAAGGACAGTTGCAATAATCAGCGGATTTTTGAGAATTCCAACCACGATATCAGAAGTTTTTTTTGCGTTGCTGCCGTAATAGGACAAAAGTATAACTGCCGTAACATTGTAAACCATGATAACCACAGACATGGTAACAGCGGTCAGTGTCACACCGGCATTGTCCAGCAGATTCATGGCAACCGGTATGCCTGCTATGGCAAAGTTGGAGCGATATGCAAGCTGAATGACGGCGCCTTTCTTTTTGCTATCTTTGATAAAGGAACAAAGCAAAATAATGACTGCAATCAGTGCTAATATGCAGCAGACGGTAAAAAGCATAAATCCACCGCGGAAGCACTCTGCCGGGTTTGAGACTGCCACATTGCTAAATATCAAACATGGCGTCCCCACATAAAAAACCAGCTTAATCATATCATCCTTGGTTTTGTCGTTAAAAAAGTGTAACCAATTCAGAAAAATACCAATGAATATCACAACAAACACCGGCAAGACGGCATTTGAGGTGTCAATTATTAAACGCATATGTTCATACTCCTCATCTGTAAGTTCCATATGTGATTATACTATAGTTTGCCTTGAGCGTCAACGGCATTTTTTTGCCACACATTCTTTTTTTGGTTTTTCTGTTTTACATGGATGACAAAGCTTTTCAAGTAGTGGACAAAGCTCTTGTTGTTCTACTTCATCCAATCGGCACAAAAGCTGACGAAAACTAAATTTTTTCAAGCAAATCGCCTCCCTCGATATTAGGATATGTGAAAGGGAAAAAATTTTTACAAAATTATAATTTTTTTGCGATTATCCGTTGCAAAATTTCCAAAAGTATGATATGATAAATAAAATTGTTACAATTATGTGAAATTGTGGGTTCAATACACAGGAGAAAAGATATGAAAAATAAATGGATGATACCTGTCGTGTTGTTTATAGTATTGGTCATATGTTACATTGTGCGGGGCGTTTTCCAGACCCGTGTCACATTGGAGATGCTCCAAACAGATAAAATTGAGGAAAGCAGTTCCGGCGTGGGTATTTTGGTTAAGGATGAAACGGTACAGACCTTCACGATTGATGGCGTGGCAGATATTTCGGTGCGAAACGGGCAGCGGGTGTCCAATCGTCAACTGCTTGCAACGCTTTATAATGACATAGCAGACGAAACTGTGAAGAAACAGTTTGCAGATGTCAATAAGAAAATTGATGCAATGCTGCAGAGTAATGCGGGAGATGCTGCGTTTGTCAATGATGCCGCGAAAATTGAAGGCACACTTTCAGATTATGTTGACCAAGTGATTGCAAATGTCGCAAAGCGTGATTTGTCACAGGTTTCGGAATATAAATATCGAATCAGTACATTGGCGGACCAAAAAGCAGTTGCCAAAGGAGAAAAGGAGGGCTTTTCTCACGAACTGGCAAAATTGCAGGCAGAAAAATCTGTACTGGAAGCAAAACTTGGCAAAATCCAGCGGGTTATCACAGCGTCTGCACCCGGTCTTTTTCTGGAAGGAAAAGATGGTTTTGAAGAAGTGCTGACACCGGAGGGAATTACATCCTTAACACCGGCTGCGGTCAGCGACTTTGTTCATCAAAGCAAGCATGATAAAATTCCCCAGCAGGAAGCCGGCACCTATACCTATAAGATTGTGGATAATTATAAATATTATGTTGCGATTAATGTAGAGGAGTCATTAAGCGGTGATGTTGCTGTAGGAGACAGTGTAAAGATTCGTTTTTCTGACTTTAGCGACCGGGATTGCCCTGCAGTTGTCCGCTTTGTTTCTGAAATTGACGAAAAGGATAGAAGAACTGTTGTGGCAGAGTGCAACACAGAGGTAGACGGGCTTTTGGCAAAACGCGCTGTGAATGTGGATTTTGTGAAAAAGAGCGTTTCCGGCTATAAGATAAAGGTGGAATATTTGCACACAGTGGATAACGCGGTAGGTTTGTTTATCAAGCGGGGCGCTGTTATGAAATTCATTCCCGTTAACATCATCTATAGCACCGAAGAGGAAGCAATTGTTGAAGCGGCAATTGATGATAAGCCGATTAAATCCTATGACGAGGTGGTAACAGCCGCTCCGGAATATTTTGACGGCAAGGTAATTGTTTCCCAGTAATATTAGAGGTTGTGAATCAAATTGATAAAAGAAAATGTAGCACGGGTATTGGAACAAATTTCTGATGCGGCAGTGCGTTCCGGCAGAAAACCGGAAGACATTACGCTGGTTGGCGTCACGAAAACAGTTTCTTATGCGCAGGCAAGAGAACTGATGGATGCAGGGGTTCTTCATCTTGGGGAAAACCGCGTGCAGAGTTTTTTGGAAAAGTATGAGCATTTAAAGCAGGAGCCCACCTGGCACCTAATCGGGCACTTGCAGACCAATAAAGTAAAATATATTGCAGGCAAGGTTTCCATGATTCATTCGGTGGACAGCATAAAGCTTGCAACGGAAATTGACAAGCAGTTTCAAAGTGTTGGCAAATATGCCGATATTTTGGTGCAGGTGAATGTTTCGGGAGAGGAAAGCAAATTCGGTATTTCTCCCGCGGACGCTTTTTTCATGATGGAACAACTGTCACAATTTACGCACCTTCGTGTGCGGGGATTGATGACCATGGCGCCGAAAACAGACCACCCCGATGATTGCAGACGTTTTTTTTACGGTTTACAAAAATTAGCAGTTGACATCAAGAATAAAAAATACGATAATATAGATATGGGGCATCTGTCCATGGGTATGAGCGGTGATTTTTATCAGGCGATTTTAGAGGGTGCTACCATGGTGCGCATCGGCAGCGCACTGTTTGAATGATGAGGGTTTTATAAACATAAAAATATAAACACAAGAATTTACATAGGAGGAAAAATTATGGGTACAATGAACAAAGTGCTGAAATGGATTGGTATCGCAGAAGAGGAAGAAGAAATGTTTGACCAGGAAGCTGAAGTAGTGGAAGAGGAAGAAACCAGTTTTCCCTTTGGTATCAGCAGAAAGGCAAAGGTGTCTTCTATTGCCGGTGGCGCACCTGCAAAGGTTGTGGTAATTCAGTTCCAGAACTTTGATGATGCAAAGGATGCAGCAGACCACTTAAAGAACAAAAAGCCGGTTGTTGCAAACTTAGAAAAGCTTGATAACGACACCACACGCAGAGTTGTGGACTTTTTGTCCGGCGCAGTGTACGGTGTTGCAGGTCGTATTCAGAATGTGTCAAACCGTATTTTCCTGATTACACCCAACAATGTGGAAGTAACAGGTAATTACCAGGATAATATTAAAGCTTTTCCGTTTATGAGCTAAGGTGAAGCAAGATTTTTTAACCGCCGCGGATTATGAATGGTTAAAGCGATGTGAGGATTTCGAGCAGTCTGTACGCAAGTATAAGAGTGTTCGTTTTTCTCGTTTTATAAGTCCTCACGATTTATCTGTTTTTCAGACGCAATATCAACCGTCCCCGTTTGTTTCTGTCGCCTCATTTGGTGGCGCAGCAGATTGTGAACGGGTGCAGGTTGGCTTTTTCCCTGACTTTTTGGAACCGAAAAACAGTGACTTTCCCATCAGCCCGCTTCTTATTTCTGATGTATCAGGACTTTCTCATCGGGATGTTTTGGGGGCAGCGCTGGGACTTGGCATCAAACGGGAAATGCTGGGAGACATCTTTATAGATGACGAACATGCAGTTTTAATGTGTGACAGCCAGGTGTGTGACTTTTTGCTTTTCAACCTAAAGACCATTGGTCGCAGACGGGTGGAGGTATCTCTTTGCCCAAAAGAACAGGTGCTTGCCTTAAAACGAAAATTTGTTCTGACCCGCCATGTGATTGCATCCCTGCGCTTAGATGCGGTAGTAGGTGCGGCGGCAAACCTATCCAGAAGTGAGGCAGCTGCGGCAATATCCGGTGGCGGCGTCAGTGTGAATTTTTCAGAAACGGAAGATTTGTCAAAAAAACTGTGTCAGGGCGATGTGATTTCCATTCGTCACCACGGCAGGTTTGTTTTAGAAACCATTTGCGGCGAGACGAGAAAAGGTCGTTTGGCTGTGGAATTGAAAAAATATGTGTAGCGCTTATCCGCCCGCGGTAAGCGTTTTGCTGCAATTTTGTGGGCAGAAAGGGAAACAGAGCTATGATTACGCCTGTTGATTTAGAAAACAAAGAGTTTAAAAAGAGCTTTCGCGGTTATGACATGGATGAGGTAGAGGCGTTTTTAAGCGAATTGATTAAGGATTATAGCCGTATTTATCGTGAAAATGCAAGCATGAAAGATAAAAATGCAATTTTAAACGATGCGGTTGAAAATTATAAGGGCATGGAGGAAACTATGCGCAGCGCAATTATTTCCGCGCAAAGAACCAGTGAGGAAATTCTTCACAACGCCCATGAGCAAGCGGACAACATTATCCGTGAGGCAAAGGTGCGCGCACAGCAGATTTTAAACGATATGGATGCACAAATTCAGGAAATGAAACGGGAGTGCGAAAAAATTGAAGGGCAGTCCGGTCTTTTGCGGGCAAAGCTGCGTGCAGTGCTGAATACATATATGGGGATGCTGGATGAACTTCCGGAACCCAAGGAAGAAACCAAGCGCATCGAAAAGGTGCAGTTAGAAGAAGTTGAAAACGAGCAATAATATCATTGTTGTTTAGACATAGAAACAGTTAGGAGCGAATAATATGGCAGAGGATTACGGCAAGACACTGAATTTGCCACAGACAGACTTTCCCATGCGGGCAAATTTGCCCCAGCGGGAACCTGAAATTTTGAAAAAATGGCAAGATAACACCATGTATGAAAAGCTGATGGAGCATAATGAGGGAAAACCTCTCTTTATTCTGCATGACGGCCCTCCGTACGCCAACGGCGATATGCACATGGGTCATGCTTTGAACAAAACACTGAAGGATGTTATCACAAGATTTAAAAATATGGACGGCTTTAAGGCGCCCTATATTCATGGCTGGGACACCCATGGTCTGCCTATTGAACGCCAGGCGATCAAACTGCTGGGTGTGAACAGACATGAGGCAGGCGTAGTGAAATTCCGTGACATGTGTCGTGATTTTGCCTTAACACAGGTAGAAAATCAAAAATCACAGATACAGCGCCTGGGATCTTTGGGTGACTGGGACAATTCCTATGTGACACTTGATCCAAAATTTGAAGCAAAGCAGATTGAAATCTTTGGCGAAATGGCAAAGCGTGGCTACATCTATAAGGGCTTAAAGCCGATTTATTGGTGTACCGATTGCGAAACCGCGCTGGCAGAAGCAGAGATTGAATATGAAGAGGATAAGACAAACTCCATCTATGTAAAATTCCGTGTATCAGATGACCATGGAGTGTTCGACAACAGCGGTGTGGATAAATCAGACATTTATTTCGTGATTTGGACCACAACCACATGGACACTTCCCGGCAATGTGGCAATTGCACTGAATCCTGATTTCACCTATTCTCTTGTAAAAGCCAACGGAGAATATTATATTTTGGCACAGGAATTGATTGGCAGCGTGATGCAGGCAGGTGGCATTTCAGAATATGAAGAAATTACTACCTACACCGGAAAAGAGTTAGAGCTTGTTCGTTGCGCGCACCCGTTTATAGACAGAGAATCTTTGGTTATCAACGGCGACCATGTAACACTGGATGCCGGTACCGGCTGCGTTCATACAGCGCCCGGCCATGGTGCAGAGGACTATGTTGCTTGCAGAAACTATAAGGATATTCCGATTATTGTTCCGGTGGACGGAAAAGGATATTTAAATGAATTGGCAGGCGAGTTTAGTGGTCTTTATTATGAAAAATCCAATGCCAAAATTATTGAAAAATTAAAAGAGCTGAATGCACTTTATGCTGTTACAGAGATTATCCACCAGTATCCGCACTGCTGGAGATGTCATCAGCCCATTGTGTTCCGTGCGACAGAGCAGTGGTTTGCGTCGGTGGACGACATCAAAGAAGATGCAGTTGCTGCTATCAAAAAGGTACAGTGGATTCCCAAATGGGGCGAAGACCGCATTACCGGCATGGTAGTGGACCGCGCCGATTGGTGTATTTCAAGACAGCGTACCTGGGGCGTTCCCATTCCGATTTTCTACTGCAAGGATTGCGGCAAGGAAGTTATTACAGAAGCATCCATTCAGGCAGTGGCAGATTTGTTCCGTGAAAAAGGTTCTACTGCTTGGTACGAAACAGACGCAAAGGATATTCTGCCGCAAGGCACAACATGTGAATGTGGCTGCACAGAATTTACAAAAGAGCAGGACATTATGGATGTTTGGTTTGATTCCGGCTCCAGCCACGCAGGTGTATTAGATGTAAAGCCTGGTCTTCGTTTCCCGGCAGACCTTTATTTAGAGGGTAATGACCAGTATCGCGGTTGGTTCCAGTCCTCCCTTTTGACCTCCATTGCAGCAAGGGGAGAGGCGCCTTACAAAACCGTTATCACCCACGGTATGATTGTGGATGAGTCCGGCGAGAAGATGTCAAAATCCAAAGGAAACGGTATCAGCCCCAAGGATATCATCGATAAATTTGGTGCAGACCTTCTAAGACTTTGGGTCGTTTCTGCTGATTATAAAACGGATATGCGTATTTCCGACGGCATCTTAAAGCAGTTGTCCGAATCCTATCGTAAAATCAGAAATACTGCAAGATATATTTTAGGTAACATTCACGACTTTAATCCCAACACCGATATGGTGGCCTTTTCCGATATGCAGGAAATTGACAAGTGGGCAATGATTCGCCTTTCCAAGTTAATTGAAAAGGTGCTTGCGGCTTATAGAAACTACGAATTCCACATTGTGCAGCATGCAATTCATAATTTCTGTATTGTGGAAATGAGTAACTTCTACCTGGATGTTATTAAAGACAGACTGTATACACAAAAGGCCGGTAGCATCGCGCGTCGTTCTGCACAGACCGTGATGTATAAGGTGCTGGACGCGCTGGTAAGACTTTTGGCGCCTGTTTTAGCATATACATCAGAGGAAATCTGGTCCTTTATGCCCCATATGGACGGGGATGCAAAAGAATTTGTTCTGCTTAACGATATGCCCAAGCCCACACCTGAGCTTTATGACGAGGCGTTTGAAGCAAAATGGGATTCTCTTTTGGCAGTGAAAGCAGATGTTTCCAAGGCGCTTGAAAATGCAAGAACAGAAAAAATCATTGGCCATTCTCTGGGTGCAGATGTTACCATCTATGCAGACGGTGCAATTTACGACTTGCTTTTGGCTGCAGAGAATGAACTTGTGACCTACTTTATTGTGTCCGGTGTCTCTGTGCGTAAAGCATCCGAAATGGCAGACGGCGTGTTCGTTGGTGAAACCGGCGTAGGCGTTTTGGTATCTCAGGCAGAGGGCGAAAAATGCGAGCGTTGCTGGATGTTTAGTAAAACGGTTGGCGAGGACAAAGAACATCCCACAATCTGCGCGCGTTGTGCAAGTGTTTTGAAGGAGGATTAAACCGTTGCTTCTATTCTTCTTTGCAGGACTTATCTTGATTACCGTGCTGGATCAGTTTACCAAGCTGATCGCGGTAAAAGAATTGATGCACATCGGTACATTTCCGCTTCTTTCCAATGTTTTTCACCTGACCTATTGTGAAAACCCCGGTGCCGGCTTTGGCGTATTTGCAAACTACACCAAGGTGTTATCGGTATTAACCTTTTTAATTGTGGTGGCAGCTATCGCTTATGTGGTAGTTAAAAAACCACGCAATTGGTTGTTGATGACAGCACTGACCTTTATGGTGGGCGGTGCCGTAGGAAACTTGGTGGACAGAATTCGTCTTGGCTATGTGGTAGATTTTTTAGACTTTCGGCTGATTCATTTTCCCATTTTCAATGTTGCAGATTGCTTTGTAACAGTGGGAGCAGTGCTTTTTGCCGTGTATGTAATTTTTTTCAGTGACAAGAAGGAGCAGACCGATGGAAATGATAAAGGCAGAGCCGACGGATAATGGAATGCGTCTGGATGTGTTTTTGTCAGAACGCGCAGGAATGACGCGGTCAGCGGCGCAAAAACTGATTGAAGACGGATGCGTCACAGTGAATGATACGGTGGCGGTAAAACGATATAAAATCAAAACAAATGACGAGGTTCGGGCAATTTTGCCCGTGCCTCGTGTTTTAGATGCAAGACCGCAAGATATCCCTCTTGATATTGTATATGAAGATGATGACATTATTGTTGTCAACAAGCCGCAGGGCATGGTGGTCCATCCTGCTGCCGGAAATCTGGAGGGAACATTGGTGAATGCATTGATGCATCACACCAAGGGAAACCTGTCTGCCATTAATGGCGTAATTCGTCCCGGTATTGTTCACCGAATTGACAAAGACACCAGCGGAATTTTGGCGGTGGCAAAAAACAATGCTGCCCATCTTTCTCTGGCGGAGCAGATTAAGGAGCATTCTGTCACAAGGGAGTATGTTTGCCTGATACATGGCGGTACCACCTGGGACGATTTGACAGTGGACAAACCCATTGGCCGTGACCCCAAGGACAGAAAGCGCATGACTGCAGGGATTTCTGTTGAAAAAGGTGGCAGAAACGCTGTTACACATTTTCATGTAGAACAACGCTATCAGGGGTACACCTTGCTTCGTTGCAGATTGGAAACGGGGCGCACCCATCAGATTCGTGTGCATTTAAAGAGCATTGGTAAGCACATTGTGGGAGATACCGTTTATGGATTAAAGGATGATAAGCTGGCAAAACGAGAGGCGATTGCAGGGCAGTTGCTCCACGCGCAAAAATTAGGCTTTATCCATCCAACTACCAGTAAATATGTCGAATACCAGGGGGCGTTGCCGAGGTATTTCTTGTGCATTTTAGACAAATTGGAACATATTTAGTGGTGAAAATAACCAAAAATTTGGAAATTTTAAAAAATACCTTGACTAAAAATGTGCGTTAGAATATAATTAAATTGCGTATTTTTATCGTGTAAATACTGCTTGAAATGATGGGATTGAGAATGGCTTTGACAAACGGCGTAAATTTTAAAGAACTGTCTGATGAGCAGGTGGTTTCTCTTGCCCGCGCAGGAGACCAAAAGGCGATGGAATATATTGTTGGAAAATATACCGGTTTTGTGAAAATGCGTTCCGGTCCTTATTTTCTGGCAGGTGCCGAGCGTGATGACTTGGTGCAGGAGGGTTTAATTGGTTTATACAAGGCGATAAAAGCCTTTGACGGCAACAAGCGAACAAGCTTTAAAACCTTTGCGGAGGTTTGTGTGGTTCGTCAGATGATTTCAGCGGTGAAATCTTCCACCCGGAAGAAAAATAACCCGCTGAACCATTATATTTCCATACACAACTCAGACCAGGACGACGGAGAAAACAGTTCGTTTCCTGTTTTGGTAGATATGCAAAATATTAACCCTGAAAGCATTATGATTGAAAAAGAAACGGCACAGGGCATGGAATTTGAAATCAGTAAGCTATTAAGTCCCTTTGAAAATCAGGTTTTGCAATTATACCTGCGGGGAATTCCCTATAAGGAAATTGCAACACAGCTTGAAAAGACACCAAAGGCAGTTGACAATGCGCTGACGCGTATCAAAAAAAAGATAGAAATTTTTATTGCCGGGGAGTAAAAGGCAAATATTTCGTTGTTTGTAAGCTTTTTAGCTTCAATAAATAATTATTTTTTTAAAGTGAGGTATTTTTCATGTACGAGGACAAGACATTAGTCTGCAAGGATTGCGGCGCAGAGTTTGTTTTCACAGCAGGCGAGCAGGAATTCTATGCAGAAAAAGGTTTTGAAAACGAACCCAGCCGTTGCAAAGAATGCAGAATTGCAAGAAAGAACAGCATTCGTCAGAACAGAGAAATGCATACTGCAATTTGTGCTGATTGCGGCGCAGAGGCACAGGTACCCTTTGAGCCGAAGGAAGACCGTCCGGTTTACTGCAGCGAGTGCTTCGCAAAGCATAAGGCGTAAGACGAAAAACGGTCAAAAACCGCAATGTTTTCGTGCATTTATAAATCAAGCTGTACGAATAAACAACAAGCAACATCTTATTTTTGTGTTTTAAAAAAACTTGAAAAAAGTACTTGCATTTTATAACGACATTTGTTATAATGTATATGTAGATATTGTGGTTAGAAAGAGTGGGCGTATGTTCCCACTCTTTCGCATTGTATCCGCAAATTTTTATGTAACCCAAAATTCATTTCATAAGGAGTGGGATACGGTTTGGCATACAATAAAACAGAAAGTTTGGTTTTAACATTTTTAGAGCCTATTGTGGCAGAATGTAATGTGGAAATCTGGGATGTGGAATTTAAAAAAGAGGGACCGGACCATGTGCTTCGCGTGTTTATCGACAAGGAGGGCGGCATTGCCATTGACGACTGTGAACGAGTGAGTCGCGCGCTGGAGGCAGTTCTGGATGAAAAGGACCCCATTCCCCAGGCGTATCTTTTAGAGGTTTCCTCTGCCGGCATGGACCGCGTGATCAAATATCCGGCGCATTTTGAAAAATGTATGGGAAAAAATGTGGATGTGAAGCTATTTGCACCTATAGACGGCGTTAAGGAATTTACCGCAGCGCTTTCAGGGTTTGATGGCGACACAGTCACTTTTCAGATAAATGGAGAGGAAAAAAACTTTCCGCTTGATAAAATATCATCCATTCGACAAACTGTCGAGTTTTAAACTGTTGGGAGGAATCAGAAAAAATGAATCAGGAATTTATCACTGCGCTTGCAGAAATTGCAGAGGACAAAAATATCAGCAAAGAGTCCCTTTTGGAAACCATTGAGTTTGCGCTGATTACTGCGTATAAGAAAAATTATGGTCATGCGCAAAATGTTGTTGTCAATATTGACAAGGAAACAGGAGAAATCAAAGTTTATCAGCAAAAAACAGTTGTGGAAACTGTGGAGGATGCAAATATTGAGATTTCCGTATCAGAAGCTGCAGAAATCAGCGGAAAATATAGCGTTGGTGATGTTGTCAGCTTCGAGGTAACGCCTAAAACCTTTGGCAGAATTGCGGCACAAACTGCAAAACAGGTTGTGGTACAACGCATTAAAGAAGCAGAACGGGATAAGGTGTTTACAATCTATCGCGACAGGGAAAACTCTATGGTAACCGGCTTGATTACAAAGCTGGAGAGCAGATTTGTTGTAGTGGAAATTGGCAACGATACTGAAGCGATTCTTCCAACCAACGAGCAAATTCCGGGCGAAACCTATACCCCTGGTGCGAGAATGAAATTCTATGTGGCAGAAGTAAAACTTTCCGGCAATAATCCGCAGATTGTACTTTCAAGAACCCATCCGGGTCTTGTAAAAAAACTGTTTGAGCAGGAAGTTCCGGAATGTGGCAGCGGCGTGGTGGAAATTAAATCTATTTCCAGAGAAGCCGGTTCCAGAACAAAAATTTCTGTTTGCTCACAGGATGAAAATGTAGATGCCGTTGGTGCATGTGTTGGCCCCAGAGGTGCCAGAGTGCAGGTTGTTTGTGATGAACTTGGCGGCGAAAAAATTGATATTATCCGATATAGCGATGACCCGGCTGCGTTTATTTCAGCAGCACTCAGCCCATCAGATGTTGTCAGCTGCACAGTGGACGAAGAGGAGCATAGCGCAAAGGTGCTGGTTCCTGCGGGACAGCTGTCACTTGCGATTGGTAAAGAGGGACAGAACGCGCGCCTGGCAGCAAAGCTGACGGGCTGGAAAATTGATATTAAGCCGGAGGAATAGTCCATGGGGAAGCATATACCCATAAGAGAGTGTATCAGTTGTCACAAAAAGGGAGAAAAAGAGACATTTATCCGTATTGTTAGGCAGGAAAATGATTTTTTTGTGGATACAACAAGAAAAATACAAGGAAGAGGGGCATACATTTGCCCTATGTGTCTTAAAAATCCGCAAACAATGAAACGGCGTCCTTTAGACAGGGCGTTTCGGCAGAAGGTTCCGCAGACGGTTTATGATGCACTGATGCAGCAGGGAGAGGAGCGGGATTGTTTTGAATAAAGCACTGAGCTTAATTGGGCTTGCGCAAAAAGCGGGCAGGGTTAAGGCAGGGGAATATCTCTCCATGAAAGCATTAAAAGAGGGCAGAGCTTGTCTATTTGTGATTGGCACCGATACCTCTCAAAAAGCAATCCAGCGACTGCAATATGCATGTCAAATGTATGATTGCCCATCTGTTGTTTATGGCAGTAAGGAAGAACTGGGGCACGCCATTGGTGCCCGGGATAAAAGCGTGATTTGTCTGACAGATGAGGGGTTTTCCAAGGCACTTTTAAAGCAATTGGAGCAATTGCAGCAATGAACAATGAAAACATACCGATATTGCATCGGTTTGCAGGTTAGAAAATTCGGAGGTGGCGTTTATGACGAAAGTAAGAGTACATGAATTGGCAAAGGAGCTTGACTCAAACTCAAAAGAAATCATTGGACTGATGGGAGGGTTTGGGTTCCCAACCAGAAACCATATGAGTGCGCTGGAGCAGGAGGAGCTTGATGTTTTGTTTGAGCGTTTGACCCAGGCGTATGACAAAAAGGTTCCCGTTCCGGTGTTTGGAAAGGTGGAAGAACCGCCAAAACCGGCAAAGAAAGCGAAAAAGGAGAAGTCGGAACAACAGGAAGCAGAAGGGAATTCTCAGGAAAACGCACCCGCAACAGATGAACCCATTGGAAGAAAGGTGCGCCATGTGGACACCCGTCAGACCGTGGTAGAATTAAATAAAATTGACGATGAAGTGATTGAAGAACTGGTTCCCACCAATGTGTCTGATGACAGCGTGAAAAAGCAAAAACTGAAAAAGGGCAACAAAGCACGGGAAAACAATCAGGTGAAAAATAAAACAAAGGCACCCAAGGAAAAGGAAGTAAAGAAAGGGCCTATTACAGTTAAAATTCCGGATGAAATCGCAGTTAGTGAGCTTTCTGAGCGTTTGGCTGTGCCTGCAACAGAGGTGATTAAAAAACTGATGATGTTGGGCGTGATGGCATCCATCAGCCAGTCTGTTGATTTTGACACCGCATCTTTGATTGCAGAGGATTTTGGTGCTATTGTAGAAAAAGAAATCATCTTAACCGATGAGGATATTTTGTTTAACGACTTTGAAGATACCCCTGAGCAGCTGGAGCCCCGCTCTCCTGTTGTGGTTGTTATGGGCCATGTTGACCATGGTAAAACCTCACTTTTGGACGCCATCAGAAGCACCAATGTCATAGACACAGAGGCAGGCGGCATTACCCAGCATATCGGTGCTTACCGCGTGCGTGTGAATGACAGAAAAATTACCTTTTTAGATACCCCCGGACACGAAGCATTTACCGCAATGCGTGCCCGCGGTGCACAGGTTACGGATGTTGCAATCCTGGTGGTTGCCGCAGACGACGGCATCATGCCTCAGACTGTTGAAGCAATTAACCATGCCAAGGCAGCAGAGGTTGGCATTATTGTGGCGATTAATAAGATTGATAAAGAGGGAGCAAATCCTGACAGAATCAAGCAGGAGCTTACAGAGTATGGCTTGGTACCTGAAGATTGGGGCGGCGACACCATCTGTGTTGAAATTTCTGCAAAGCACAGAACCAATATTGAAGATTTGTTGGAAATGGTACTTTTGGTTGCGGATATGCGCGACTTAAAAGCCAACCCCAACCGAAAGGCAAAGGGAACCGTTATCGAAGCAAAGCTTGACAAGGGTCGTGGTCCTGTAGCTTCTGTTCTGGTGCAGAACGGAACACTTAAAATTGGTGACACCGTTGTGGCAGGAACGGCGTATGGTCATATTCGTGCTATGCTGGACGATAAGGGCAAAAAAATTAAAAAGGCAGGCCCCTCTGTTCCTGTTGAAATTTTAGGCCTTGATGAAGTGCCTGAGGGCGGAGATGTGTTCTATGTCATTGATGATGAACGCATGGCAAAAAATGTAGTTGAAAAGAGAAAACAAAAGGCAAAAGAAGAGCGCATCGGCTCTCAGAATGTTGTAACCCTGGACGATTTCTTTGACAAAGTAAAAGAAGGTCAGGTAAAAGACTTAAATATCGTTATTAAGGCAGATGTAAACGGTTCTGTAGAAGCGGTAAAACAGTCTTTAGAAAAGCTTTCCAACGAAGAGGTGCGCATCAATGTAATCCATAGCGGCGTTGGTGCTATCAGAGAATCAGATGTTATGCTGGCGTATGCATCCAGTGCGATTATTGTTGGTTTTAATGTTCGTCCGGATGCTGGTGCGGCAGCCTCTGCAGAGGATAAGGGTATTGACATCCGTTTGTACCGCGTTATCTATACTGCAATCGAGGAAATTGAAGCGGCAATGAAGGGTATGCTTGACCCGACTTATCGTGAAGAGGTAACAGGACATGCAGAAATCCGCCAGACCTTTAAGGTTTCCGGCGTGGGAACCATTGCCGGCTGCTATGTAACAGACGGTACCATTGCAAGAAATACGCAGGTGCGTCTGGTGCGTGATGGCATCGTGGTTCATGAGGGCGAGCTTGCATCCTTAAAGCGTTTCAAAGACGATGTAAAAGAGGTTGCAGCAGGCTACGAATGTGGTCTTTCCATTGAAAAATTCAATGACATCAAGGAAGGCGATGTGGTTGAAGGGTTTAAGATGGTAGAGGTTGAGAGATAATATAGCGTAAAAGATTTGTATAAAAGGAGCTGCGATACATGGCTACAAACCGTATCAATCGAATTAATGAAGAAGTACGCCGCGAACTGTCGGATATTTTGCGGGAACTTAAAGACCCCAGAATTCCCATGATGACCAGCGTAGTTTCTGTTTCTGTAACGGGCGACCTGCGGTATGCCACGGTTTATGTCAGCATTTTTGGTAGCGAGGACGAGAAAAAGGAAGCGCTGAAAGCGTTAAAAAATTCAGCCGGTTTTGTTCGTCGTGAACTGGGACACCGCTTAAATTTGCGCTACACCCCTGAAATTTTGTATAAGGATGATCATTCCATTGAGCATGGTGCAAGAATCAATGCACTTTTGCATAAGGAGGCAAAAAAGGATGCTGGCGAAGATTGCTAAAGCACTTAAGCGCGCAAAAAAAATTGCAATTTTTACCCATTTAAATCCAGATGGGGATGCTTTGGGGTCCTCATTTGCTATGAAGTATGTGCTGGAGGCGATGGGAAAGCAGGCAGATGTGTATTTGGAAGAGGCTATGCCTGAAAAATTTTCCTATCTGGGGGAGGATTATCTGGTCGGTGACCAAGAGACCACCACAGATGCTGACACTGCAATGGTGCTGGATTGCGGCAATTTTGAACGATTGGGCAAACTGGCGGATACCTGCAGTAAAATCCCTTGCATTTTGTGTGTGGACCACCATTTTTCCGGGGAAGCCTTTGGAACCTTTTGCTATAAGGACGCAGAAAGTGCTGCCACGGCACAAATTGTTTACCACCTGGCAAAAAAACTTGTCAAAACCATTCCGCAAAAGGCGTGTGTGGCAATGTATACCGGTATTTCTACCGATTCCGGTCACTTTAAATTCTCAAATGTCACATCGGACACATTTTTTGTGGCATCTGCGCTTTTAAAAAGTGGCATGCAGCACAGAAAAATTACGGAAAAACTGTATGACACCGTAAAATACGGAAAACTGGTATTTATGGGAAAAGCGGCAGAAAAAATTCAGTTTTTTGCAAACGGTAGAATTGCAATGCTGAAATGCCCCTTGTCCTTTTTAGAAGAATACGGCTTATCCTATGACGATGTGGAGGAGCTTCCCAATCTTGGGTTGAGCGTGGAGGGGGTACAGGCGTCCATTTTGGTTAAGGACCGGGACGAAACCTCAAAACGCGTTTCTCTGCGCGGAAAAGATATTTTAGATTTATCCTGCGCAGCAAGTGCGTTTGGCGGCGGGGGACACAAAAATGCTGCAGCATTTGTTGCCAAAGGGGATATTGATGAAACGCTGAACAAACTGATTCAAATTATTACAGAGAATTTGGGTGAAGCCAATGTTTGAAGCAAATTTAAAAACCATTGATTTGTTTACTGACGGCGCCTGCAGCGGCAATCCCGGAAAAGGTGGCTATGGCGTGATTTTAAGCTATAAAGGACACGAAAAAGAACTGTCCGAGGGCTTTCTTTTGACCACCAATAACCGCATGGAAATTTTGGCGGTTATAAAAGGGCTTTCTGCACTGAACGAAACCTGTAATGTGCATGTATATAGCGACAGCAAGTATGTGATTGACGCCATTACGCAAGGCTGGGTTTATAAGTGGGAAGCAAACGGTTGGATGCGGAACAAAAAAGATCCTGCTGTTAATGTGGATTTGTGGGAGCAGCTTTTAGTGCTTTTGGATGAACACAATGTGGAATTTCATTGGGTGAAGGGGCACGCAGGACACAAGGAAAATGAGCGTTGTGATAAGCTGGCAGTGGCTGCCTATGGCGGCGAAAACTTACAAGAGGATGTTGGCTACAAACCAGAGGAGCAGACAGATGTTTTTTGATACCCATACCCATTTGGACGATGAAAAATTTGCACAAGATAGAGAACTTGTGATTGAAAAAATAAAAAATGAGGGCGTTTCCCTGGCGGTAAATGTAGGGTCAGACCTTGCATCATCAAAAGCAAGCATTGCCCTTGCAGAAAGTTATGATTTTATTTATGCTGCCGTTGGCGTTCATCCCAACGAGGTAGGCCGTATGCAGGAGCAGGATTTAGACACCCTTGCCCAAATGGCGTCGCATGAAAAAGTGGTTGCTATTGGGGAAATCGGGCTTGACTACCACTACGACGAGCCGGCAAGAGACATGCAAAAAATCTGGTTTGAAAAGCAACTGCGCCTGGCACAACAGCTTTCTATGCCATACATTATTCATGACCGAGATGCCCATCAGGACACACTGGATATTTTAGATAAGGTGGGTTATTTTAATGGCGTGATGCACTGCTTTTCCGGAAGCTGCGAGATGGCAAAAACCGTGCTTGATATGGGACTATACATTTCCATTGCCGGTCAGGTAACCTTTAAAAATGCACCCAAGGTGCAGGCGGTTGCAAAAATGGTGCCGACAGACCGCTTGTTTATCGAAACGGATAGCCCATACTTAACGCCGGAACCATACCGGGGCCAGCGGAATGACTCTGCAAATGTGCGTTTTACCTGCGAAAAAATTGCAGAATTAAAAGGCATTGCAACAGAAGAACTGGCATGTGCAACCCTTGAAAACGGCAAAAAATTTTATGGTATCAGGTGATTTATTTGACAATTTGTTATGTTTTGGAAAACACATTATATATTAACCTAACCAACCGCTGCACTAACCGCTGCACCTTTTGTGTGCGGGATAAAGATTGCGGCATTGGGGATGTGAATCTGTGGCTGGACAAAGAGCCAACCCAGGAAGAAATCATAAAAGATATTGACGCATTTGATCCCAATCGTTACGACGAGGTGGTTTTTTGTGGTTATGGTGAGCCTACCATGCGGTTAGATGTGTTGCTTTTTTGCGCTGCGCATATTAAGAAAACATATGGCGCAAAAATTCGCATCAACACTAACGGACAGGCAAATTTATACTACAAAAAAGATATTACACCGCAATTTTCCGGCTTGATTGATGTGGTTTCCATCAGTCTGAACGCGAAAAATGCGGAAGAATATGATGCGCTTTGCAAAAGCATATATGGCAAGGAAGGCTTTTTTGGCATGATTGATTTTGCAAAAGCGTGCAAACAGCATGTTGATACCGTGATTATGAGCGTGGTGGATATTTTGCCACAAGAGGATATTTTAGCATGCCAAAAAATTGCAGATGAAGCAGGGGCGCGCCTGCGCGTTCGCGCTTTGATTGAATAAAAACAGGTTTTACACCCGGGTTGCTCCAACGGGTGTAATTTTTAAAAACGGGAGCAGAAAGGTATGGAATGAAACATGGGAAATGAAAAAAAGAGAATTTTTTCAGGCGTGCAGCCCTCCGGGGATTTAACGCTGGGAAACTACATAGGAGCGATAAAAAATTGGGCAACGCTGCAGGATGATTACGAATGCCTTTATTGCATTGTGGACCTGCATTCCATTACCGTTCGGCAGACACCGGCGGATTTGCGCCGCAGAACCTTGGAGGTTTTGATGCAGTATATGGCGGCAGGCATCGACCCGGAAAAATCCGTGATGTTTATCCAGTCCCATGTAGGCGCGCATGCAGAGCTTGCCTGGGTGCTTGGTTGTAACACACAAATGGGGGAACTTTCCCGCATGACGCAGTTTAAGGAAAAGTCAAAAAACCATGCAGACAATATTAATGCGGGGCTATTTACTTATCCTGTTTTGATGGCAGCAGACATCCTGCTATACCAGGCAGACTTGGTGCCGGTGGGGCATGACCAACTGCAGCACATTGAAATTGCGCGGGATATTGCAAACCGCTTTAACCACTACTATAGCGACACTTTCACAGTGCCGGAAGCATACATTCCCAAGGTTGGCCAGCGGATTATGAGCTTACAGTCCCCGGAAAATAAAATGTCCAAGTCCGACCCCAACCCCAACGGCTTTGTTCGTATGTTAGACGATAAGGATACCATTATTCGCAAATTCAAGCGTGCCGTTACCGACTCCGGCAACGAGATCAAGGTAGCACCGGACAAACCGGGCGTAACAAACCTTTTGTCCATCTACTCTGCAGTTACCAACAAAACCATTGAGGATGCAGAAAAGGATTTTGCAGGCTTTGGTTATGGCGACTTTAAACTGGCAGTAGGCGAAGCAGTGGCAGATGCGCTTATGCCCGTTCAGACGGAGTTTACGCGTCTGCAAGGGGATAAAGGCTATGTAGAATCGGTTTATCAAAAGGGCGCAGAAATAGCAAACTACCTTGCTGCCAAAACATTGCGCAAGGTTTATAAAAAAGTTGGTTTTATTGCAAAATAAACGGAGATTTGATATGAGAATTGATAAATTTTTGAAGGTTTCCAGAATCATAAAACGCAGAACCTTGGCAAACGAGGCTTGTGATGGCGGCCGTGTTTCTGTAAACGGCAAAGCGGTAAAAGCGTCTTATGATGTAAAGGTTGGCGATATAATTGAGCTTCGGTTTGGTGAAAAAATCACAAAATTTGAAGTGCTGAAGGTGTCAGAGCACACCACAAAAGATGGCGCAGCGGAGCTTTATCGCGCAATTCAATAGAAAGGAACGATAGACTTTATGTGGAGTATTTTGTTATTTGCTGCAGCAATTTATTTAATTGTGAAGGCGTTTCAATTTCATATTCTGGCGGGTTTTGGCGCTATTGTGGCAATTTTGGTTTATGGTTATTTTCGTTGGTATTCTGACTTTTGCACCACAAAAGCCAGAGCGATTTATACAAAAGAGCCCCAAAAGGCACTTCTTTGGTTTGAACGAGGCTACAAGCATGGCATGACCATTGGGCAGCAGGAAATATATGCTTACTATCTTTTGCGGGAAGGCCAGGTAGAAAAGGCAGAAAAAATTTATAAGCATCTTTTGATTCAAAAATTAAGACCCGAGCTTCGCTTAAAGCTGCGGGCAGATTATGCAGTTTTAATGATGAAGACAGGCAGAATTGACGAGGCGATTGAGGACCTGGAGGAGATTACCTTAAATTATATCAACTCCACCACCTATGGTACCCTGGGCTATTTGTATCTTTTGAAAAATAACCGCAGAAAAGCAGAAAGCTATAACAAAGAGGCGTATGATTATAATTCTACCGACCCGGTGATTTTGGACAACTGCACACAGCTTTATATCAAGCTGGGCAAGTTCCATGAGGCAAAGCGATATGCAGACGAACTTTTGGAAAGAAAGCCTTATTTTGTGGAGGCATATTATGATGCTGCTTATGTGTATATGAAGCTGGGCGATTTTGAAAAAGCAGAGGAGCTTGTAGAGCGGGCAAAACAGTGCAGAATTACCTTTATGTCCACCATCAAGGAGGATGAATTAAAGGCATTTGAAAAGGCTGTTTTGGCAAAAAATCAGGACATTCCCCACAAGCTTGGTGCATTTACAGAAAGCGAAACGCCAGAAAAAACAGAGGAATTTATTTTAGAATATGCTGATGATGAGGAGGACGCTCCCGTCATTACCTACGAGGCAGGTCCCGAATTGGATGAGGATGAAAACAACCCCTTTATTTAAAAAAAGACGGGAGAAATTATGAACCCAAAAACACTAAAAACGCTGGAATTTCATAAAATTTTGCAGATACTTGGGGGCTTTACACAAAATGAGCGTGTCCGGGAACGGATTTTGTCCCTGATGCCGGAAACCGATATGGCAAAGGTTTCGGGTATGCAACAGGAAACCACTGCGGCAACGGGGGTACTTTTGCGCCGTGGAACACCACCCGGATTTTCTGTGACAGATGTAAGCGATGCCATTATGCGAACCCAGCGGGGCGGCGTGATGACCATGAACGAGCTGTTGTCTTTATCAACTGCCATGGCAACGGCGCGCCGTATCAAAGCGTATATCGGGGAGGATAAACCCAGCGAGGAAACCGCTTTGCGCACGCTTTCTGACAACATTTCGGCCTTGAAGCAGGTAGAGGACGAAATTAACGAAAAAATATTGGGCGAGGATGAAATGGCAGATGGTGCCAGCCCCGCTCTTTTTGCCATTCGCAGAAAAATCAAAACCCAGGAAAGTAAAATTCGCGACACCTTAAACAGTGTGATTGCATCCGGTCGGTATCAAAAATTTTTGCAGGATGCGATTATCACCATGCGGGGAGACCGCTATGTTGTGCCGGTAAAGGCGGAGTACAAAAACGAAATCAAGGGCATTGTGCATGACGCTTCTGCTTCCGGCTCTACCGTGTTTATCGAGCCGGCAAGCGTTGTGGAAATGACCAACGAAATTGCGGAACTAAAAAGCAAAGAAAAAGAGGAAATCGAT
>JAZPYM010000038.1:0-14505 GCA_045544215.1 Congzhengia sp.
TCGTTCAAGCGCTGCGTCCTTTTCAATATACTGGCGATATTCATTTAAGGTAGTCGCGCCGATGCAGTGCAGCTCGCCTCGCGCCAACATGGGCTTTAACAAGTTTCCTGCATCCATGGCGCCATCTGTTTTTCCTGCGCCAACAATGGTGTGCAATTCGTCGATAAAGAGAATAATCTGCCCTTCGCTTTTTCGGATTTCTTCCAGCACCGCTTTTAAACGCTCCTCAAATTCCCCGCGGAATTTTGCGCCGGCAACCAGAGCGCCCATGTCTAAGGAAAAAATCTTGCGGTCTTTTAAATTATCCGGCACATCCCCTGCTACAATTCTTCTGGCAAGGCCTTCCGCAATGGCGGTTTTACCCACACCTGGTTCGCCAATAAGCACAGGATTATTTTTTGTTTTGCGGGACAAAATCCGAATGGCGTTTCGGATTTCGTTGTCGCGACCGATTACCGGGTCCAATTTGTTGTTTTTTGCAAGTTCAACCAAATCCTGCCCGTATTTTTTTAGTACATCATAGGTTGCTTCCGGCGTGTCAGAGGTAACTCTGGCGTTTCCACGCACAGTAGCAAGTGCCTGCATGAATGCAGAAGCGCTGATGTTAAATAGCTTTAAAATATCTTTTATTGTTTTGTTCGGTGCTTCAAAAATGGATAGCGCGATATGCTCTACAGAAACATATTCGTCCTTCATATGTTCTGCCTTTTTTTCGGCGTTAAGCAGCACCCTGTCAACATCCTGGGACACATAAACAGCGTCTTTAGAACGATTGCCTCCTGACACCTTTGGCATACGCGCAATGGCGGATGTCACATTTTGACGCACAGCGTTGTCGTCTATTTTCATTTTCTTTAAAAGCTGAGATATCAATCCGTTTTCGTCATCTATTAAAGCGGCAAAAAGGTGTTCCTGCTCAATTTGCGTGTTGGAATACTCAATTACCTTATTTTGCGCGTTTTGAATTGCCTCCAGTGATTTTTGGGTTAATTTTTGTACATTCATGAAGAAACACTACTCCTTTCAGGGTTCAAATTTGTAGCGTTGCATGTTCAAGATAATGCTGATATATTTTTGCTATCGTCAAAAGTCCTTGCTTTGTGTCGGGAAACTGATGAAAGTATGCATTTAGTGCTCTGTCAAACATGTGAATATAATCGGAAATTGCCCTTGCCGTATCATCGGCGGAATAGTGGGTGTCGTCTGGTAGCACCAGAAGCCTTGAAAATTTTCCGGGCGAGATATTATATTTTACCCCTTTTGGAGCAACAGATTCTTCCAGTTGACAAAAGCAATCAAAAAAGTGCTCCAATGCATTTGAAAGATGAATGCTTTGCGTGCGAAAGGTAATTTTCAAAATGCCGATTACCTGCTTTGACTGTGGCGTAAGAGTAATGGCATAGCGCACCGTGGGGTTATATTTATACGATAGGGAAGTTAATAAAGACATCATTGCATCAGAGGGTTGTGCTTTGATTCTGAAATTTCCGCCTTGTGTCATCTGTTCTAAAGCATCAAAAATATTGCGAATGTGCATTTCCGGTGTTGTGCAGGACAGATGTTTGGCTAAAATTTGGTTAATCAGGCTGCTGCGGCTCATGCCTTGTTTGGCTGCCATGCGGTCTGCGGCAGCTACAACATGGTCGCTGAGCACTAAACTGTAAACGCTTTTTTTCATGCAATCTCCACCTTTTTCTTTTCTGATTTTATTATAACCAAATATTCATAACTCGTCAATCAAATTATATAATGTTAATAACGAGTTTACAAAATGTTAAAAATAAAAAGACAGCAAATTTGCTGTCCTTTTACTTATGTGGTTTTTCTTATTTTGCGATTAAGTCTTTTAAAGCTTTGCCTGCTTTAAATGCAGGAACTGTAGAAGCGGCAATTTTGATTTTTGCGCCTGTCTGAGGATTTTTGCCTTCTCTTGCAGCTCTTTTTCTTGTTTCGAAGGTACCGAATCCAACCAACTGGATTTTGTCACCCTTCTTTAATGTAGCGCCAACAACATCGATGAAAGCGCCCAATGCTTTTTCAGCATCCTTCTTTGTTAAGTCTGCTTTCTGAGCAATTGCGGATACGAGTTCTGTCTTATTCATTTTTTTCCCTCCTAATTAAGTATAATAATGTTAATACGGTAAAGTTTCCGTATAAAAACCGAGCTAAATTTGTTTGTCTTTTGCCTTGTCCCACAAGGCGTCCATTTCAGCCAGGGACATGTCGTTTAAATCTTTGTTCATATTTTTTGCGGCAAGTTCAATTTTTTCAAACCGGTTTATAAATTTGTCTGTGGCAGATTTCAGTGCCTCTTCCGGATTGACCTTTAAAAAACGGCTGACATTTACGCAAGAGAATAACAAGTCTCCCAATTCTTCTTCTATATGAGAAAAGTTCTTTTCTTCTGCAGCGTCTTTCAGCTCTTGTATTTCCTCTGAAAGCTTTTCCAGCGCACCGCCAACATCATCCCAGTCAAAGCCGACCTGCGCAGCTTTTTTTTGAACCTTTTGTGCCCGCAATAAGCCGGGCAAGTAAGAACACACATCGCGCATGGCTTCCGTTTGGGAGGACAGACCTTTTTCTGCTTTTTTGTTTTGCTCCCAAAGGGCTAAAACCTCTGCGGCGTTGTCTGTTTTGTCCTCACCAAAAATATGTGTATGGCGGGAAATCAACTTTTTGCAGATGTGATTGATCACATCCTGCACGGAAAAATGATTCTGCTCTTGCGCCATTTGGGAATGAAAAACAATCTGCAACAGCAAATCGCCCAATTCATCGGCAAAATCATCCGGTTGCTTTTGGTCTAACGCTTCCATTGCTTCGCATGCTTCTTCCAGCAAACAGTATTTAATGGATTGGTGCGTCTGCTCCTTATCCCAGGGGCAGCCGTTATCACCCCGCAACATATTCATTATATCAACTAAATCGTTAAAAGTATAGTCTTTTTTCACAAAATTCATTTGTTTTTCCCCATTTTTCTTAAGTTTTTTTCACAAAAGTGTGAAATATACTATAAAATGCCATGTTTTTCTAAAAATGTTGCAATTTTTCTTCCTTTGGGCAACATTTCTACATCATCTTTCTGTATAGCGCGGAGTAATAAAATTGCGATGATATAGGCGATTACGCCAATTAATATGGAAATGCCAAGTGCAATAATTGTTTTCAGGCGCACAGCGGAAAGCACAGGAGAGACTGGCATTTCCTGCATCAGAAAGTCAACGC
This sequence comes from Congzhengia sp., assembly GCA_045544215.1. Classification (GTDB taxonomy): domain Bacteria; phylum Bacillota; class Clostridia; order UBA1381; family UBA9506; genus Congzhengia. The sequence continues at coordinate 3,226 of JAZPYM010000038.1, forward strand.
CCAAGTCAATAATGGGGCAACCCATCAGGCCTGCTGTCACATTGTAGGTTAAAAATACGATTGTGCCCATAATCAGCGTGGCAAGTAGAGGTTTTGCGATAAAGTTTTTCACGCTGAAGTTGGGTTTTATAATTTTCCAAATGGAAAATAGGTTCAGCGTGGCAATTAAAAGATAACAGAAAAATGTGCTGATGGGGGCACCGCCAATATTTAATGCGGGAATGCCAATTAAGATATAGTTTGAAATAATCTTAAAGGCACCGCCAATTAGCATATTTCGTACCGGAATAAACACATGACCTGCAGCCTGCAGAATTGCCGTAGATACAGAAACAATGCAAACGAACACAATGGCAAGTGATAGAAGCGCTAAAGTATCCTGTGCCCGCACATTGTTATAAAGGCATATTAAAATCGGTGTAGATAAAACACCAAGACCGATGGCGCAGGGAAGCGCAAAGATGGTTGTTATTCTGATGGAGGATTCCGTCAGTATTTTTGCCTGTTGTCTGTTACTTACTGCTAAAGCTGCTGAAATTGCAGGAACAATGCTCATGGAAATGGAGGTCACAATGGATGGGGGCAGGTTAAACAAGGACATGGCGTAACCCGAATAGGAGCCGTACATCACATCGGCTGCCTTGTGGGAAAGGTTTGCACCAATGGTGACATCCTGCGCCGAAATCCCAAAAAACTCTGTCAGTGTGCGACCAATTTCTTCTGAAACAGAAATAGATTGCAGGCGGTTGCCAATCATAAAGGTATCAATCACATTTGTCAAAGACATCACCGCAGCACCAATGGTAATGGGAACAGCAATGGTTAACAGCTTTACAAAGATTTTTCTTGTGGAACGGGTTGCCGTTGTGTCATAGTTGGGTGTATTTTTTCTGTTTTTGCCGTAGAAATAGAGCAGCAGCAAAAGTGCAAAAAGACCGCCCAGTGTTACACCGAAAACAGCACCGGCAGATGCCATTTCCACTGATACAGACATTAAAAAGTATGCGCCAAGAAGCCCAATTACAAGCTTTGCCACCGATTCTACTACCTCAGAATACGCTGTGGGAATCATGTTGGAGTGCCCCTGAAAATATCCACGGAAAGCGGACAAAATGGAGATAAATAAAATGGCAGGGGATATGGCAACGATGCTTAAATATGAGCCGGGGGACTGAAAAGCACCCTCAGCAAATGGGCGGGCGCCAAAAAACAACACCGCAGTACCAATTGTGCCGATGATGGTTAGCAAAATAACTGCTGCCCGCAGCACCTTTTTTGATTCGCCGTAATTCTTCTTTGCCAGGCTTTCTGATACCATTTTAGAAACTGCAACAGGAAGCCCCGCAGTTGCCATAACAAACATGGCAGCATACAGATTGTAGGCGCGGGAGAAAAAAGCCATTCCTGTTTCCTGCAGAATGTTTGCCAGGGGAATTTTAAAACATGCGCCAATGATTTTTACAACCAGGTGGGCAATGATTAAAACTGCAGCCCCCTCCATAAACGATTGTTTTTTGATTTCTTTCAAAGTCCGTCATCCTTTCCAACGGGTAGAGTTTCATTTCTTCCATTTCTTTAATTTATTGATACAAGCTGCATAATATACTATTTTCCAAGGCAAAAACGCGCAAAAATTTTATCCACAACCTCTTCAGAGATGGTTTTTCCCGTAATTTCTCCAAGATGCGCGGCACATGCCGTTACATCGATGGAAACCAGGTCGTAGGGCACATTGTTTTTCAGCGCCGAAACTGCTTGAGAAATTGCGCCTGCCGCATTGGTAAGTGCCTCTTTGTGTCTTAAATTTGTGATAATTGCGCCATTTTCTGTTGCAATTTCACCCAGCTTGAATTTTTCCTCAATTAGCGTGGCAAGGGCATCTAAGCCTTCTCCTGTTTTTGCAGAAATAGGTATGCAGGGTGTGGTTTGAAACTTTGTTTCCGGGGCATTTGCACCCAAATCCCACTTGTTTTGCAATACAAAAACAGTTTTATCTTTAACAGATTCAAATATTTCCATATCCTCTTCGGTCAAGGGCTGAGACACATCTGTCACAAACAAAACTAAGGCTGCTTTTTTAATATATTCCTTGGATTTGTCAATGCCAAGCCGTTCAATTTGGTCTTCTGTTTGCCGGATTCCTGCAGTGTCAAAAACATTCAGTACAATGTTGCTGATTGTAATGCGCTCTTCAATCACATCACGGGTAGTGCCGGCAATATCTGTTACAATGGCGCGGGAATCCCGTGCCAAAAGATTTAAAATTGAAGATTTTCCCACATTGGGTTTTCCACAAATCACGGTATCAATGCCGTCTTTGAGCAGTTTTCCACGGTTTGCGGTAGTTAAAAGTGCGTCTAAAGCATTTTGGGTGTTCATTAAATCAGTCAGCAAATCTTCCCGGTCATATTCTTCCAAATCCTCTTCGGGATAGTCAAGGTTGGCATTCATTTTTGCCAGCACCTCTAAAACCTTGTCGCGCTGTTGATTGATTTCTAAGGACAGGCTGCCGCCCAACTGATTGGCAGCGGCAGAAAGTGCCAGAGAAGAGGGGGAGTTGATAATATCTATGACTGCCTCTGCCTGAGACAAATCCAGCCTCCCGTTTAAGAATGCCCGTTTTGTAAATTCTCCGGGGGTAGCCATGGCCGCACCGTTTTTGATTACACAGGCAAGCACTGCTTCGGTCACCACTAAGCCGCCATGACAGTTAATTTCCACTGTATCCTCTCGTGTAAAGGTGTTAGGGGCACGCATAACAGACACCAACACCTCATCAATCATATGTTCTCCGTCTTTGATAAATCCGTAGTGAATGGTGTGAGATTTCGCGTTTTCTAATTTTTTTCCACTTTTGGCAGAAAAAATTTTGTCACATATGACAATGCTTTCCGGTCCGCTGACACGAATAACAGAAATGCCGCCTGTGCCATGGGGTGTGGCAATTGCCGCAATGGTTTCATTTGTCATACAAAATTCCCCCTTTTTGCTGGAATTTGAGATAGTCATCTAATATATCGGCCAGTCCCTCTAAAAAAATGCGCACTTCACTAAAGTTTATTAAAAGACGGAACACCGATTCTGTTTTCTTTAAAAATTTTGAATTCAGGTAAGGAAATGCCTCTTTTGCCGCAAGAGGACATATTGCAAATGCCCTGGGGTCTTGTATCAGACGGAGTCCGGAGGATTGCCTAAAGTAAGGAATCAGCGGAAAAATCCGACAGGACAGAGGACGGGAATCCCTTTCGCAAGGACCTTTGCAAATAACAATATCTGCGTTGCTTTTTCCATAACAAAAGTCTGATGAAACCACCTTGTAGTTGGGGTGGTTTAAAAAAAGCTGCTTTTCACCGGGGAATAAATACATGCCGGTTTCGTCGTCATCTGCACCACTATCCCCGCAACATGCTTTGTTACAAAGCTTGCCGCAATCAACAGGAAGCGGCGTGGTATCTCCCAAATATGTATAAATACTTTTGTAAAGTGAACTTGCCTGCATAGTGGCATCCTCTCTTATAAAAGTTTTCCGTTTCCAAGTGTGTCACTTGGAAACGGAAAATTCAACTATTTATGCGTTATCAAGCGCCTCTTTTAAAAGCTTATTGATAATTTGTGGGTTTGCCTTACCGCGAGAAGCTTTCATGGTTTGCCCAACCAAAAAGCCCATCGCCTTGTCCTTGCCGGCTTTGTAGTCAGCAATAGACTGGGGATTGTTTTTCAGTACTTCGTCAATCATTGCTTTGATTGCACCCTCGTCGGAAACCTGAACAAGACCCAGTTTTTCTACAATCTTTTCCGGGTCCTCGGGGGATTCAAACATAGCAGAGAGTACCTTTTTTGCTGCGCTGGTGCTGATGGTTCCCTTTTCGATTAAGGCAATCATCTTTGCCAGCTGGTCCGCAGTAAACGGAATATCAGAAGGCTCAAGTTCCTTTTCGTTTAATACCTTTGAGATATCACCCATGAGCCAGTTAGATGCAATTTTCGGTGTTGCACCCGCCTTTACACAAGCGTCAAAATAATCTGCCAGTGTTTTGGAGGAGGTAATGATAAATGCATCATACTCGGGCAATCCATATTCCTCAATGTAGCGCGCTTTGCGCTGTTCCGGAAGTTCCGGAATGGTTTTTCTGATTTCTTCAATCCATTCGTCAGATACAACGATCGGTACCAGATCCGGCTCGGGGAAATAGCGGTAATCCTGCGCGTCTTCTTTGGAGCGCATTACGGTGCTAACGCCGTGCACATCGTCCCAGCGTCTTGTTTCCTGGTCAACGGTGCCGCCCTCGTCTAACACCTTAGCCTGACGCTTTTCTTCGTACTGCATTGCACGGTATGCTGCGCTAAAGGAGTTTACATTTTTCATTTCGCAGCGGGTACCAAATTCCTTTTGTCCCACAGGACGAATAGAAACATTCACATCACAGCGCAAAGAGCCTTCCTGCATTTTGCAGTCAGAAACCTCGGTGTATTCCAAAATGGATTTTAATGTTTCTAAGAAAACTCTTGCTTCCTCGGGAGAGCGCATGTCGGGTTCTGTTACAATTTCAATCAGTGGCACGCCGCAGCGGTTATAATCCGCCATAGAGGTGTTGCCGTAATCGTCATGCACCAGTTTGCCGGCGTCTTCTTCAATATGAATTCTGGTGATGCCAATGCGCTTTGTTTCGCCATCTACATTGATGTCGATATAGCCATGCTGGCAAAGAGGCAAATCAAACTGAGAAATTTGGTATGCCTTAGGCAAGTCGGGATAGAAGTAATTTTTTCTGTCTTGTTTGCCGTATTTTGTAATTTCGCAGTTCATGGCAAGACCTGCTTTGATTGCATAGTCTACTACTCGCTTGTTTAAAACGGGAAGTGTTCCCGGCATGCCGGAGCATACAGGGCAAACACGGGTATTCGGCTCGCCGCCAAATGCGTTTTCACAGGAACAGAAAATTTTTGTTTTGGTGGCCAGCTCTGCGTGTATTTCAAGTCCGATAACGGTTTCGTAATTCATTGTATATAGCCCCCTTCTTATAAATTCGGTCTAACCTTGGAAATGGTTTTTTCCAAAGCATACGCTGCGTTTAAGATGGTTGCTTCGCCAAAGGGCTTACCAATAATTTGAAGACCAATGGGAAGACCGTTTTTGTCGTATCCGCAAGGAATTACAATGGCAGGAAGACCGCCGATGTTTACAGAAACAGTGCAGATATCCGCTAAATACATCTTGAGCGGGTCTGTGGTTCTTTCACCGATTCCAAATGCGGTTGTGGGGGAGGAAGGCGTAATTAATACATCATATTTTTCAAACGCCTTACCAAAATCGTTCATAATCATGGTGCGCACCTGTTGTGCTTTTTTGTAATACGCATCATAGTAACCGGAGGACAGCGCATAGGTACCAATCATGATGCGGCGTTTTACTTCTGCACCAAAGCCCTCACTTCTGCTCTGACAGTACATGTCCACCAAATCGTCAAACTGCTCTGCACGGTAGCCATATTTTACCCCGTCAAAACGGGCGAGATTCGAGCTTGCCTCAGCAGAGGAAATCATGTAATATGCAGGCAACGCATATTTGTTCATAGGAAGGTGCATGCTTTCTGCCTCTGCACCTAACGATTTCATATTTTCAATGGCAGCATACACAGCGGAAGCAACCTCGCTGTCAATGCCCTCGCCAATGTATTCTTCCGGAATACCGATTTTTAAGCCCTTTACATCACCGGTCAATGCTTTTTCATAGCCGGGATGCTGAATATTTACAGAGGTAGAATCTTTTTCATCATATCCTGCAATGACATCCATCACCATTGCAGCATCCTGCACATCCTTTGATAAAGGTCCAATCTGGTCAAGGGAGGATGCAAACGCAATGAGACCATAGCGGGATACGCTACCATAGGTGGGCTTTAACCCAACGCAGCCACAAAGAGAAGCAGGCTGACGAATGGAACCACCGGTATCAGAGCCTAAAGAGAAAGGCGCTTCGTCTGCTGCAACGCAGGCAGCGCTACCACCGGAGGAACCACCGGGCACCTTGGTTAAATCGTAGGGGTTTTTCGTCTTTTTAAAATAAGAATTTTCTGTAGAGGAGCCCATGGCAAACTCGTCCATGTTTACCTTGCCCAGCGTTACAGTGCCGGCAGCGTTTAGCTTTTCTACAACTGTTGCATTGTACGGCGGTTTAAAATTGTGCAGCATTTTAGACGCACAGGTGGTTAAAACATCCTTTGTGCACATGTTATCCTTAATGGCACAGGGTACGCCGGCGAGGGCACCAACCTCTTCGCCTTTTGCAATTTTTGCATCAATCTCTGAAGCACGGGTAAGCGCTTCATCGCCCAGAACCGTAATGTAGCTTTCAACTTTATTTTCCACACTGTCGATTCTTTCCAGAACAGACTTTGTAGCTTCTACACTTGAAATTTCTTTGTTTTTTATCTTGTCACGAAGCTCGTGAGCAGTTAACTGGTAAAGTTCCATTTATGTCAATCCTTTCTATTCTACAACTTTTGGTACGATAAAGCCTTCCTCATCAAAGTCCGGTGCGTTCTTTAAAATTTCCCGTCTTTCAAATGAAGGTTTGATTTCATCTGCCCGAAAAGCATTCTGCATGGGAATTGCATGGGCTGTCGGCACAATATCTTTCGTGTCCAGCTCACCCAGAGTATCTGCAAAATTGATGATTTCTGCCATATCTGCTTCTAATTTTTCAGCGTCTGCATCGGAAAATTTCAGCCGCGCCAATGACGCTACATGCAGCACTTCTTCTTTTGATATTTTCATAGTCTTCCTCCTCAATATTGATTAATAACCATGCCGGTAATTAGTTTTGGATAGAAATAAGTTGATTTTTGGGGCATTTTCTCATTTAAAAGAGAAACATCTTTAATTTGATGCACCTTCGTGGCATTTAATAAAACCGAGCATTGCGCCTTTCCTTGTTTTACCACATCAATTGCCTCTGTTGCAAATTTTGTATATACCAAATTCTTTTGGTTTGCCATATTTTCCATATCAATACCAAAGGAATGGTCTAAAACCAGTGTGTGCAAAATGCTGACATCCAATCCGCGATATGCATCGGAGCGGTGGGGCAGTTTTTCTGCCATGGCTTTTTGATTGCAAAGAGTCAGTAAATAGAAATAATCTTTTCCTGTGTAAAGCGCAAAGGAAACATCGTTTTTGTGCGCATCCAACAATTTTTCTGCATCCTCTGCAACGGATGAAGATGAAATTTTCTCGATCATAAAGTTTTCCTTTAGTGTATCTATTGTTTTCTCTTCATCAAATGTGTCAAGATTCTGCACAATACGATGGGTGGGCAGTACAACCAGCCCCGGATCATCCATTTCAACGGCAAATGCCATAATATAATTTCCACCGTGGTTTTTATCAAAACCGGGAATTTCCTCTTTCAGCTTTTCACGGAAATTCAGCGCCGTTTCGTATCTGTGGTGGCCGTCTGCGATAAACAACTGCTTATCGGTAAAGGCAGCTTCAATCTGGGAAAGCGTATCTTCGTCTTTAATCACCCAAAGGTTGTGGGTAATGCCGTCAGCAGACTGAAACGATTCATCTGGCGCACCCTTTGTCACGCAATCCATGATTTGATTGACCGTCTTTTTTTCGTCCATATAAAGAAAATAGATGGGACTGAAATTGGAGTGGGTTGCGTCCATAAGTGCAAACCGGTCTGCCTTTGCTTTGGAGAGAGTCTCCTCGTGAGGCAGAATAATTTTTTCTGAAAAAGGCACTAGCTCTACGGCAGAAATCAAACCTTTTAGTGATTTTACGCTACCGTCGGGCAGGGTAAAGATTTCCTCGTATAAATAGTATGCAGGTGCATCCTCCCGCACGAGAATTCCGTTTTCCATCCAATTATCCAGCGTGTCTTTTGCACGGGTATAGCGATTGTTTGTATCTGTATCGTTTTCGTAGGTTTTGCCCAGCTCCAAATGAATGATGTTGTGAGGATTCTGACAATATGCCTCCTGTTCTGTTGGAGATATGATGTCATAAGGGGGTGCCGTCACATCTTTCAGCGATGTAACCTTGCTTGTGTCATACCGAAGCCCACGAAAGGGTTTTACTGTTGCCATAATTTTTAGCTCCTATCTTTAATATAATCAATGATGTCAAGCGGGGAATGTGCCAGCAGGGCTGGCTCTTTTTCCTGCAGCATTTCTTCACTTTGATAACCCCAAGCGGCAGCTACAGAGCACATGCCTGCATTGTTTCCGGTCATCACATCGTAGATGGAATCCCCGATAAACAAAACTTCCTCGGGAGAAACGCCACATTCTTCACAAATGATATATGCCACATCCGGCGCCGGCTTTTTGGGAAAGCCCGGACGCTCTCCATAAACAGATTGAAAGCCGTAATCATGAAAATAGTGGGCAATCATTTCTTTTGCAAAACCATCTAATTTATTAGAAAGCACATTCAGTGCAATATTTTGCGATTTTAAAAAGTCCAGAAGAGGCAAAATTCCCTCAAAGGGTGCGGTTGTATTGGTGTAGATTTTATCATAGCGAATACCTTCCTGTCTGACAAATTCCTCCAAAAATTCCGGTGTGTTTTTCTCTTCCGGAATGCATTTTGAAGCGTATGCACGAATGCCGTACCCTACCGCACTTTTGTGATGCGCCAGAGGAAAGGTGGGAAAGCCGTAAGACGCCAAGGTGTCATTCATGGCAGTAGATAAATCGCCAATGGTATCAAGCAGCGTTCCGTCCAAATCGAAAATTGCAGCTTTAAAGGTTGTCATCATCGTTGTCCTCCATGTTCATGTTATCAATATGTTCTTCGTCTGTAAAAATGGACGCTTCATTTTCTTTTGGTGTAACAAAGGCTACAATATGTTTTTCCATTACATGCCAGATATAGAAGTTTGCAGTATAGGATGTAAAACCGGTTAAAAACAGTGCCATTAAAATAAACCAAAGCTCAGGCAACAATAGCATGCCGACAATTAAGTACAGTAATGCACCATGTATCACGGCCAAAAGCGCGAAAATCAAAAAGTTTTGCGGAAGTTTTAATATGGTAAAGGTCCATGCATTTTTTAAAATGACCGTATATTTCATGCGAAAGGTTACCATGAGCGGATATATATAAAAGCTCATGATAATCAGTAAAATTGCCACAATGGCAAGCAGCGCATATAAAACGCCTAACGGAAGCCCTGCGTTTATAAACATGCTGTTATAGACAATAACCGCTTGCAAAAACAGGTAAAGCACGAAATAAGAAAGAATGCTGGTTATGAGTGCCTGTTTCCAGTTTTTCTTGCTATGTTCAAAAAAGTCGGAAATCAAGAAAGCATGTTCCTGCTTTGCATAGTTTCGGATGACATAGGTAAAGCCAGCCGTAAAGGGTCCTGTCAGCATCAGTGGCAGAAACGGTACAATGGGCAGTGTAAAGGATTTTCCGTTTAAAAATGCTGTTACAACTGTCACAAGATTCTCTCCACCAAAATACGCAACAAACAAATAAAGGGAAGCGCCGAAAAACAAAAGGTTTGTCAGCGCAAACCAAAAGGATGCACCGCAAATATGACCAAGATGTCTTCCTAAAATATCAAAATAGTTTCTCTTTAAGGCATCACTTTTCGAAATGCCTTTGTTGTTTGTTCCAAACATTATATTCCTCCGTTTGTCTTTTTTCGCAGCATTGCATATTCAGGAAGGGCGCGGCCTACATCCATACAAAATTCCTGCATGGGATGGGGAACGCTTGAGAGCATGTTTCCCTCTGCGTCCTCAAGTGTTGAAATGGTGTGAGAAAAGGACTCTTTTCCCGGCACCATAATCTCTACCTCATCTCCGATGGAAAGCTTGTTTTTTTGAACAAATGTGGTTTTTCCGTTTTCATCTGTTCCGCGGCAAATGGCAGCAACATTATAGGTTTTGAAATAACCGCCGTTTTCATACTCCTGCCCGTTTTCCTTTGGATTGCCCAGCCAAAAGCCCTTTGTGTAGCCCCGGTTGCTGACTTTTTGCAGTTCTTCCATCCAGGTGGGGTCAAACCGGTATTTATCCGGATTTTCCAAATATGCATCAATGGCACGGCGATAGGTACCTACCACAGTTGCAACATAATACTCTGTTTTTACGCGTCCCTCAATTTTAAAGCTTGTGACACCTGCATCAATCAACTCCGGAATGTGCTCAATCATGCACATGTCTTTCGAGTTAAAAATAAAAGTGCCGCGTTGGTTTTCAAACACGGGGAAATGCTCCCCGGGGCGTTTTTCTTCTTCTAATGTATAGTTCCAGCGGCAAGGATGGGCACAATCGCCGGAGTTGGACTCCCTGCCGGTCATATAAGAGCTAAGTAAGCATCTGCCGGAATAGGAAATGCACATGGCGCCGTGGACAAACGCCTCGAGTTCAAGAGATGCATCGGTATTTTCGCGAATGGTTTTTACTGCATCCAAGGATAGCTCCCTTGCCAAAACCACACGGGAGGCACCTTGCTTGTGCCAGAAATTCACTGTGGCGTAATTGACATTGTTTGCCTGTGTACTGATGTGTATGGGAATATTCGGCGCAAATTCTTTTGCTAAGGTAAAGGCACCCGGGTCTGAAATAATCAGTGCATCGGGACCAAGCTGGTTTGCGTCTTTTAAAAAGGTTATAAAATCATCAATATCTTCGTTATGCAAAATAATGTTTGCCGTCAGGTAAAACTTTTTGTTTCTGGCATGGGTATAGGAAACGGCTTCTTCTAAATCCTTTTGAGAAAAGTTTTTTGCCCGTACCCGAAGGGAAAATGCATCGCCGCCGGCGTAGACGGCATCTGCACCATATGCCAGTGCCACCTTTAAACGCTCCAAATTTCCTGCCGGCGCCAACAGTTCAAGATTGTTCATTCTGCTTCGCTCTTTTCATTTAATATCTCTAAGATTTCTTTTGTAATCGAATCTGCGTCCATCGCAAAGTGTGATTTTAATGCCTTTGGGCTGCCGTGGGGAACAACAGACGGATAACCTTTGGTAAGGCATTTGCATATAAGCTGATTTTTGGCAATCATTGCGGCAATCGATTCGCCGACACCGCCCTTTAATGCCCCGTCTTCTAATGTTATCACCAAATCATGCCCCTGTATTGCCTGCATGAGTACATCTTCGTTTAATGGGCAGAGCGTACGCAAATTGATTAAGGTGGGGGAAATATCCTGCTTACTCAATTGAGCGCATATCTCCTCGCCGGTAGCAAGGGTTAGCCCTGCACAAAGCAGACAAATTTCCTTGCCGGCATACACTGTCTGCGGCATGCCCAA
>JAZPYM010000039.1:0-11427 GCA_045544215.1 Congzhengia sp.
TCTACGGAGTGAATTTCATTAAAATCAACGCCTGCATATTTTTTAACAGCATCCAGCATGGTAATCCTCTCAAACGGCTTGCCTAAATCCATTTCGATGCCGTTATAGGTAATTTTGGTGGTTCCTAAAACCTCTTGTGCCACATGGCGATACATATTTTCGGTCAAATCCATCATGCCGTGATAATCGGTGTACGCCTGATAAAGCTCCATCAGGGTAAATTCCGGGTTGTGACGGGTGTCAAGACCCTCGTTTCTGAACACCCTGCCAATTTCATAAACCTTTTCCAAACCGCCGACAATTAATCTTTTTAAGTACAATTCCAGAGAAATGCGAAGTTTAAAATCCTCATCCAGCGCATTAAAATGGGTTTCAAAGGGACGGGCTGCCGCGCCGCCTGCATTGGACACCAGCATGGGTGTTTCCACCTCTAAAAATCCCTCGCCTGCAAGATAGGAACGAATAGAACTAATGATTTTGGAACGCTTAATAAAGGTGTCTTTTACATCTGCGTTCATAATCAGGTCCACATAGCGCTGTCTGTAGCGCATATCGGTGTCTGTCATGCCATGGAATTTTTCCGGCAGGGGACGAAGAGATTTGGAAAGAAGCGTATATTCCAAAACGCGAACAGAAACCTGTCCCGTCTTTGTTCGAAACACCTCGCCCTTTGCGCCAACAATGTCGCCGATGTCCAGCTTTTTAAAGGTTGCATAGGCATCCTCGCCCAATGCATCCAACTTAACAAACAGCTGAATTCTGCCCTCTAAATCCTGCATGTCGCAGAACATAACCTTGCCCATGCCACGCTTTGACATTAAGCGTCCGGCAACAGACACGGTTTGGCCCTCCAGCGCCTCAAAATTGTTTTCAATCTCTAAAGACGCATGGGTTTTTTCATATTTTACTTCCTCAAATGGATTATTTCCACTATCAACCAGCTCTTTCAGCTTGTCCCGTCTGATTTGCAAAAGCTCGCTCAGCTCCTGCACAACATTGTTCTCTTCTGACATAGTATTCCTCCTAAATGAATGTATATATAAAGCATTATACTACAAATTCCGTCATTTGTAAAACATATTTTTCATTTTTTCTTTACAAACCCTGCAAAATATGGTAAAATAACTTCCGGATGCGCCCCCATAGTTAAATGGATATAACAGCCCCCTCCTAAGGGGCAGTTATAGGTTCGATTCCTATTGGGGGTGCCATTTTTTTGCCTTTTTTTAATTTTCCAAATAAGATTTAATGGTGTTAATATACTCCGAGGGCGACTTGTTTTCATACTTTTTAAAGGTTTTGCTGAAATAATGGATGGAGTCAAATCCCACCTGCGCTGCGATTTGGGTAATGTTCATATTGCCCTCCCGCAGCATTTTTTTTGCTGCTTTAATGCGCCGTCGATTGATGTATCCAATCACCGTATCGCCGTAATCCGCCTTAAATTGACTGCAAATGGTGGTCTTGTTGCTGTTAAACAAAAAGCAAAGCTCGTTTAAAGTTATCTTCTCTTTATAATTTTCATCCAAATATCTGGCAATGTCCGCCATATGTACACTGGGCTGATTTTCTGTTGCATCATAGGACGGGTTTTCTGCACTGCGCACCAAATCAATAAACAGCTTTTCTAAATTCAGCTTAATCAGCTGGTCCGCCCCAAAAGGACAATTTTTCCGTTTTTTCATATCCAGAAGATTCGGCATATCGTAGGGAGGCAAAAACACATTCCTGCCCTCTTTAATTACCTGGGCAAGCAGCTTTTTTTGCTCTGTGTTTAAGGTGATGGGGGTGGCAGCAAAATCATCCAGTATTTCTGCCAAACATTCAAAGCCGATAATAATTACACTGGGAGCATCCTCCTGCTCACAATAAAGCGAATGGGCTGCATCTGCTTTGTGAATAATCATCTGGTTGCTTAAAAGCTCGCCCTGATACTCTTTCGAGCGCACATTAATCACACCGCTGTCCACATAAACCAGTTCGCGAAAGGCATGCTTTTCCTGATAGGTATGAAACCCGTTGGTAAACTCGAAATAATGAATGTTGGCAATCCGCGTCACACAAATATCCTGTTTAAATTTTTTCAACTTATATTCCACAAAAATCCCCGCCTTTTTCTTCTGCTATTTTCAGTATAGCACACCTTCAAAATTTGTCAATATTAAAAAATATTTAATATTGTACAAAACGGCTTGACTATTTAACAAATACTTTTTCAAAAGTCTGTGATATAATAAAACAAAAAATATTTTTTAGGAGGAATTATATTATGGCAAACAGAGTTTGTATCCCCGACCACGAGTATAAGGAAAGAATTGCAAGAGCTGCAAAGCTGGTAAGAGAAAAAGGTCTTGATGTAATGGTTGTATCCAGCACCGAGTCTGACTACGCCAATGCAAGATATTTCTCTGGCTTCTGGCCGCTTTTTGAGCGCGCAGGTGTTGCAATTGCTGCAAACGGCGACGCTGCTTTGATGGTAGGTCCCGAGTGTATCATTTTCGCACAGGATGTTGCTAAAATCGACAAAATTTTCTGCCTGCGTGAGTTCAGAGAGTCTGCTGACCCCTCATATCCCGAGCTCCACGCTGACACCTTCCGCGATGTATTCAAGGCAATCGGCGTAACAGGCGAAAACATTAAAATCGGTCTTGGCAGCTATGTTGAGTGCACCATTCCGATTTATGAAGGCTTAAAGGAAAGCTTCCCCAAAGCAGAAATCGTAAAATGCAACGAAATCATGGTTGAACTCCGCCAGATTAAGAGCGAAAACGAACTGGCTTGTATCCAGGAAGGCTTCCGTATTGTTGATTTGGCAACAGACGAAGTTATCCGCCACTTAAAGCCCGGCGTAACAGAGCTTCAGATGGTTGGTATCGCACAGAGAGTTATCTATGAAGAAGGCGCAGAATATGAAGGTCTTCCCATGTATGTGTTCAGCGAAAAGTCCACAAGACACGCAATCAGCCGTTCCGGCTACAGAACCATCAACAAGGGCGATATCGTTCAGTTGAACCTTTCTGCTAAAATTGACGGTTATTCTCCTGCAATCGGTCTTCCCGTTGTTATGGGCAAGCTTGAGGGCGAAAGAAGAAGAGTTGTTGAATTCTGTAAAGAAGCACATGACTGGACCGTTGAACAGATTAAAGCTGGCAAGCTTGCATCTTCTATTGCAAAAGAATTCTACAACATGTATGTTGAAAACGGCTTTAAAGACAGCTATGTATACGGACCTTGCCACGGCACAGGTATGATCGAAGTTGAAGCTCCTTGGATGGAAACAACATCTGACTACCTGCTCCAGGAAAACATGACATTCCAGGTTGATACCTTCATCATGGGCGACGGCTTCGGCTGCAGATGGGAGAAGGGTATCTCCGTAACAAAAGATGGTTGCCATTCCATGACAGATTACTTAAAGAAGGGCATCATCGAGCTGGATTTCTAATTGAAACATAAAAACGATTCATCGCAAGCGCGTTGAAAAGTGAAAGGGGCTTGACGCGATTCGTCGGGCCCCTTCTTTTATACAATACTTAAAATTTTAAATTGAGGTGTGAATTATGGAATATAATATGAGCTTTCCCAGAGAATTAAACAAGGTTAAGGAAAACAGAATTCCCTTTGTAATTTGCGGCGGTACTGTAGAGTATCACGGTCCGCATTGCTCCTACGGCTGTGACACCTTGGTGGCAGAGGGTTTGATTAAAAAACTGGCAGAGAGAAAAGAAATTATGATTGCTCCCACCATCTACTACAGTCCCTCCAGCTATGCGGTGGCAGATGAAACCAGCGGCACCGTTCACATTGAAGAAGATGTATTCGAAAGCTATCTTTTCCAGATTTTTACGAATATGTTGGAAGCAGGACTTCGCAATATCTATGTTGTAATCCATCATCAGTTTGAGCAGGAAAATTGCATGCCCATGACCCTTTCTTATATGAAGGCAGCAAAACGCGCAACCATGCGTTATTTAGAAAAAACCCAGGGCCGCGGCTGGTGGGGCAGCGAAAACTATGCAAGCTACTACGAAAATTTAGGTGGTGGCGACGACCCATTTAGCTGGATTAAGGTAATACCCACAATGAGTACAGAAGTACAGAATGCTACCGGCTATGACCATGCAGGAAAATACGAATGTTCCATTTTGATGGCACTTTATCCTGACGCTGTAAAGTTGGAGCGTTTGGGTGATATTGACCACTGGTTTACCAAGAGCGCTGCAGAAGCCAGCACGGAAATTGGTAACAAAATGGTAGAGTTATCCTTGGAATACCTGGAAAAGACAATTGTATAACAATCCATTTTATAAACTTTTAGAACAAATGGGAGAACTTTTATGAAACGAATTGTAAAGCAAGACCCTTTTTTTGACAAGCAGCCTCCCCTTTCCTTTGTGGAGGAGCTGAAAAAACCGCTTCATGCAGAAAAACCGGCAGGGTACGGAACCAGAACTGCCAGTGAAAAAGAAATTGATGCAAGCGGAATTTATCTTGCAGAATTATACGCGGATGACCCGGACAATTTGCTGGAAACCATATACACAGATTTCGAAAAATTTACCACCCTTTATGAAATTGCAGGCAAGCGTTTCCCTGTTTATTTAAAAAAAGAGGCGACAGATTGTTTTGAAACACACACCATCAAAATAGCAGCAGATGGCGTCACCATTACCGCAAACGACACCGAGGGCATTCGGCGTGGATTGATTTACTTAGAGGATGAGCTGAGAAGACGAGAAGGCGCTTATTTAGAGCCGGGCGAGCTTACGCGTACCCCCAAAATTCACTCCAGAATTACCAGATGCTTCTTCAGCCCCATTAACCGTCCTCCCAAATTTGGCGACGAACTCTCCGACGATATTGATTATTATCCCGAGGAATATTTAAATCGCTTGATGCATGATGGCGCCAATGGCGTTTGGATTTACACACGCTTTGCAGACATTCTGCCCTCCTCCATTATCAAAGAAAACGGACAAGGGTACGAAAAGAGAATTGCAAAGTTGAACCGCGTTATTGACAAGTGCGCCCGCTACGGAATCGGCGTTTATGTGTTTGCCATTGAGCCGGTTGCGCTCAAGCCTGAGCAGCTTGAAAAATACCCCGAGCTTGCCGGCACCACCTTTTCCATTGTTCAGAATATGAACCTTACGGAAACAGGCGCAACATTTTGCGCAAATTCCGAGGCAGGCAAACGGTACTGCTATGAGGCAGGCGTAAACCTTGTAACGCTGGCACCAAAACTAAAGGGCTATATCAGCATTACCACAGGAGAACGACTGACCTCCTGCTCCTCTATTTTGTCAGATTGTAACTGCCCCCGTTGCTCCAAGAAAAAGCCGGGACAGGTTCTGTCTGATGCCGTAGAGGCACTTCGTTCCGGCATCCGCGACACAAAACCGGAATGCGAAACTGTCAGCTGGACCTATGGCCACCGCATGTGGAACTATGAAGACATTACAGACTATGTAAAAACCGCTCCCGATGATGTAATGCTGATGCAAAGCTTTGAGGAGATGGGTTATGAGGAGCAACTGGGCAAGGTGCGTCAACTTGTTGACTACTGGCTTTCCTATGTTGGTCCCTCTGAAATGTTCCAGGTAACCGCAGAAGAGGCCCAAAAGTCCGGCAAAGAAATGTTTGCAAAAATGCAGGTTTGCTGTTCCCACGAAATTGCAAGTGTCCCCTATGTGCCTGTACCGGGTATTTTGTATAAAAAATATGCAAAAGCCCGCGCGCTTGATGTAACAGGCATTATGCAGTGCTGGTATTTCGGTAATTATCCCTCTTTGATGAGTAAGGCAGCAGGCGAACTTGCTTTCGTAGAAAAATTCGACAACGAAGATGGCTTTTTAAGGTCTCTGGCGGGAATTTATTGGGGCAACAGCAAGGCAGACACCATTGTGAAAATGTGGAAGGAATTTGAGGCAGGCTATTCCAACTACCCAAGAAACATTATGTTCAGCTACTACGGACCCATGCACGACAGCGTTGTATGGAAGCTGGCACTGAAGCCAAAGAACTTCTCCCTGCCCCGCTCCTGGCAAACACTTGACCCGATAGACGGTGACAGAATTGGTGAATCCATGATGGACGGGCACGATATTGACGAGGTGCTGACCCTGCTTGATCGCATGTCTTCCCATTGGAACAAAGGACTTGCGCTCCTTTCGGAGTTAAAGCATTGCGGTGCAGATGAAGAAGAACAAATCAGCATTGCCAAAACCATTGGTCTGCTTTTTGCGTCCGGTAGAAATGTTATTGAATTTTATCTGCTCCGGGAACAGTTGGGTCTGCAAAAAGGCGATGCAAAAGCTATTTTGGAGAAAATGCGTCATCTGGTGACAGAAGAAATCGAAAACAGCCGTCGCATGATTCCCCTTTGCAACAACGACAGTCGTCTGGGCTATCATTCCGAGGGCGAAGGCTATAAATTCTTCCCCGAAAAAATTGAGGATCGAATTGCGCAGCTTGAGGAGCTTTTAAAAACCGAATTTGTTGAGGTGGAAGCCCGCATTAACGAGGGCTTGGCTCCACTGGAATTTTACGAAGGCGTTGAGGATCATGATTCTATAAAATCCTACCATTTAACAAAGGGCAGCATTGAAGACGCAGAATGGGAGATGATCTGCGATGAGACAGACAGTAAATTCCGTATGTCCTACGACGAGGAAAACCTGTATTTTGAAATGTCCGACAGCAGACGGGTGCAATTTATATTCTCTCCTGAATTCAGGCTTCTCTGGCCGTCAACCGATGTTTATTTCCAGCCGGACGGAACCACCATACCGGAAGAGGACGCACCATACTACTCCGGTCTGTTTAAGGATAGCTGGGATGGTTATTTCCGTAAATTTTCGGATATCAAGGTGCTCTCAGGCACTGCCACACACCTGCTTGTCACTGTAAAGCGTAAGGATGTAAATCTGGCAGGTCTGCGTCCTTTCAAAATCAAGCTGGTAGCAGGCGACAAGTCCTGGTGCAAAGAAGAAAACCCCGTATCTACCTTAGGAAAATGCAATGTAACCCCTGGGGATTTTGGCTGGATTTTCTTTGATACAAAAAACTAAATAAAAAAAAGGAGCTGTAGTATCTACAGCTCCTTTTTTTATACAAAAATATCAACCCGTTTCTCTTACAAGGGAAGAAAAAGCTTTTCTGCAGAAATTTGAAACCTTTGAGACAACCTCACAACAAGGTCCACCGAGGTGTTTTTAGGCAAAGTGCCACACTCGATTTCTGCAAGCTCTTCCACGCTGACTCCACAAGTTTCTGCCATTTCTTCTCTGCCGATGCTATGTTTTTCCCGTAGGTACAATACATTTTTGCAAAAAATTGCAATATCTTTTTCTGTCATTTTTCAATACCTCCTAAAATAGCTACCTTCATTATATTCCATTTTATTGGAATTGTCAAGACATGTATTTCATATTTTTGGATGTTTTATCACTTTTTTGAAATAAAAAAGAGCCAAAGCACACTGCTTTGGCTCTTTTTGCTGTTAACCCAGCGCTACATCCAAAATCATCATAATTAGAAATCCCAGCATCACACTGGCCGTTCCTGCATGGGAATGCTCTCCTAAATGCGCCTCCGGAATCAATTCCTCCACCACGACATAAATCATAGCGCCGGCTGCAAAAGACAGCACCCAGGGCATCATGCCGGAGATTGCACCTGCCACCAAAACAGTAAGCACGCCAAAAATTGGCTCTACCACCCCGGACAAAGCGCCCAACAAGAACGACTTCCCTTTGCTTGTCCCCTTCGAGCGCAAAGGCAACGAAATGGCAGCACCCTCGGGAAAATTCTGCAGTCCCATACCGATGGCAAGTGCCATAGCGCTTGCCAAAACATCAGGCCCTACGCTCCTGGCCGCTGAAGAAAAGGCAAGTCCCACCGCCATTCCCTCCGGAATGTTATGCAATGTGACGGCCAATACAATCATTGTGGCACGAGACACACGAGCAGGCAAGCCCTCAGGTTCCTCGCTTCCAATATGCAAATGGGGCAAAACGCGGTCTAAAAGCATTAAGAATAAACCGCCCAAGACAAAGCCGCCCCCAACAGGAAGAAATGGGCTTGTCCCCTGTTCTTCTGCCATCTCCATGGCAGGAATCAAAAGGGACCACACCGATGCGGCAATCATAACCCCTGCTGCAAACCCCAAAAATATTTTTTGCATTTTTGCTGATAAGTCTTTCCGAAAAACAAATACCATGCCCGCACCCAAAATAGTAGCAAAGCAGGTAAAGCCCGTACCAAGAAGGGCGAATAACAGTTCTCGTTTCATAACCATTCCCTCCGCATATTAACCAATGCTATCGGTCACACATTCTTTAGACAGATCCTTGTTTTATCTCAGGCAGCCTATCACACATTGAAGCGGAACAAAACGATGTCTCCGTCACACATTACATATTCCTTGCCCTCAGAGCGTACCAAGCCTTTTTCTCTTGCCGCTGCATAAGTGCCGCAATCCACCAAATCCTGATAGCGCACCACTTCGGCACGAATAAAGCCCTTTTCAAAATCCGTATGAATTTTGCCTGCCGCCTGGGGTGCTTTTGTTCCCTGGGTAATGGTCCATGCGCGAACCTCCGGCTCTCCTGCGGTTAAATAACTGATTAAGCCCAAAAGCTTGTAGCTTTTTTTCACTAAACGGTCAAGACCGGACTCGTGAATCCCCAGTTCCTCTAAATATTCCTGCTTTTCATCGGGCTCTAAAGCCGCAATATCTTCTTCAATTTTGGCAGAAATAGGCATTACCTCTGCCCCTTCTTTTTCTGCCACTTCCTCTAAACGCTTTACAAAATCATTGTTTTCAATGCCACCTAAAAAATCATCTTCGCCCACATTTGCCGCATAAAGCACGGGTTTTGCGGTAAGCAAGTCGATTTCCTTCATGATCTCTGCTTCGTCTTCTGAAAGCTCCATTGCGCGAGCAGGCTTTCCTTCTTCCAAAATGCCTTTTAGCTTTTCTAAAAACTCTGCTTCAATTTTGTATTTCTTTTCGCCTGATTTCATCAACTTTCTTGTTTTATCAAGACGCTTTTCCACCATTTCCAGATCGGAAAAAATCAGCTCCAAATTAATGGTTTCCACATCACGAATTGGGTCTACCAATCCCTCCACATGAATGATGTTGGAATCATCAAAGCATCTAACCACATGCACGACGGCATCCACTTGGCGAATGTGGGACAAAAATTTGTTGCCCAAGCCTTCACCTCGGCTGGCACCCTTTACCAATCCTGCAATATCCACAAATTCAATGACCGCATGGGTCACCTTTTGGGGATGATACATCTCCGCTAAAACATCCAACCGTTCATCCGGCACAGAAACGATACCCACATTTGGCTCAATGGTGCAAAAGGGATAGTTGGCAGACTCCGCACCTGCCTGGGTGATTGCGTTAAATAAGGTGGACTTTCCAACATTAGGAAGTCCGACGATACCAAGTTTCATAAATAAACCACCTTTTTAGTAAAAATAAGAAAATAGCTGCTGCATGGCTTTTCGCCACACAGCAGCCCATGCTTATTGCTTATTTTAAAGCAGCCTTTGCCTGTTCAACCAAAGCTGCAAATGCCTCTTTGTCGCTGATTGCGATTTCAGAAAGCATTTTACGGTTCATTTCGATACCAGCCTTTTTAAGACCATTCATAAATGTAGAATAGTTCATGCCGTTCATCTTTGCCTGTGCAGAGATTCTGGCAATCCAAAGCTGACGGAAGTTTCTCTTTTTCAATTTACGGCCAACATATGCGTAAGCCAAAGACTTCATAACTGCTTCTTTTGCGGTTCTGAACTGCTTGGATTTTGCACCTCTGTAGCCCTTTGCCAATTTTAAAATTCTTTTATGTCTTTTGCGCGTGGTGACAGCGCCCTTAATTCTTGCCATTTGTTGTTACCTCCAAAATTTTATTTTCAAACAAAATCATGCGAATTACTTATAAGGAATCATCTTTTTGATGGTCTTCAAGTTCGCGTCGGACGCATAAGCACCCTTTCTTAAATTTCTTTTTCTCTTTGTTGATTTCTTTGTCAAAATATGACTTGTGTAAGCGTGATTCATTTTCACTTTACCTGTTTTGGTAACTCTGAATCTTTTAGCACTCGCTCTATGTGTTTTGATTTTAGGCATAATGATAACCCCTTCCAAAAATTTATTTATTTAGCTGCTCCCTTAGGAGAAACGACCATGCTCATGTTTTTACCCTCAAGCTTTGGTGCTTTATCCACTGCGCCGACCTCGGACACAGATTCTTTGAATCTCTCTAAAAGCTGAAGCCCTAAACTACTGTGATGAACCTCACGGCCGCGGAAGCGAACCGTGATTTTAACCTTGTCCCCGTCAGACAGGAACTTTTTGGTGTGATTTACCTTTGTTTCAAAATCGTGATTATCGATAGACGGAGAAACGCGAATTTCCTTCACGCTGACAACCTTTTGCTTTTTCTTTGCTTCCTTGTCCCGCTTTGCAAGCTCAAACTTATACTTTCCATAGTCCATAATTTTGCACACGGGTGGCTCTGCCTTTGGGGCAATCAGCACCAAATCCAGGTTTTGCGCATATGCCTGCTCCAACGCGTCGGCAGATGTTGTAATTCCCAGGGGTGCGCCGTCGTTGCCAACAAGCCGAACCTCTTTTACTCTGATTTCTTCGTTAATCAACAATTCTTGTTTACTAATGGAAAAACACCTCCAATAAAAATAAAAAAGCGGACAGAAACACTGTCCGCAAAAATAAACACAACAAAAAAGCTGCGAATATTTACCATTTCGGCGATGCCTTATGGTGAGAAGCGAACATGCCTCTGCTTAATACCCATTTATATTACCATACATTTTTCCCATTGTCAAGCATTTTTTTCAAAAAATTTTTTAAAAGAATTGCGCTTTTTTCCGCTATGTGATATACTCTTGGTAAAGACAGGAAAGGATGAATACAATGAAAGTATTATTGGTAAATGGCAGCCCCCATGAAAATGGCTGCACAAACACGGCACTTTGCCAGGTTGCAGAAACTTTAAACGAAAACGGCATTGAAACGGAACTGTTCTGGATCGGCACAAAGCCCGTTTCCGGTTGTTTGGGTTGTGGCACCTGCAGAAAAATTGGCAAATGTGTAATAGACGATATTGTCAACGCTTTTGCAGAAAAAGCAAAAGCGGCAGACGGCTTAATCTTTGGTACTCCTGTGCATTACGCCTCTGTGTCCGGCACGATGACTGCATTTATGGATCGTTTGTTTTACTCCCAGGGTGCATCCCTGCAGGGAAAACCCGCAGCAGCAGTAGCAAGCTGCCGCAGAGGCGGTGCATCTGCGGCACTAGACCAGATGAACAAGTATTTCCCCATTTGCGGCATGCCCATTGTTCCCTCTCAGTACTGGAATATGGTCCACGGCAACAAACCGGA
>JAZPYM010000040.1:0-5175 GCA_045544215.1 Congzhengia sp.
GAAACAGCTGTACCAGCTGTGTATCCAACCTTAGCTGTGCTGTTAAGAAGATAGTCAGCATCTGTCTCATAGGTAAAGGTTGCACGACCGCCTGTTGCCGGTTTCTGATCAATATATACAACTGTGTCTGTTGCTGTTGCAGCAGCATTGGTTGCATAATATGTTACCTGTGCGTTATCAAGCTCTGTTCCATCAGCAGTAACAACTGCTGTTACAGAAACTTTGTCGCCTGTTTCACCAGCATAAGTGGTTGTGGTAGTCACTGTAACTGCGCTTGCACAAACAGCAAAAGAGCCAACGAGTGCAACTGCTGCGGTTAAAGCGGCAAGTTTTTTCAATGTTTTAACCATTTCTTTTCCTCCTTTTTTGTTACTTGGGTTAAATAAATAATCTGGGGATAATTTATTTAGAGTGCGTAAAGTGCACCATTCTGCAAAACATAGGTTTTATCGCACGCCTGTAAAACCTCTTTGCGATGCGATATAATAATACAGGTTTTATCTGTCAGCTGCCTTAATGTAGAAAGCAGCTCATGTTCTGTTGCAATATCCAGCGCGGAGGTCGCCTCGTCAAAAAGTAATACAGGGGCATCCCGATAAAGCGCTCTTGCAATGGCGATGCGCTGAACCTGCCCCTCAGAAAGTCCGTGTCCCTTTTCTCCAAGAATGGTATAAAGTCCCTGGGGTGCGTTTTTAACTACATCCGAAAGTTGAGCAAGTTTGACTGCTTCTTCCACTTTTCCCATATTCGGATTGTCATCACCAAAAGTAATATTTTCTAAAATTGTACCTGACAAAATCAAGTTTCCCTGAGGAACATAGGAAAACAAATTTCCTGCTGCGGATGAGACTGGGATTTGCTCCCCGCTTTCAAGGGTTAAGTAAATGTGTCCGCTGTCTGCGGAAATCACAGAAAGCATCAGCTTAGAAAGCGTGCTTTTTCCGGCGCCGGAATTGCCGCAAAGTGCAACAAATTCCCCTCGTTTCACAGAAAGTGAAACATCCTCCAGCACCAAAACATTATCATAAGAAAAGAAAACATTTTGAAAATCGATGCTTTGAAAGCTATCAATTTCTGTTTGCGTGGCAAGTTGAGACACTGTCTCATCCTGCAATTGTTCCAGCTCCATCAACCGCTCCGCTGATGCCAAAACCATGTAGGATTGGGGAAGGATGGATGCAATCTCACGAAAGGGGGATTGCAGCTGCCCCACCAGGCCAAGCACAGCAGTTACGGTACCAAAGGTGATGGCACCGATGCTTAAGCGATAAACGCTCCAGGCAAGTGCCGCATAATATCCTGCCGTCATAGCAATGAAAAACATTACATTTGCCAGAATACCGACAGTGGCGCGTTTCACATTTAAGTGGAAATTTTCCAGCTGAAGTCCCCAGGACCGCTCGCGCATCATCTGCTCTTTTCCAAAGCTTTTGATAACCAGAAGGTTCTGGATAGACTCCTGCAGAAAGGAACGAACCTTGCCGTCACTTTCCCTGCATTTTAAGTGCAGATTTTTGATTCTCTTCTTATATATATAAGCCGCAGCCATGATAACCGGACCAAATGCCAGACACACAACCGCAAACTGCTTATCTAATTGATAAAGTGCCGTAAAGCTGAACACAACAGTAGAAACCAACGCCATAACATTGGGTATGATTTCTGTCACTTTTTCCGACACCAACGAAATGTCGCTAACCAGGCGGTTTAACACCTCGCCGGAATGGATTGCCGAAACGCCTGCATATTCTTTCTTCATTAGACGATAAAACAGGTCTGTTCGCAAGGACATGGAAAGTTTTCCACTGGTTTTGATATGTAGACGAATGTATACCACCTGCAGCAAAAGCTGCAAAATCAAAAGCACGCCGAGCCTAACCGCGCTATCCATCACGCGCCCTTCCCCGCGACCAGTTGCAACATCTATCAGGCTTTTTGAAACCAGGGCAAACTGCACACTGATATAAGAAACCAGCGCAGCCAGCACAATCAACAAAAGCAAGGCAGCGGCATACGGACGAATCCTTGTTAATATCCATTTGAGAGAATTCGTATCCCTTTTCAACGGACAGCCCGCCTTTCCGCTTGATTTACATTATTCCTCCAAAAAACCACGGGTTTTCAGAAGCGCAATAAATTCTGAAACATCATCTTCTGCCATGGAGCGCTCCGGAATATCATAGGCAGAAAGCAATGCGTCCACCAATTCTGCCTGGGTTTTTTCAGTGGTCAACTGCTCCCAAAGGTATGCCCCGCTTTCATTTAACGAAACAACAACGGCAAAATCCACAATGTTGTCCCCCGTGGGAACAACCAGGTAATCATCCAATATTTTTTTCACTAAAAAGCCGTCTTTTATCCTCATAATACACTCCGATTTTTGGGCATGGCGATACACATCCACGATATTTCATTTTAAATTCTAACATACCATACATAAAAAGTCAAGCATGATTTCCTTTTTTTTGTACTTTTACACATATTTTTTTACAATTTGATGACAAAGCATATAAGTCTATTATCAACAGGATTTTTTGTTTGCGAAAGCGCAATTGGTAAATAAAAATTATAGTTAAAAAAGCAAAAAAATAGGGAAGAGATGGATCTCTCTTCCCTATTTTTTGTGTTATTTGTTTTGATAAAAAGATGTTTTACTGAATGTCACGAATGTCGTATGGCGTTGTCTGATAAACAAAGTAATTCAGCCAATTGGAATAAAATAAGTTGGCACAGGACCGCCAGGTTACCTTTGGGGGCAAGCTTGGGTCATCGTTTTCAAAATAATTTTTCGGAATCTCGATTTCCTTGCCTGCTAAAACATCCCGCAGATATTCGTTCTTTAAAGTTTCTGCATCGTATTCGGAGTGTCCTGTCACAAAAATTTGTCTGCCCAAATCTGTCGCACAAACATACACCCCGGCTTCTGGGGAGGAGGACAGAATTTTTAACGCAGAAACCCGTTCAATGTCTGCACGGGAAATATCCGTATGACGAGAATGCGGAACATAAAATTCGTCGTCAAATCCGCGAAACAGGATGGATGTTTTGTGGTCCAATGTATGTTTATATACACCAAACAGCTTTTTATCCAAGGAATACTTGGGTATGCCGAAATGGTAGTAAAGACCTGCCTGTGCCCCCCAGCAAATGTGCAGGGTGCTGGTTACATTGGTTTTGCTCCACTCCATAATTTCTGTCAGCTCATCCCAATATTCCACCTCTTCAAAGTCCATCAGCTCCACAGGAGCGCCGGTAATGATAAGTCCGTCAAATTTCTGGTCTTTCACTTTGTCAAAAGTGGTGTAAAACGCCAGCAAATGCTCCTGAGAAACATTTTTGGACTGATGGCTTTTGGTGTGCAAAAGCGTCAGCTCCACCTGAAGCGGTGAGTTTCCCAAAAGACGCACAAACTGGGTCTCTGTTTCAATCTTTGTGGGCATCAGGTTTAAAATCGCAATTTTCAAAGGACGGATGTCCTGCGTGATTGCCCTAGTTTCCGTAATGACAAATATATTCTCTTTTTCTAAAACTGCCGTTGCCGGCAGGTCGTTGGGAACCTTAATCGGCATGGTATCACTCCCTTATTTTGCGATGATTTTATGATATACCTTTTTGCCTTTTTTTATAACAATGCCGTCTTTTAAGCTGTCTTTTGAAATGGTGTGGTTTGGTTCTGTGATTTTTACATCATCCACCGATACACCGCCTTGTTGAATTAATCGTCTGCCCTCACCCTTTGACGGAATGAGTTTGGCTGAAAGCATCAGGTCCAAAAGAAGCGTTTCATCAGAAAGCTCTGCTAAATCAAGCTCCGTTTTCGGCATGGTTGCACTGCTGCCGCCGCCAAAAATACCTTCTGCGGTCTGCTTTGCTTTTTGTGCTTCCTCTTCACCATGAACAAGCTTTGTCACCTCAAATGCAAGGCGTGTCTTTGCGCGGTTCAGCTCTGCACCCTCCCAGGTTTCCATTTCGCGGATTTCGTCCATAGGAACAAAGGTTACCATCTTGAGCAGTCTGCAAACATCGGCATCGTCCACATTTCTCCAATACTGATAAAAATCGTAAGGCGAAACTTTTTCCGGGTCAAGCCACAAAGCGCCCTTTGCGGTTTTGCCCATCTTTTTACCGTCCGATGTGGTAAGTAGTGTAAAGGTCATACCGTACACCTGCTGATTTTCTTTTCTGCGCACCAGGTCAATACCGCCTAAGATATTGCTCCACTGGTCGTCGCCTCCCAGCTCTAACTTACAGCCATGGGTTTTGTAAAGTTGCAGAAAATCGTAGCTTTGCATCAGCATATAGTTAAACTCAATAAAGGAAAGACCTTTTTCAAGACGCGTCTGAAAGCATTTCGCACGAAGCATTTCGTTAACAGAAAAGCATGCGCCAATGTCACGCAAAAATTCAATATAATTTAGGCTCCGCAGCCAGTCTGCGTTGTTTACCATAATGGCTTTGCCGTCTGAAAAATCCACAATGGAGGAAAGTTGCTTTTTAAAGCGCTCGCAGTTGTGGTTGATGGTTTCTACCGTCATCATCTGGCGCATATCCGTTCTGCCGGAGGGGTCGCCAACCATACCGGTACCGCCACCAACTAATGCAATGGGCTTGTGTCCTGCATTTTGCATGTGGCGCATAACCACCATCTGCAAAAAGTGCCCTACATGGAGGCTGTCTGCCGTGGGGTCAAACCCGATATAAAATGTCACCTTTTCCTTGCCCAGAAGCTCTCTGATTTCGTCTTCATGGGTTGTCTGGGCAATCAGCCCGCGCTCTTTTAATATGTCAAATACATTTTCCAAGTTAAACGCTCCTTGCTTTTTTAAACTTTTCTTATTATTTTATCACAGCTTTATGCCGTTTGCAATGATTTCTTTATTTTGCTTTTTCAAGCGCCTGACAAATATCTGCGATGATGTCGTCTGCGTTTTCAATTCCCACAAGTCGGAGGCCAAGCGGTCTTAGGAAGACAATACAGCTTTGCAACTCCTTGGCTCACAGAACGACATGGCTACGATCCGACTTAAAGAGCGCGGGCTGATTGCCCAGACAACCCATGAAGACGAAATCAGAGAACTTCTGGGCAAGGAAAAGGTGACATTTTATATCGGGTTTGACCCCACGGCAGACAGCCAAGTCGGAGGCCAAGCGGTCTTAGGAAGACAATACAGCTTT
>JAZPYM010000041.1:0-4333 GCA_045544215.1 Congzhengia sp.
AATGCTCATGTGCCATAAAGTAACACATAAGAATTGATAGACAGCAGCCCACTATTCCGCAGCAACAGCGAGTTGCTTGTTAAAACCCCATTTTGAAGTTATAATGAGTAAAAACAACCTTTAGGAGGGACGGGCATGGAAATACAAGGTATTCTTAAAAATTTACGCGAGAAAAACAACCTTACGCAAGAACAACTGGCTGAACGTGTGCAAGTTACCCGACAGGCGGTTAGTCGCTGGGAAACAGGCGAAACGCAGCCAAATACAGATACCTTAAAACTGTTATCACGAGTTTTTGATGTGTCAATCAATACGCTTCTGGGTTCTCCACGGCAACTTGTTTGTCAGTGTTGCGGAATGCCATTGAATGAAGATGGTCTGATTAGCCGAGAACCAGACGGAAGCTATAACGAGGACTATTGTAAATGGTGCTATGCTAATGGGAAATTTGCATATCAATCCAAGGAATCTTTATTGGATTATCTGGTTGCGAATATGCCAAATCCCGATAACGCAGATGAAGAAACCAGACGTAATCAGTTTGATTTGTACCTTTCGCAATTAAAGCACTGGAAATAACTATATTGTCATAGCAAAGCCAGCCGAGCCAGTCAACGGTCAAGATGAACGGCGCGTACCGCGCCGCCGTTGACAGCCCCGCCCGCCTTTGCTGGTAGGCAATCAAGGGGCGACAGCAAGGAGTGCTGCCGCCCCGCACTATTATCAGAGAGGGGGAATTTCCATGACCGAAGATGAAGCCTACAAAGTGCATATCCAGTACACCTTTAACGCCTTTTGCAAGGTTGTCATTCGTCACGCCGCCATAGATATAATTTTGAAGCTGCGCCGGAGGTGGGAACGGGAAGTTTCCCTTGACTATCTGATGAATGAGAAGTTTGTCCAGCTTGCCGAGCCGGAGCAGCTTGAAGAATATCTTTTTACCGCCTGCGGCCAGACCGCCGTTCTGTACCATGCGGAACTCGCCGCCGCCCTTGCCCTTTTGCCAGAGCAGACACAGGAAGAAATTTTCCGTTACTATTTCCTGCGCCAGCCGCAGCGGGTGATCGGCGTACATATCGGACGGACACGCAGCACAGCAGGGCGGCATATCCAGCTTGCCTTGAAGCGGCTCCGGCGGCTCATGGAGGGAAAACGCTATGAGTAAACTTCTCCCCTATGAAACAATCGTCAAGGCGCATGAGGGCGACCCGGACGCAATCGACACCGTTCTTTCCCACTACGTCGGATATATCCGATACTGTTCCAAAGTACACGGGAAAGTCAGCGCCGAGGTTGAGGAACATATAAAACAGAAGCTAATCGCCGCGCTGTTCAAATTTCGCTTTGACCGATAAGCAAAGAACGAACACCGACTGTCATTAGCGATTTTCACCAGCAAGTTTACAATTCATCTATTCCCATAAGTAAGCGGTCATAGTATAATAAAGCCATCGACAAATAGTAATTATATTTTTTGAAAGAATTCTATAGAGTAAAAATATTTTGTCTTCTATGTTTTAGAAAATGTGCAACAGTCGTTCCGTGAGACTGGTATGTGCCCAAAAAAAATGGTCTATGCAAGAAAATAGATACAACAATAGTGAGCAAATGATTCAGGTAAAGATCAGATATATAATATTTTAAAGTAATTGTACATTTTTTAAGAAATTACAATGGTCATTCATCGTGTTTGAAAGAATAGGTTATTGGCGCACTTTACTTATATATCGTTTTACAGGGGCTGTTTTTTATGCAACGTTAGGGCTTACTCGTATATAGTTATGAAAATAAATAGAGAATGAGGTGCGATTAGATGAAAAATCTTGGATATTCACAAAATTTTTTGGTTAATAAAAAGTTGGTAGAACGTTTAATAAGCAAGTCAAATATTGATGTAACAGATTATGTTATTGAAATTGGTCCTGGAAAAGGGATAATAACAGATGTACTTTCTCAGCATGCTGGAGAGGTTGTTGCAGTTGAATATGATCAAGAATTATATAATAATTTAGTAAGATATCACAGTCATGATAATGTTACATATATATTTGGTGATTTTTTAAAATATAAGTTGCCTTTAAATCGCAGATATAAAATATTCTCCAATATTCCTTTTCAGATAACAGCGGATATTATTAGGAAATTAACAGACGATGTAAATCCACCATCAGATATAAATATCATAATTCAAAGAGAGGCAGCTAAAAAGAATTGCGGTATTCCATTACAAAAATATGAAGGTTTTCGTGCTGCTATAATAAAGGCACAATATAAGGTAGAAATTACACATAGTTTTAAAAGGAGCGATTTTTTTCCTTCGCCTAATGTTGATACAGTTATGCTTCATATGCAGTTATGGGATGATAGATTGAGTGGTGATGATCTTCAAAATTATAAAGATTTAGTGGCTTTTTTTTACACTAATATTAAAGGAGAGACTGCTAAAGAGAGACTTTCTATTTTATTTTCTAATGAGCAAATCAAAAGATTGGGAAAAGCCAATAGAATTAGTCTTTCAAATTCATATACGTTAATCACGGCCGAGCAGTGGATGAATATTTATTATTACTCCAAAATTGGATTGACAGATGAAAAGAAAAAAAAGTTTCAAGATGCATATAAAAAACTTCAAAAAATGAATAAAAAATTGAAAAAGCAAAACAGAACATCTTTACGAAAGTCTAGTAGCAATAAGAAATGTAGAACAAGGATTGATACTTCTAATGGTACAAAAAATAGATAGTATTGATAATTTCTATAAAAATGTGCATGGTAGTGCGAAAATCTGAGAAGAGAATTTAATGCTGGATTTTGTTGATAGTAGATTTCAATGAGTTAACCATAAAAGTATATTAGAAAGTAAAAACAACAGGGGTAGTAGAATATATTTGTTAGATACAAGAAGGAGAGATTGAATTTAAGGTCATCTAATACTCGCGGAATAGTGATAATAATGGTAAGCTGTATTGAAAAAAAACAAAATAACTAACATTATGGGATTATTTCGGTATGAATTGATGTTTTATCATCTTACATAGAATCAGAAATTTGAAAAATTAAAAGAGGACTAAGTTTATGAGAACCCTGTTCTTAACTTCAAGTGGCTTAAACGAAAAGACTATGGTATTATTTTGGAAATGTATCGGAAAAGAACCGATTAACACAAAAGCGATTTTGGTTCCATCCGCCGCAGTTGGAAATGATGGTGCGCGAGAAGGAATCATTGTATGTATGGAGCGCCTTATGAATATGGGAATACCTATGAATAATATTCTTATATATAATCTTGCGTTTTTACTTTCCGATGGATATAAAAGAACATATTCAAGTTATATTAGTGACATACCTGTACCGTTTCGCTTAATGAGTGTTCAAGAACTCACTCAATATGACATGATTGCTTTTTGTGGAGGAAATGCCCATACGCTTCTTAGCGAAATAAACAGAACAGGATTTTCGAAGCCCCTAAAGCAAGCAATAGAGAATGGATTGGTGTATCTGGGAATTAGCGCAGGTAGTATGATTGCTGCCGGAAATTTTTCCGATGGATTAGGATATTTAGCAAATCCGTTGATACCACACGCTGAAAAAGAGAGCCCTTTTGGAGATATATCGAAGAACGATTTGATTGAATTGGCTGACGGTCAAACTGTATTGATTAAAGGGAATCGACAGGAAATTATTTAATAAATTGAATACTGTTGTTTTTTTATCTTCGGGGCACCCTGACCCGAACTTTCAAAACTGAATATCAGCCGCCCACCAGCGGCCAGCGAAAGCAGTAAGTCTGAAAAAGATTTGCTGCTTTTTTTGTGTCCATTTGGCAAAATCGAAAATCACCCGTAGTAGGTAGGTGAAGCCAGAAAAAACTGCCTGCTCCGTTTGGCAAATTTCTAAGAGCGGTGGTGTGGGGAGTGAAAGGAAAAATTCTCTGCCCCGCCGGTTGCCAAAATCCTGTTGCCCGGATTACTAAGGCAAAAGAAATTTTGAAAAATCCCCGTCCAGCGGGTAGCTGGCGGCCTTTGAAATGTATCTTTAGCGGAAAGGGAAAAAGCCGCAGCCAGCGGGCAGCAAAGCCCCGTTCCGGCGTCATATTGGCGAAAGGAAAAAAGGCCGCCCACAGCGGGCCGCAAGCCCTGTCCTGTCCGTTCTATGTACGGAAAAACCAGACAGGGGCAGTCTGCGGCAGTCTTAGAGCAAGATTCTACCGAGGTGCCAAAATTCGCTCTCCGCTTATTTTTGCCCCTGCGGGAATCTTGTTGGGGAGTGCCTTCCCCAAACCCTGCTATGCGCCCTGTCGGGCGAGAAAGGAGGTCACAGACCATGCGAAAGA
>JAZPYM010000042.1:0-7630 GCA_045544215.1 Congzhengia sp.
TGAAAGGCAAAGAGCGAGAAGATATGACGCCTGAGGACTTGGTTTCCTTGTTTTCTGCGAAAAGCAGACAAGGTTTAAGTGATAGAATGATGCTATCTGTATAATGAAAAAGGGTGTGGCAAAATGCGCGCACCACACAAGACAAAAGAGCCTGTAGCAAAGAAATCATTTTGCTACAGGCTCTTTTTTACCCATATTTTATTTTCATTCATTCCTTTTGTACTTTTCAGCGTAATGCCGGCTTTCTCATAGGAGTCTATACATGCCAAAACCTCTTCAGAAATTATTTCTCCTGGGCAAAGCAACGGAATTCCAGGCGGATATGCCCAGATATAGTCCAGACAAATGCGCCCCTGCGCCTCCTCGATTAAAACCCATTCCCCTGCTTGCTGCAATGCAACATGGGGAACTTCTGCCATTTGGGGTACAGGAAAATCGTTTGTGCCCTTTTGTTTTTCCGTGCGTGTCAAGGTTTTATCAATGGCGATCAGCGCGGAAGAAAGGCGTTTAAAATGCTTTGGCTTGTCACATACGGTTGCCATGGCAAGCACATAATCCCGCCCTGCCATTTCTGTTTCAATATGGTACTCGTTTCGCAAAACCTCTGCCAGATTCGGGCCGGAAAGAGAAGTATTTTTCGTGGAAATGACAATTTTGCTGCAATCGTCATAAACGGCAATGTCAAGGGCTTTTAAGGATTTTATCTTTCGATAAAAACCAGCTAAATTTTTATAAAACGAAGAAAACAGCTGTTCTCCTTTTTCCACCATTATGCTAAGACACTGGTCGATGGAGGCAAGCAAAACATAGCTGGGACTTGCGGTTTCATAAATGGACAAAGCATCCTTTATGGCATCTTCATCCACCTGCTGACTGCCAATGTGTAAAAGGGCAGTTTGGGTTAAGGCAGGCATGGTTTTATGCAGACTCATTACCACAACATCCGCACCGCTTTGTGTGACAGAGGTAATAAAATCAGAATGATTTTGTGTGGCGGGCGCAACAGAATCTGTCGCAGGTGCCACCAAATTTGTATCAGTTGCCACATGGATTTTTCTTCCTTGCAGATGTGCACCGTGGGCACTGTCTACCAAAAGAAAAGCACCATGTTTATGGCAAACTGCTGCGATTTCTTTAATGTCACTGATGACTCCCTCATAAGTGGGGGAAGTAACCACAACCAGCGGACAATGGGGCACGGAGCGTAGCGCCTCCTCTATCTGCTGGGGTGAAATTTTGCCAGAAACACCCAATTCGTCTGCTTCTGGGCATATGTAATGGGGCGTCAAATTTCTAAGCGCTACGGCGTTGTAAACAGATTTATGACAGTTGCGCGCCATGATGATGGTGCTGCCTGCAGGGGCAAGAGCATGGATAGCAGCCAAAATACCGCAGGTTGCGCCATTGACCAGGGGAAAGGACGCCTTTGCGCCATAGTAGCAAGCAGCTTTTGCTGCCGTTTGTTTTAAGATCCCCTGCATGTCGTGCAGATTGTCAAACCCGTCAATTTCTGTGATGTCCACCATGTAAGGCAGATGCTTTCCCAGCAAAGCCGTGTTGCGCTTATGCCCCGGCATGTGCATGGGTATGGTGGTTTTGTTGTATTGTGCTAAACGCTGATAGAGCGTGGTTTTTGCATGTTTCATTGGCCTGTTCTCAGCCCCTTGAGAAGTGCAATTTCGTTGGCGTATCCCGCAAGCTCGTTGGGGGTTTCCAAAAAGAAGGGCAAATCTTTTAATTGGGGGTGATTAATAATGCGGGCAAGGGCGTCTGCGCCAATCGAGCCGCCGCCAATTCCTTCGTGTCTGTCCTTGTGACTCATAAAAGGATTTTTGCTGTCGTTTATATGAATGGCGCGAAGGCGGTCAATGCCGATTACGCGGTCAAATTCTGCCAGTACGCCGTCTAAATCTCCTACAATATCATATCCTGCGTCATACACATGGCAAGTGTCCAGGCAAACGCCCAGCTTGTCCGAAAGATCAACACGGTCTATGATAGCGCGCAATTCTTCAAAACGGCTGCCTACCTCGCTGCCCTTTCCTGCCATGGTTTCCAGCAAAACAGTGGTAGTTAAGTCTTTTGTTAAAAGCGCATTTAGCTGGTCAGAGATTTGGGCGATGCCTGTCTCGACACCTTGTCCCACATGGCTACCCGGATGGAAATTATACAAATTTCCCGGCACGGCTTCCATTCGCAAAAGGTCGTCTGCCATGGTGTTTTTTGCAAAGGTACGAATTCCCTCATCTTTCGAGCAGGCGTTTAGGGTGTAGGGGGCATGTGCCAAAATTTTGCCAATTCCATGGGTTTTTTGATAGGCTAAAAAAGCGTCAATATCCGCTTGGTCCAGCGCTTTTGCTGCACCGCCCCTGGGGTTTCTTGTGAAAAACTGAAAGGTGTTTGCACCAATTTCTGTTGCGGTTTTTCCCATTGCCAGAAAGCCTTTTGACGCTGATAAGTGACATCCTATGTAAAACATATTGATGCATCCTTTCTATACCAAATTTGTGAATTTGTCTCCTGCCAAAAGATGAAAATGCAGGTGGAATACGGTTTGCCCTGCGTTTTCACCGCAGTTATTGATAATTCTGTAGCCATCTTCGGCAAAGCCCAACTCCTGTGCAAGCTTTGCAGCCACCAAAACGATGTGTCCCACCAATGATTCATGGGCTTTCTCTAATTTATTGGCACAGCAAATGTGCTCTTTTGGGACAATCAAAATATGCTCCGGTGCGGCGGGGGCGATGTCGCGAAAAGCGAACACCAGCTCGTCCTCATACACCTTGGTTGATGGGATTTCTCCCTTTATGATTTTGCAAAAAATACAAGTGTTGTCCATTTTATGTTCCTCCTTAAGCGATATATGCTTTAATTTTTTCTACAACCAAATCCACCACAACATCAATATTGCGGTCCTGGTCTACATCCACCACAATCTGGCTATCCTTGTAGTCCACCTCAAAGCGTTTTAGGATTTCTGCAATTTCGGGAATGGATTTGCCTACAATTTCCAGCCGTTTGTTGTGGGAATTTTTTGTGTTTTCATAAATGGTTTCAGCGGATGCCTTCAGCCAGACAAGGATGCCATTTTCAGAAAGAAGTGCCTTGTTGTAGGGGTCCGACATTGTACCGCCCCCTGTGGCAATCAGGCAGCGTTTGTTTTCGCAAATGTTCATGACGGCAAACCGCTGGGCACCTTCAAAGTATTTGGCGCCTTTTTTGGTCAAGATGTCTGCCACAGACATGTTTTCGCATCGCTTGATATATTCATCCGTGTCATAAAAATCAAGCCCCAGCTTGCTGGCAACCCGACGACCGATGGTGGTTTTGCCCGTTCCCATAAAGCCCACTAAGACAATGTTTTTATTCATACATCCTCCCAATTATCTGTTAAAGTTATGTTTACACCACGCAGGGTTATAAATCTATTATATTGACAGATGTGTCCAAATTATTCTTGCATTGCTTGAAAAAGCCACGGATAAAAGGTTTTTATTATTTGCTACAATCTCGTCCGTTGCAACAATTGCAGTTTCCGTTACATCCTTGTTTTCTGTTTTTAACATAGGAAACCAGCGCAAAAACAGCAAGGATCAGCACAATTGTCAAAACAACCATGTCTGCAATGGAGGAGGGGTTTCCAAAGAATTTGCCGGAAATGTGATACATCAAAAACGCCATAGCATATGCCACCAAGGTTTGATAGCCCGCAGTCAGCAAGGCGCCTCTTAAGGAGCCAAGCTCCCGTTTTGTTGCCGCAAATGCCGCAATGCAGGGCATATAAAGAATGGTAAAGGTCAAAAATGCCACTGCAGAAGCAGGCGTAAATATGGCAGATAGCGCACCTGCCAGTTGGGCATCGGAGGTGCTGTTTGTCAGTATGGATAAGGTGCTGACCACCGTTTCCTTGGCAGACAGACCTGTAATCAGTGCTGTAGATGCGCGCCAATCGGTAAAGCCCAAGGGGGCAAAAACGGGGGACAGGAAGGTGCCGATGGAAACAATCATGCTTTCGGACACATCGGAAACCAAATTCAGCCGTGCATCAAAATTTTGTAAAAACCAAATTACAATAGAGGCAACAAAAATGATGCTAAAGGCTTTTTTAATAAAATCTTTTGCCTTTTCCCACATATGCACCATCACGCTTTTTGCAGCAGGCAGCCGGTAGGCAGGCAGCTCCAAAACAAAGGGTGTGGGTTTTCCGCGGAATAAGGTGTTTTTTAACAACAAGCCGGACAAAATCGCGGTTAAAATGCCTATGCCATACATCAAAAGCAGGACGCCGGCAGCGTGGTTTGGGAAAAATGCTGCAGTCATCATACCGTAAATCGGCAGCTTTGCGCTACAAGACATAAAGGGCGTCAGCACAATGGTCATTTTCCGGTCCCGCTCAGAAGACAGGGTGCGGGTGGACATGATTGCCGGTACACTACAGCCAAAACCAATCAGCATAGACACCACCGATCGTCCGGACAACCCGATTTTTCGCAGCAAGGTATCCATGACAAAAGCGACGCGTGCCATGTATCCGCTATCTTCCAAAATGGACAGAAAGAAAAAGAGCAATACGATAATCGGTAGAAAGGAAAGCACGCTGCCGATACCGGCAAGGGCGCCGTCAATTAAGAGAGAATGTACCCAGCTGCTTACGCCAATGGTGGTTAAAAGTCCGTCCAGTCGGGCGGTTACTGCGGAAATCATGGATTCTAAAAGTGCTTGCAGCGGCGCACCAAGGGCGGAAAAAGACAAGTAAAACACCAGTAGCATAATGCACAGGAAAATCGGAATTCCAAAAAGCTTGTGGGTTAGGATACGGTCTATGTTCGCAGAACGCAGTTGTTCTTTTGTTTCTCCTGTTTTGGTAGAACAGCTTTGGCACAGGGTTTCAATGTAACGATAACGCATATCTGCCAGCGCTGCCTCTCTGTCTGTACCCAAGGATTCTTCCATTTCACAAATCAAATGCTCAACCACATGGGAATCCCCCACGGGTAAGTTTAATGCGGCATTCATAAGCGAATCGCCCTCAATTAGTTTGGTTGCGGCAAAGCGCGGGGGGAACCCGCTTGCTTCTGCATGGTCTTCAATTAAGTGGGCAATGGCATGCAGCGCTCTGTGCACCGCACCATCACAAAAATCAAACTTTTTGGGAGGTTCTTTTTTCTCTGCCGTTTCGATGGTGACAGATACCAATTCATTGATGCCCTCGTTTTTTCCTGCGGAAATGGGAACAACCGGAACGCCCAGTTGTTGAGAAAGCAGGTCAATGTCAATGGAATTGCCGTTGTGGCGCACTGCGTCCATCATGTTTAAGGCAATTACAATGGGGATGCCCAGTTCCATCAGCTGCAGGGACAAGTATAGGTTTCGTTCCAGATTGGTAGCGTCCACAATATTGATAATGGCACAGGGACGCTCTTTTATTAAAAAATCCCGCGTTACAATTTCTTCCGAGGTGTAGGGAGAAAGGGAATAAATTCCCGGCAGGTCTACAACGGAATAGGTTTTATGATTTAATATCATGCCTTCTTTTTTCTCCACTGTAACGCCGGGGAAGTTGCCGACATGTTGATTCGCTCCCGTCAATCTGTTAAACAGGGTTGTTTTACCGCAATTTTGGTTGCCGATTAATGCCAGGTATTTCATAGCTTTTCCACCTCTGTCAATGTAATTTTTGCGGCGTCCTCATGGCGAAGCGTCAGCACATAGCCCCGCAGGAACAGTTCAATGGGGTCCCCCAAGGGTGCAACCTTGCGTACAGTAATTTTTGTTTTGGGCGTCAGCCCCATATCGAGTAAACGGCGTCTTAGTGCACCCTCCCCACCGGTGGTGGAAATAATGCCGCTTTCGCCGGGTTTTAACTGGTCTAAGGTCATAGGGATTTCCTCCGTTTATCATGCTTTTTCGCAGGAAAGTTTTCATGCGAAAAAATACTCTCATATTATAAAATTATTTTATCATTCAAGCCGCTTTATGTCAAGTGGACATTGGAAACGCTGATTTCAGAGTTGCTCCTTTATTTTACATTGACACAAAAAAATTGCAAATGGGAATTGACATTTTTTTGATTTCGCGATATAAAAAACATAAGGCAGTGTTGTCTTTGCTGGCAAAAGAACTTCCTCAGGAGAAATATACACGGCTTTTGTCTTTTGTGACAAATGGTGTCAGTAAGGATGAAATGTCTACTGTGATTCAGGTTTTGCGGCAGCATTTATCAGAGGGAAACAAGCAACAGATTAAGCGATAGTATGCAAAATATTTACACCTTTTAGAAAATTAATGTTGTGTATATACCATGAAAAACAACTATGCTTTGCGTTTTCGTGGGCTTTATAAAAAATTACAATAAACAACATGAAGGAGAGTATGAAATGAGGGAATTTTTGTGTTCTGCTTTGACCGCAGCGCTTTTGCTGACATCGGCGCTTCCTACCTTTGCAGCAAGCAGTGTCAACATGGAAGAGAGCGACTTTACAGCAATTACGGAAGAATTTGCAGGTGGTATGTCTACAGAACCTACCGCCTTTGCCACCAGACAGGAAGCGGCAAAAATGATATTCGGTCTTTTGACAGCGTATGTGGATTTCGGAAGGGAGTGTTAGGATTTGGACACAATTTTGGCACAATTAAAACAGGAATTTTCCTTGTCGGACAAGGTGATTTTAAATATTGTAACGCTGATTGATGAGGGCAACACCATTCCCTTTATTGCGCGGTACCGAAAGGAACTGACCAATTCTGCAGATGATGCGCTTTTGCGTAAATTTTATGAGCGGCTTAAGCAATTGCGCGCGCTGGAAGAAAAAAGAGCGGATATTTTGCGGCTGATCGACGAGCAGGGTGCGCTGACAGAGGAGCTAAAGCAAAAGATTGCGGCAGCTGCCACACAAACAGAGCTGGAGGATTTATACAGGCCCTATCGTCCCAAGCGGAAAACCCGTGCATCCATTGCAAAGGAAAAAGGTTTAGAGCCGCTTTCAACCCTGATTTTTGAGCAAACTGCCGACTTTTCTCAAGCAGAAGCCCTTGCAAAAGCATCTTTGAGTGAGGCGGTAGCAACGGTGGAGGATGCCTTTGCCGGAGCCCTTGACATTATTGCAGAAATGATTTCTGATGATGCCCAGGTGCGCACTTTTGTGCGCAGGATGCTGTGGAAGGACGGCTCTGTTGTGGTAAAGGGAGCAAAAGAAGAGGATAGCACCTATGCCATGTATTATGATTATAAGGAGCCGATTTCCAAAATCGCAAACCATCGTATTTTGGCAATCAATCGCGGAGAAAATGAGGGGTTTTTAAAGGTTTTATTGGAGGCACCTGAGGAAGAAATTTTGGCAGGGATGTTGCGCCATTTTATAAAAAAAGACGGAAACAGTCAGCTTTCTTCATTGGTGCAGCAAGCAGCCGAGGATAGCTTTAAGCGGCTCATTGCGCCTTCTGTGAAAAATGAAATTCGTGCGTCTTTAACAGAGCGTGCCCAAGAGGCAGCCATTGATGTGTTCTCTGACAACTTAAGCAGACTTTTGATGCAGCCACCTGTAAAAGGTAAAATAGTGATGGGTGTAGACCCTGCCTATCGAACAGGATGCAAAATTGCTGTAGTGGATGACACAGGAAAGGTATTAGA
>JAZPYM010000043.1:0-1818 GCA_045544215.1 Congzhengia sp.
ATTAGTGGCCTGGGAGCTACATACAAACAGAAAACAAAAAGTCAAATAGAAGCTGTAACAAATCAATACAGACGGCCGCTTCCAAAAACATCATGTGATACAGAAAACTGTTCACATTCATGCTTCTAGAAAAGATTCCAAAGCAAAACAGAAAAACACAGGTAGATAAAAGAGAGTAGGGTAATGAATCAAACACTTCATCTAAGTTGCGGTCCATATATGTTCCTCGATAGCTTGGGGTTCCTAGAGACACATGCAAGCAGAGTCCAGACACTAGAAGGAAAAAAAAAACACCCACATCTCAAAAATTAAAAGGAAATAAACAAAAATCTTGAAAGAAAGAAAGAAAGTTCAATGGAAAGGAACAAACAAAGATAGATCATGAAAATAATGGAAAAGAAAAATGACTCCTCTTTTGAAAGCTTGTCCCGAGCTATAATTCTTTGTTGACTTCATGGCATTCCTTGATGCTTGATGCTATCCTAGACTCAAAAACTAGAAGATTAAACTCGGATGCAAGCTAATTAACCAGCATATATAAAACAAGACATACGGAAGGAATTAAGCAAAACATTACCTCTCATGCAAGTTTCAAAAGTATCTTATGCATATATCTTATCGTTACCTTGAATTAGAAGTTGTGTAGCAATGAAATCCAGAGACAAGGGATTCCAAAGCATGATGTAGTGAAGACCATTGCTCGGTTTCAAGCTCCTAGAAAGACACAAAATCGAATATGTTAGACTAAGCACATAAATTCTCAAGAAAGACAGCGAGACAAATGTAGCTAACAAAAAAGAGTTGGTAATTAATCTAACAATCCAAGGAAATTGAAGCCTGGAAATGTTCCCTAGTAAATTGGAGGTTTCCTAGAAGAACATGCAAGGGGAATTCAAATAGTAATTGTAATTTAGGAAATTATTCTTGTTGACTAGAATGAAATAGAAAAGTAAAGAAAC
Source organism: Congzhengia sp. (assembly GCA_045544215.1). GTDB lineage: Bacteria > Bacillota > Clostridia > UBA1381 > UBA9506 > Congzhengia. Next base: position 960 of record JAZPYM010000043.1, read on the forward strand.
ACTTGCCTTGATCGAAAATCATAAGGCCAGCTAGGAAACACTTTATGTAACCTTGTTGAAACGTAATCATCTAGACAAATTAAAACAAAATAATGAAGATATGGACGGGGACACCATTTGACAATCTTACGCCTTGCGAGTATTCATGAAACCATAATGAAACATGATCACTACCAGCTGATAAATTGAATATAAATAACCCGTCACAACCCATAAAAAAAGCACGCAAAACTTAGAGCTGATGTAAGAGGTTGAAACTATTAAGTTTTCATCAAAATGAGAGAGCATGTTGCAAGTTGTGGTGAAAATCCTCACGTGTTGAAGTTGAAAAGCACATGGAGATAAAAAGGAGCAAACCCAACGGCTGTACTGATGAGGTCAGTTATGGAGCTGGCAGAAGGTGATAATAGACCACGTCCAAAGCCTCAAAGAACTACAACAGTCTTCCTTAAAACAGTTGATACTCTCCTGAAAGTACACACAATTGAACTCAAATGATAAACCAGTATGAAAATCTACAAAAGCAAATTTAAATTGAAAATCCCTGATCCAACAAAAAAAATCCAGGTTAAAGATGCGTTGCCCGTGGTAGTCAAGTGATCAGCTCCAGAACATCCGCACTAATTGAAAACAAAAGGATGCAGCCAAAGCAATGCCAAGTTAATCAGCTCCTTGAGTACTTGAAAAGCACATGCTCTGTTTTGCATTAAAAATCTAGATTAGTGGCCTGGGAGCTACATACAAACAGAAAACAAAAAGTCAAATAGAAGCTGTAACAAATCAATACAGACGGCCGCTTCCAAAAACATCATGTGATACAGAAAACTGTTCACATTCATGCTTCTAGAAAAGATTCCAA
>JAZPYM010000045.1:0-11668 GCA_045544215.1 Congzhengia sp.
GGAGAGGTTTTCTTGGGATCCAGCCAAACAGCACCGCCCTGAGTTTTGCCCATTTTCTTTCCTTCAGAGGTAGTGAGCAGTGTAAAGGTCATGCCATATACTTCCTGACCTTCCACACGGCGAACCAATTCCAAACCACCCAAAATGTTGGACCACTGGTCATCACCGCCCAATTCCATCTTACAGCCGTAATTCTGATACAGTTTCAAAAAGTCGTAGCTTTGCATCAGCATATAGTTAAACTCAATAAAGGAAAGACCTTTTTCAAGACGCGTCTGGAAGCATTTTGCACGAAGCATTTCATTAACAGAAAAGCATGCGCCAATGTCACGCAAAAATTCAATATAATTTAGGCTCCGCAGCCAGTCTGCGTTGTTTACCATAATGGCTTTGCCGTCTGAAAAATCCACAATGGAGGAAAGCTGCTTTTTAAAACGCTCGCAGTTGTGGTTGATGGTTTCTACCGTCATCATCTGGCGCATATCCGTTCTGCCGGAGGGGTCGCCAACCATACCGGTTCCGCCACCAACTAAAGCAATGGGTTTGTGTCCTGCATTTTGCATGTGGCGCATTACCACCATCTGCAAAAAGTGCCCTACATGGAGGCTGTCTGCCGTGGGGTCAAACCCGATATAAAATGTCACCTTTTCCTTGCCCAGAAGTTCTCTGATTTCGTCTTCATGGGTTGTCTGGGCAATCAGCCCGCGCTCTTTTAATATGTCAAATACATTTTCCAAGTTAAACGCTCCTTGCTTTTTTGAACTTTTCTTATTATTTTATCACAGCTTTATGCCGTTTGCAATGATTTCTTTATTTTGCTTTTTCAAGCGCCTGACAAATATCTGCGATGATGTCGTCTGCGTTTTCAATTCCCACAGACATACGAATCATGTCAGCAGGCACACCGCAGGCAACCAGTTGCTCGTCTGTTAACTGTCTGTGGGTGGTGGATGCCGGGTGCAGCACACAGGTTCTGGCGTCTGCTACATGAACCACCATCTGCGCAAGCTCCAATCCCTCCATAAATTTCACAGCCGCTTCTTTTCCGCCCTTAATACCGAAAGAAATGACACCGCATGTACCCTTTGGCATATATTTCTGCGCTAAGGCATGCTGCGGATGGGACGCAAGACCGGGGTAATTTACCCAGGAAATATCGGGACAGCTTTCTAAGAATTTTGCAACCGCAAGTCCGTTTTCACAATGGCGCTCCACACGAAGATGCAAGGTTTCAAGTCCTAAATTTAAGATAAACGCTGCAAGCGGACTCATCTGGGAACCCAAATCCCGCATCAGCTGTGCTCTTGCCTTTACGATGTATGCCTGATTGCCAAATTCCTTGGTATAGGTTACGCCGTGGTAAGAATCATCCGGTGTAGAAAGCTCGGGGTATTTTCCGTTGTCCCAGTTAAACTTTCCGCTATCTACAATGGCGCCGCCAACGCAGGTTGCATGTCCGTCCATGTACTTGGTGGTAGAGTGTGTCACAATATCTGCACCAAACTCAAACGGACGGCAGTTGATAGGCGTTGCAAAGGTATTGTCAATAATCAGCGGAATATCGTGGCTGTGGGCAAGGCGAGCAAATCGCTCAATATCTAATACATTTAAAGCAGGGTTTGAAACAGTTTCGCCAAACACCGCTCTTGTACGGTCATCAAACAGCTTTTCAATCTCTTCATCGCTGCTATCGGGATTTGCAAACCGTACCTCAATGCCCATTTTTTTCATGGTAACGGCAAACAGATTCACTGTTCCGCCATAAATTTCGGATGCGCTGATAAAGTTGTCACCGCTTTGTGCGATGTTTAAAAGGGCAAACAAATTTGCCGCCTGACCGGAGGATAAGCACATTGCACCAACGCCGCCCTCAAGTGTAGCAATTTTCTTTTCCACGCAGGCAATGGTGGGGTTTGAAAGGCGGGTATACATATGTCCGTCTACCTTTAAATCAAACAAATCCCCTAAATACTGTGCGGAATCATATTTATAAGTCGTGCTCTGATAGATAGGAAGCACACGGGGTTCTCCGTTTTTCGGCTCATAGCCTGCCTGTACGCAATTGGTTTCAATTTTGTAATTCATCGTTGTTTCCTCCTGTATGTGAAAGTGAAATTTTGTTTACTGCTTCATTTTTAAAAAGTGCCACACCGGATTGGTGACAGGTAAAGTAAAGCACCTGCCCGAATTCCTCTGCTATTAAAAAGTCCGCTGCCTCCATAAACCGCCCGTCATCCAGCTGCAAAAGTGCGTCGTCTAATATGACAGGGGGGATGGCGCCGTCAAACAAAACAGACAGCGCGGCAAACCGCAGCGCAACGTATAATAAATCATAGGTACCGCCACTTAAGTGGGCAGCGTCTACGATTTCATTGTTTTCGTTCCGATAGTTTAGGGAAAATCCCTCACCCAGCTTGACGCCGCTATATTTTTCCCGCGTCAACCTGGAAAAAATTTCAGCAGTTTTCTGGTTAAGCCTGGGAGCATAATTCTGTTTGATTTCTCCATGTGCGCGGGATAACCAGCAGGATGCCTGTTCCAGCGCAGCATATCGTTTTTCGTAAAATGCAATTTGCCCCAAAACCGCCGACATGTCTGATTCAATTTCAGAAATCGTACGCTCGTTGCCTTTCTGCTTTGCCAGGTCAATGGAAAGGGCGTAATGGCTCTTTGTTAGTTGTTCCAGTCTGCTCTTTTGTTGTTGCATACGCACTGCCAATGCTCCGGCAGACTCTCCTTTATATTCGATAGTCGCCTGTTCTGCAGGCTGTATGTCGGAAGACGGCAAATCTGCAATTGCCTTTTGGAGCGTCTGTATTTCTGCGGCAACTGCTTTTGCCTGCTCCTCCTGATTCTGTTTCATGCCAAGACTTGCGCGTTCTTCTGCCGCGCGGGCAAAAAATGCGTTAAAATCTTCTGCACCATAAGTGCTTATGAGTTGTTCTGCCTGCTGTTTTTTCTTTGAAAGTTCTTCTGAAACACCGGCAAGCATCTCTTCTGCTGCCGATAGCTCCCCTTGATTCCAATTGTTCCTCCACATAAAAACAGCCAAAGCAACGGAGCACAACATTCCCGCTCCAAAGAACACCCGCGGATCGATCACTTTTTTGAATACAAACCCGCCAAGGAGAAACGCCGCTAAAACTGCAAGTGCCATCATCGCTGCATTTCTTTTGTTTTGAATATTCTTTGTTTGGACATTTTCCAAACAAATTTGCCTGTTTTTTTGTGCTTCTTCCTGTTTGTTTTCTAGTATAATGATTTCTTTTTCCAGTATCTTGGCATTGTCAAGTTCTGTTTGAGAAATATAAGAATTCGCTTTTTCTGCCTGTGCCGTGAGCCGTTCTTTTAATTCTGCTTCCTTTTGCTTCTCCCGCGCAAGGCGTTCCTCTAAAATCGTGCGGGATTCTGCCGTTTTTTTCTGAGAAAGCCAACGCTCATGCGCAAGAGCCGTTTGATGCTGCGCTTCCATTTTTTCCAAAGCGGCAGAAAGGGTTTTGATTTCTTGTTGTTGCTGCGCTGCCTGTTGCGCATCCTCCTTGGTTTGTTCATAGAGACGCAACGCCGCTGCCTTTTCCAGCTCCAACGCCTGCAGTTGCTCTTTTAGAGCATACAGCTTTCCGCCCTTGCCTGTTTTGGTCAGGATGACATGCTGCTCCTTTTCCAAAGCGTTTTGAATGTTAATATAGGAAACATCTTCATCACCGCTGGTTTCCATGTTAGAAAGGCGGGTTAAGATTTCTTCACTGTTCATCTCCTTGGCGTCCGCTCCCAGACCTTTTAAAAACAGCGTCTTTAAAAAGCCCTCTCTGCCAAGACCAAAAAAGCGTTCCCCTGCGTTTTCCCCGCTGCCGCATTCATCCCAGGTGTCTGCATCCAACAGGCGCACACGGTCTAACCGTTTGGTGCTCCCAAAGCTTTTTTCCAGAAGATAGCGTTTTCCTTCGTGGGTAAAATACACCCGACCGCCAAAACGCTCCCCGTTCCAGGGCTTATATTTCCGTCTGAAAGACTCGGAAAGCTCCATGCGTTTTCCGTCGTTTGGCATTTCATAAAACATGGAAAGCAAAAAGTCGCAAAGAGTGCTTTTTCCACTTTCGTTCTCGCCGTAAATCAGGTTGAAACCATCAGAAAGCGTCAAGGAAAAATTATTCAGTTTTCCAAATCCGTCAATTTCGATTTTATCGATTCTCATTTCGTTCCTCTTTTTCTATCAGCGAAAAGCCTGCATCAAATGCGCGGGCAAACGCTTCTGGTTCCATGCTGTCCTTTGCTTCTAAGGCATATTTTGTAAACAAACCCTTTAGGGAAAATTCCTGGCTGATTTTTTCAAAATCCACAGCGGGCGTCGTTTCATCTATTACAGAAACATCAAAACCGCAAACAGATTTTTTCAGTACCTCCACATCAATGGGAAAGGCACGCTTGCCCACAAGATAGAACCGATACATATGGTCATCTCCCTGATGTGCTTTTTGTAGCAGTGCCACCACATCCTCGAATGATGCAGCTTCTGTCACATCAATTTTTTCCCGCACATACATGCGCTGACATATGGGGACAAATTCTGCCTTCACGCTTCCCTTGGTAACACGAAGAGATAAAACACCTTTTTCTCCCGTTTCGTCAAACCCGCGTCCCTCCGGACAGCCCGGGTATGCAAAAAAGCATGTGCCCCGTCTCTCTATCCCGCTGGTTGCGTGAATGTGCCCCAGTGCCACATAGTCCATGCCGCAGTTTTCCAAATCCGAAAGCTTTATGGGATTGTATCCTTCCCCAGCCAAATTTCCATGCAGAACCAGCAAATTGATTTTGTCAGGGTTTACGACTGTAAATTCCGGAAGTAACACCCGCTCATCATTTGCTTTTTGAAAGGAAACACCGTATACATCGGCATGCTCTGTCTCAATCCGCTCCGGTGTTGTTTTGAAAATGTGCACATTCTCCCCGAAATCAAAGGTGTTATATACACTTTGTTCATCATAGCAATCATGGTTGCCGGCACAGATAAATACCGGTATGTGCGAAATGGTGGCAAAGCTTGCCTTTAAAAATTCCAGTGTACTGCGGCTGACCATTTTGCCATCAAACAAGTCACCGGAAATGAAAAGCATATCGCAATCCTTTGCACAATCAATCATACGGGAAAAGGTGGTTTTTAAATCCTGCCGTCTGACTGCTGCTTTTTCCGTTTCTGCAAGTCCTGAAAACGCTGTATCAAAATGGATATCGGCTGTGTGAATAATTTTTAATTCTTTCATAATTCCTCTGCCTTTTTCTCATCCGCTTTCTTTTTTTCCTTGGATGTTTCTAATGTAAAGCTGAATCTTGTAAACTCTCCCGGCACGCTTTCTGCCCAAATTTGCTCGCCGTGTGCCTGCAAAATACTTTTTACAATGTAAAGTCCCAGACCGGCGCCATTTTTGTCCTGACCTCTGGATTTATCCGATTTATAAAAACGGTCAAAAATGTGCACCAAGTCCTTTTCTTCAATGCCCGCACCGGAATTCTGGATGCTGACATAAGCACGCCCTTCCTTAATGCCGGTCTGTATATCAATAAAGCCGCCCTCCTGGGTAAACTTAATTGCATTGTCAAACAAGTTGGTTACAACGCGCTGCACCGCATCTTTGTCGGCGTTTACCCGAAGATTTTCGCTTTCAAATCCAACGGTTAATTGAATGTGCTTCTCCGTAATGCGTTTTTCAAACTTAATCACACTGAGACGGAGTAATTCGTTGATATCAAAATCCCGCTTTTCAACGGAAAATCTGCCCTGCTCCAGCTTGCTCAAATCCAAAAGGTCTGTAACAATTCTGGACAGACGCTTGCTTTCGTCCAGCACCACGGACAAATACCAGGCATGCTTTTCCTGGGGGATGGTGCCGTCTAATATGCCTTCCACAAAGCCCACAATGGTAGTCATAGGCGTTCTTAAATCGTGAGAAACATTGGCAATAAAGCTGGAACGCATGTTTTCAAGCTGTTCAATGGAGTTTGCCATATGGTTAAACGCCTCGCCCAGCTCTGTAAGCTCCGTGTCCGCTTCTATATACACCCGCCGCTTGAAGTTTCCGTCTGCAATGGTTCTTGCCGCATCCTTTAAAGCAGAAATGGGTTTTGTGATACGCTTGGAAATAAAATAAACAAAAAATGCTACAAAAATCGTAACAACTGCCACATTGATTACAAAAATTTTCAGCACCTCAAGGCGCATTTTTGTTACCTCCGGTGTCGGAATGCTAACCAGCACGCCGCCAACCACTGTGTTTTGATATTCAATAGGATGGGCAACGGTAAGCGCCTCCCCGCGAAAAACGCCGTTTAACGCACCCCGATGGGTGATGCGCTTGCCTGACAGCACATCCGCAACATAAGCGCCCTCCACTGTCCCGTGAAATCCCTCAATGCTGGAAACAACCAGCTTGCCCTCTTTGTTTATCACAATAATTTCCGTGCCGGTGGAAGCTGCCACTGCGTTGATATTCAGCAGATATGTGTCTGCCGGGAGCCGCTGCCCCGCGGTAGCCATATGCATGGTAATATCAATGACCTGACCGGCAATGGTGTCTAAATTCTTTTCATGGCGGGAGGTTAAATATGTGCCCATGAAATTAAAAAGCAAGGTGCCCGTCAGCACAAATCCCACCGCAAACAGCGCCATAACCGCAGTAAAAAGCTGTATATAAATGCTTTTTCGCTTCAATTTACTTCACCTCAAATTTATAGCCCACGCCCCAAACGGTTTTCAGCTGCCAGTTCACGCTTTCTCCTGCCTTTTCCAATTTTTCACGCAGGCGTTTTACATGAACATCCACCGTTCTGGAGTCTCCAAAATAGTCAAAACCCCATACGGTTTCCAAAAGCTGCTCTCTTGTGAATACCTTGTTGGGATTGGTTGCCAAAAAGAACAAAAGCTCCAATTCTTTTGGGGGGATGTCCAATGGCTCCCCGTTGATTTTCAATTCGTAATTGGTAAGGTTTACAATCAGATTGGGGTAAATAACCTCTTTATCTGCTTGGTCCTTGGGGTCATAGCGTCTTAAAATTGCCTTGATTCTTGCTACCAGTTCCTTATTTTCAAAAGGTTTTACCATATAGTCATCTGCGCCCAGCTCTAAGCCCAATACCTTGTCAAAGGTTTCGCCCTTGGCGGTAAGCATAATGATGGGAATGTTGCTGACGCGGCGAATTTCGCGACATACCTGAAACCCGTCCATTTTCGGCAGCATCACATCCAGCACCACTACAGAGGGTGTCTTTTGTTTGAACAAATCAATGGCGGTTTGTCCGTCATTGGCAATTATAACCTCAAACCCTTCCTTATCCAAATACAAGCGGATAATTTCGCAAATATTTTTATCATCGTCTACCACTAAAACTCTTTGATTTCCTTGCATGTTCAAACACTCCTTTTCTCTTTATTGCATGTGCCAGCGGCCTGATGCGCCGCAAGGCAAAATCAAATCACTGCCAGAAACGGGAAGCCCGATTTCGTCTGCCTCCACAATGCCGCCATACCGCTTGCCCACCGTCAGTTTTAAAAGGTTGGAAAGCACCGCGGGCTGCAAGCCCGTTGTATAGGAATTGATCAGGAAAAACAAGGGTTTGTCTGACAAAATTTCCATACATTTTAACACCAGAGGATACAGGGCATCCTCCAGTTTCCAAACCTCTCCGTTTGGTCCTCTGCCGTAGGAGGGCGGGTCCATGATAATGGCGTCATAGTGATTGCCCCTGCGGATTTCACGCTCTACAAATTTTAAAACATCGTCCACCAAAAACCGCACCGGCTTGTCAGAAAGTCCGGAATGCATCAGGTTTTCCTTTGCCCACAGCACCATGCCCTTGGAGGAGTCTACATGGGTGACATGCGCCCCTGCTCCAGCGGCTGCCGCCGTTGCACCGCCTGTGTACGCAAACAGGTTCAGCACCTTTACATCCCGTTTTGCATTTTGAATCAGCTCTGAAAACCACATCCAATTGGTTGCCTGCTCCGGAAACAGTCCCGTATGCTTAAAGCCCATAGGCTTTATGTAAAAGGAAAGTCCCAAAGGCGCAAAGGATATGCTCCATTTCTCCGGCAGCTTCTTTTTTACATCCCAAAAGCCGCCACCGGTATTTTTTCGATGATAAACGCCGTGGGCACCGTTCCAAAGCGCCGGCTTTTGTTTTTCACTCCAGATCACCTGCGGGTCCGGGCGGATTAACCGATACTCCCGCCAGTCCTCAAGCTTTTCTCCGTTTGCAATATCTAAAACACGATAGTCTTCCCATTGGTCGCAAATCCACATAGTAATTTCCTTCTTTATCTTCGTTTATTTATCCCTACTTTACCATATACCATTGTACCACGAATATCAAAAATCGTCAATCCAAAATTCGTTCCCGTCATAATATGTTAAGAATTTTCATACAATGTAACAAAAACAAAGCACAAAAAAGGAGACTTGTATGGCTCAGGAACAAACGATGCACCAGATTACATTGGAAAACAAGGAGCGTCTGTCCATTTCCGGTGTGGTGGATGTGGACACCTTTGACGAGGGAAAAATTGTATTATTCACAGAAGATGACACATTAATCGTTGAGGGAGAATCGCTGCACATTCAAAAACTGGATGTGACAAACGGGCAGCTTTTAATTGAAGGGTGTATTTATGCCTTAGAATACACCGGCGGAACCACCGGCAAATCAAGCAAGGGCTTTTTTAAAAAAATGATGAAATAAAAACGCGAGGGAAGCTGCAATGATTTTTTCCATGACGGACGAGGTTACCATTTTTTTATATGCCTGCCTGACCGGAGGATGTATCATGCTGATTTACGACATTTTATCCCTGGCAGGTACAAAGGAAAAAAACGCCATTTTTCTCATTAATGTTTGCGACGGAATTTTTATTGCAATCTGCTGCACGATCATGGTGTTTATGACCTTTACCATCAGCAACGGCATTGTGCGTGCCTTTGAATTTTTTGGCGTGTTTTTAGGAGCAATTCTTTATAAAATCACGCTTTCCCGTTGGATCTTATTCCTTTTAAAACAGATTACCCGTTTTATCCTTTCTTTTTTTCAACTTTTTTTCAAAATACTATTGACACCGCTTGCAATTATGTATAAAATGATTTATAGGTGTATGCGGGCGCTTTGTTTGCCCGCATGCCGCATAGTGAAACGGATGGCGAAACATCTGTCCTTTCGGTTTCACACATCGGTTCAAATCACAAGAAAAGCAATGAAAAAATTGTAGGTGCAAAACATGGAGCATGGGTTAAAGGTCAAGGGAAAAACAATCAATTTCAGAATATTTTTTAAGCGTGTGCTGGTCTGCCTTTTGTTTGTCTATCTGTTGACACTCTTGATTTCGCAGCAATTCAAATTTGCGCGCTTAAAAGAAGAAAACGCCATCGTGGATGCAAAGATTGAAACTGCACAAAAAGAACAAAAAAACTTGACTTCTGAGCTTGAGTCAATCGACCAGGAGGATTACCTCCGCCGCGTTATCAGGGAAAAATTAGGCTACACAAAACCCAACGAAAAGGTGTTTGTAGACGCCTCCAAATAATGCAGGTTACATATTTATATTTACAGGATTTCATTTTCAAAGGAGGAAACTTCTAAAATGCAGTTAGAGCCGGGCATGTTAATAGAAGGAAAGGTAACAGGAATTACCCCGTTTGGCGCTTTTGTTTCATTTGATAACGGAAAAACAGGGTTGGTACATATCAGCGAAATCGCCCTGGAATATGTAAAAAACATCAGTGACCATGTGAAAGAAAATGATGTGATTAAAGCAAAAATTTTGTCCATTGACCAAAACGGAAAAATCAGCTTATCCATCAAGCAGGCACTGTTAGAAGAACGCGCGCAAGCAAAAAAAGCAGCCCGTCATCAAGCGCCCAAAAAGCCAGAGGACATTGATTGGTCCAAGAAAAGTGCTCCCACAAGCTTTGAGGATATGATGGCAAAATTCAAGCAGGATAGCGACGAAAAGCTTTCGGAGATGAAAAAAGGGTTGGATGCAAAGCGTGGCTCCGGATACAGACGCTCTTCCGGTTCTTTTTAAGAAGGTTATTCCATGCGGCATGGTGTTCTTCCGTGCCGCTTTTTATTTTGAAAAAGGAGTTTTGTTATGACAAAAGAGGAAATTCAAAAAAAATATTTTGAAAGCGAAGAAACTGTGCTTTGGTCCGACGCCCCGGACGCACTTTCTTATTTTGTAAGGGCAGATATTTTTCTGCTGCCCCTTTCTTTGCTGGTGGGTGGCTTTTTGCTTTTTAACGCATATCTTTCCTTTGTGCTGATGTTGCGGGGACAAAGCATGGCGTTTTCTCTTTCGGGCATCACCTGTTTGCTCATCGGCATCTATCTCATATTCGGGCGGATATGGTACCGCCATAAGCGGATATCGAAAAATCTTTACTTTGTTACAGATAGACGGGTGTTTATATTTAACACCCTGCGGGACAGTGTTTTACTGGACATGCCCATCACAGAAGCCCAGCCGGAATGTTTTCTAAATACATTGTTTCTCGGCAGAAAAACACTGGGCGGTGATGTGGTGTATGGTTTGGGGCTGGACATTTTCTTCCACAATTTTGTTGCAGAAACACCTGCCTTTTACGCTATTTCAAAGCCGGAAGCTGTAAAAAAACAAATCCATCAGGCAAAAAAGATGAGAAAGAAGGAAAAGTATGATACCGACAACTTTATTTAAATGTGCAGAACTTGCCGGATTTTCCTTATCAAAGGCGCAGCTTTCTGACTTTTCTTTGTATGCTGATTTGCTGTTAGAGTGGAATGAAAAAATGAATCTGACCGCCATCACAGACTCCTTTGAGGTGGCAACCAAGCACTTTGCTGACAGTTTATTCGGTCTTCCCTTTCTCAAGAAAAAAGCAACTGTGATTGATGTGGGAACAGGCGCTGGTTTTCCCGGCATTCCTCTGAAAATTGCCCGCCCTGACATTTCCCTGACGCTTTTGGATTCCTTAAACAAACGGCTGACCTTTTTAGATGCCGTATCCGAAGCACTATCTCTTACGGATACCAAAACCATTCATTCCCGGGCAGAAGATGGCGCCAAGAAGGGCAGTGTCTTGCGGGAGCAGTTTGACATTTGTGTGTCCCGCGCGGTATCAAGGTTGAATGTGCTGGCAGAATACTGTTTGCCCTATGTAAAGGTGGGAGGCATGTTTTTGGCATACAAGGGAAATGCTTTGGAAGACGAACTGAAAGAGGCAGAAAATGCCATTGATGCATTAGGGGGCAGCGTGGCAGATTTTTACACCTACACCATCCCCGAAACAGACATTACCCACTGTATCATTGCAATTGAAAAAGTTGCACCTACACCGGAGCAATATCCTCGTTTGCAAGGGAAAATTACCAAAAAACCATTGATATAAAAAAGGGACTGTAGTAAAATGCACAGACCACACAAGGCAAAGAAGCGTCATGCAATGCTCTTTTGTTTGATTGGTAATCGTAAATACTGTAAAATATAAGGAAGGAATTCGCATATTGCGAATTCCTTCTGTTTTTTATTGCCTTGTGTTTTGAACAAACTTCGCCTCTCGGCGTACCCCCGTACGCCGTCGGGTAACCGAAAGTAAGGCTACGCCACACTTTCGCTCAGTTTGTCCAATCTGTACTATTTTCCGTCCAG
>JAZPYM010000046.1:0-3049 GCA_045544215.1 Congzhengia sp.
ACTCTTGCCAAAAAAGAAGATATTTCTTTCTACGAACAAATTCAAAAAATATTGAACAAGAAAAAATCTTCTCTTATTATGTTGGATAAAAGTTTCCGTTGTACGAATGAAATTTTAAATTTTAGTTTAAAGTTCATTGAAAAAAGTTCACAGATAAAAAGTTTTAATCGGAATGGCGATAGCCCAAAAGTATATATTGCTGATAATTCCGAAATCTTCATTGATGAAATTGTTAAGGAAATAAATCTATGCCAGGAGAAAGGGTTTCAGTCGATATGCTTAATTTGTAAAACCGAAAAAAATTCAACCTATCTATTTAATAAAATTAAACACAAACTTGATATTCAGTTAATCAAAAATGGGAGCGTATCAGATTTACAAGGCGTGTTTATCTTACCAGTATATATGTCAAAGGGATTAGAATTTGATGCTGTCTTAATTTGTGATGCAGACAGCCAAAACTACCATGATGAAGATGATAAAAACCTCTTATATGTTGCCTGCACAAGAGCACTTCACAAACTTAGCTTATTTTGTGAAAATGAGGTTAGCCCGCTGATATAGATAAATTTACAATATATTGAATTGCCAAAATGCCAAACGCAGCGTAGGCGCAAATGAACAAAATGATAATAATTAGACAGACCACCTATTCTCTTAATGACATTAAATTGACATTACGCTCTCTATGATATATATTTGTTGCTTACTGTCAAAAAACACGACAGAAAAATATAGTTTAAATTCAACGGATAAAAGGGGTAATGAACATGGGAAAATTACTACTACTGACACTTAACGAACAAGAGGAAACAGCGATTGACAAAATCATATCGGCAATATCTAATTATATGCGACTTGAACCCATGCAGCTTACACCCGTTTCCGTGTTATCTTTTCCGGGATTGGAAATAAGGCAGAGCCAACGCCGGGTATTTCAAGACGGGGAGGAAGTCAATCTAACACGTCTTGAATATAATGCCCTTGTATTCCTTGCTTCCAATCCCGGCATTGTCCTCACAAGGACACAGATATTTGAAGCCGTTTGGAACATGGAAAGCGATACTTGCCATTCAAGTGTTGCCAACGTGATTTACAACCTGCGGAAAAAGATAGAGCCGGACAGCCGCAAGCCCACCTACATAAAGACCGTTTTAGGCATAGGCTACAAGTTTGCTTCCGGGGAATAACAACAGAACAACCGCCGCCCACCACAGCGACATACCATGACAGGAAATCAAGAAAAGGTTTCCTGTTTTTTTGCGCCAAAAAACGTGCTGATTTTCCAGCTTTGTCGAAAAGTTTTCTCAAAAAGTTTCCCAAAACTTTGCCATATCTTCATTTCTCTGCGTAGTAAGGAGTAGAAGGGGAAGTTTACGCCGTTTTCTTAGAGCAAGATTCTACCGCAGTACCAAAATTCGCTTTTCGCTCATTTTGCTCCTGCGGGAATCTTGTTGGGGAGTGCCTTCCCCAAACCCTGCTTATGCGGCTTACGCCGCTTATCCCGCCGCAGCCATGCGGCAGCCGAAAGGAGGTTTTTACCATGCGAAAACGATACAACACGCCACACCGCAGCCGGGTAGTCAAGACACGCATGACCGAGGAAGAATACGCCGAGTTTGCGGAAAGGCTTTCTGCCTGCAACATGAGCCAAGCCGAGTTTATCCGGCAAGCCATAACCGGGGCAGCCATACGCCCCATCATAACCGTTTCCCCCGTCAATGACGAGTTGCTTGCCGCTGTCGGGAAGCTGACCGCCGAATACGGTAGGATTGGCGGCAACTTAAACCAGATAGCCCGGACGCTGAACGAGTGGCACAGCCCCTACCCGCAGCTTGCCGGGGAGGTACGGGCGGCGGTTTCCGACCTTGCTGCCCTAAAGTTTGAAGTCTTGCAGAAAGTGGGTGACGCTGTTGGCAACATTCAAACATATCAGCTCTAAAAATGCGGACTATGGCGCAGCGGAAGCCTATCTCACATTTGAGCATGACGAGTTTACCATGAAGCCCACCCTTGATGAAAACGGGCGGCTGATACCGAGGGAGGACTACCGCATTTCTTCCCTTAACTGCGGGGGCGAGGATTTCGCCGTTGCCTGTATGCGAGCCAATCTCCGCTATGAGAAAAACCAAAAACGGGAAGATGTGAAAAGCCACCACTATATCATCAGCTTTGACCCACGGGACGGGACAGACAACGGCTTGACCACAGACCGGGCGCAGGAACTGGGGGAACAGTTCTGCAAGGCTCATTTCCCCGGACACCAAGCCCTAATCTGCACCCACCCGGACGGGCATAACCACAGCGGGAATATCCATGTGCATATCGTCCTCAACTCCCTGCGGATTTATGAAGTCCCGCTTCTGCCCTACATGGACAGACCAGCCGACACACGGGAGGGCTACAAGCACCGCTGCACCAATGCCGCTATGGAATATTTCAAGAGTGAAGTCATGGAGATGTGCCACCGGGAGGGGCTTTACCAAATCGATCTTTTGAACGGCAGCAAGGAACGGATAACGGAACGGGAATACTGGGCGGCAAAGAAAGGGCAGCTTGCCCTTGATAAAGAGAACGCTGCCAGAGAAGCCGCAGGACAGCCGACCAAGCCCACCAAGTTTGAAACGGACAAGGCGAAGCTGCGCCGGACGATACGGCAGGCACTTTCCCAAGCTACCAGCTTTGACGAGTTTTCTTCCCTTTTGCTGCGGGAGGGTGTGACCGTCAAGGAGAGCCGGGGGCGGCTTTCCTACCTCACACCGGACAGGACAAAGCCTATCACAGCCCGGAAGCTGGGGGACGATTTTGACAAGGCTGCTGTCCTTGCCCTGCTCACGCAGAACGCCCACAGAGCCGCCGAACAGACCAAAGCCATACCCGAATATCCTGCCGCAGTTAAAAAGCCGTTACAAGGGGAAAAAACCACAAAAACCACCCCGGCAGACAACACCTTGCAGCGCATGGTTGACCGGGAAGCCAAGCGAGCCGAGGGCAAGGGCGTGGGCTATGACCGCTGGGCGTCAAAGCACAATCTAAAGCAAATGGCAGC
>JAZPYM010000047.1:0-6946 GCA_045544215.1 Congzhengia sp.
ATCACCAAGGATGTATGCAGTTAAAACGCCGCTTTCCTCCGCAGGAAATGTGTTGTGAAAAAGCGTACTGCATTTTGTACGAAACTTTGAAACTGCATCAAAAAAGCCATGTTTACGATGGCCGACAATTTGTACCTGCTCTTTATCTATCGTAACTTCAAAAAAGATCCCTTTTGATTTTAAATACTTTGCATAATCATAGCCATTGGTGTTATAGGCATGATTTGGCAGGTCGATTTTGTCGTTTATGGATATAATATCGCCCTTTTTTAACATCGGTAAATTAGAAATATCCCCATCGTTTTTAAAAGAAATTACAGATATTTTCTCTCTAATTTCCTTACTGTCTCCTGCCTGCGCAACAGTATCGGTTTTTAGCGTAAAACGAATATATCGGTCTGTCTCTTTTGGGGTATCTATAATTTCCCCTGTCACCATACATTCCTTGCCGGAATAGGCATGCAAAGGGTTTCTGGTAATATCATCCGCCAATTGAAAATGAATCATTCCAAAACAGAACAATAAAAATGAACAGACATATAAAAGAACGGAATAAAATGTTTTATTGCGAAGACAGATAATGCATGTTGTAAATAAAGCACAAAGCGCGACAGCAAAAACTACTTCCGTAGACAACAACGCAGCAAGATACATTCCGACAATTACAGATACGGAACATAAAAGCATGGGTCTTTTTACAATCATTATACTCCCCCGAAATACCAAACACAAATCAGATGTTAACGTCGAACAAGCTAACCTGACTTGTATCAGGAATATCTTTTAAAATATCGTATTCTTTCATTTTTTCAACAACAGCAGCACCGATTTTTGCTTTTTTCATTAATTCTTCTACCGAAAGAAATGGACCGTCATTTTTATTTCGTGCCTCAACAATACTTTGTCCAACCGCATCAGAAATGCCGTTTACTGCATTTAGAGGAGGACGAATCGCTCCATCCTCTTCCATAAATTTTGTTGCATCTGAGCGATATAAGTCAACAGGAAGAAACGAAATCTTTCTGGCATACATTTCATTGACAACTTCAAGGATTGTAATCAAGTTTTTATCCTTTTGTGTCAAATCCTGTTTTGCATTTAACTCGGATATAGCAGAAACAACCCGATCTTTTCCACGAAGCATTAAATCAGCATCAAATTCTGTCGCGCGAACCGTAAAATATGCCAAATAAAAGGCAATGGGATAATGCACCTTAAAGTATGCAATACGGAATGCCATTGTAACATACGCGGCTGCATGCGCTTTTGGAAACATATACTTTATTTTTTTGCAGGAACTGATATACCATTCCGGAACGCCATTTTCCCGCATTAATTTTTCATCATCCGGCTCTAATCCCTTTCCTTTACGGACTTTTTCCATAATTTTAAAAGAATTCAGCGGGGGTAAATTATGATGTAACAGATAGAGCATAATATCATCTCTGGTACAAATAACCTCCGACAAGGTGGCCGTACCATCCCGTACTAAATCCTGTGCGTTGTTACTCCATACATCTGTACCATGGGATAAACCGGAAATGCGAATTAATTCTCCAAATGTGGTAGGTTTTGTATCAAGCAGCATTTGACGGACAAATTTTGTGCCAAATTCAGGAACAGCATAAGTGCCTACAACACTGCCAATTTCTTCTGCTGAAGCACCAAGTGCTTCGGTTCCTGTAAACAAGCTCATGGTCGGTTTGTCGTCAATTGGAATTGTTTTTGCATCAAGACCTGTCAGATCTTCAAGCATTCTAATCATTGTCGGGTCATCATGCCCTAAAATATCCAGTTTCAGCAGTTTACCGCTTATCGAATGATAATCAAAATGTGTTGTAATAATATCTGTTTCATTATCATTTGCTGGATGCTGAATAGGACTAAATTCATAAATTTCATTGGCTTTCGGTACAATCATAACACCGCCAGGATGCTGACCGGTTGTTCGTTTAACACCAACGAGACCATTCACCAAACGCATGGTTTCTGCTTTGTTTAAGTTTTTTCCGATTTTTTCACTATATTTTTTTACATATCCAAACGCCGTATTTTCGGCAAAAGTTCCAATCGTTCCCGCACGGTATACATGGCCCACGCCAAACAATTCTTCGGTATATTTATGGGCGACACTTTGGTATTCTCCGGAAAAATTTAAATCAATATCCGGTTCTTTATCCCCGTCAAAACCTAAAAATGTTTCGAAAGGAATGTCATACCCCTCTTTCGCATATTTTGCACCACAAACAGGACATACCTTATCCGGCATGTCTGCTCCGCAACCATATGTGCCATCTGTCACAAATTCTACATGCTTGCAATTTCTGCAAATGTAGTGTGGCGGTAACGAGTTAATTTCTGTGATGCCGATTAAATATGCAATAAAAGACGAACCAACAGAACCTCTTGATCCAACCAGATAACCATCACTTAGAGATTTGGTTACTAATTTCTGTGCAATCATATACATAACAGAAAACCCATATTTTATAATAGGGACAAGTTCTTTATCCATTCGCTCTTTCACAATATCGGGAAGAACTTCTCCATAAAGAGCATGTGCCTTTTCGTTGGACATCCTTTGAATATCTTCTGTTGCACCAGGCATTTCCGGTGGATAGGTGTCTTTGGGAATTGGTCGAATGGATTCTATCATGTCAGCAATTTTGTTGGTATTCTCCACAACAATCTCATATGCTTTTTTACTTCCTAAATAGCGGAATTCCTCCAGCATTTCTTCTGTGGTACGAAGATAAAGAGGTGCCTGATTAGAAGCGTCTTCGTAATCTTGCCCCGTAAACAGAACTTCGCGATATATTGCATCATCCGGATTGATAAAATGCACATCACAGGTTGCTACAACAGGTTTATTTAATGTCTCGCCCAACTTCACAATTTCCTGATTAATTTGCTCTAATTCTTCCTGCGATGATACGGTTTGATTGCGAAGCATAAAGGCATTATTTCCAAGCGGTTGAATTTCCAAATAATCATAAAACGATGCAACCTTTATGACTTCTTCATTGCACTTTCCGTACAAAATTGAGCTGTAAAGCTCTCCAGCTTCGCACGCACTTCCTATAATAATGCCTTCACGGTATGCTTCCAATACATCCATTGAAATTCGTGGCTTTTTATAAAAATTGTCCAAATGCGATGTGGATACGATTTTATATAAATTCTGTAGCCCCGTCATGTTCTTTACAAGAAGGATAATATGGTACAAATCTGTGTATTTTACAACAGAATCATCCATAAACGACGCATTAATATCAATGACATTCTCTACTCCCTCATACCGCATCATATCGATAAATGACATAAAGATTTTTGCAGTAATCTCGGCATCATTAATGGCGCGATGATGTCCTTCGAATGTAAAGCCTAACGCCTTTGCAACATTGTTAAGCTTGTGTCGCTTAATTTTTTTCACAAATCTTCGGCTAAGCCCCACGGTATCAATATAACAAAAATCAAATTCATAATTTAATTTTTCGCTGTATTTTTTCAAAAATCCTACATCAAATGTAGCGTTATGTGCCACCAAAACACACCCATCGCAAAACGACAAAAATGCAGCTAAAACTTCTTCAATCGGCTCTGCGTTCTGCACCATATCATTTGAAATGCGCGTTAATTCTGTAATGTGCGGCGGTATCGGTTTTGTTGGACGCACAAATTCCGAAAATCGTTCAACAATTTTTCCGTCATGCAGTTTTACGCCTGCAATCTCAATAATCTCGTTAAATTTTGCAGAAAATCCCGTTGTTTCAATATCAAAAACAACAAAATCTCCTGCCAACGACATGCTTTTCTCGTTGTATACCAGTTTGGCGCTTTCCCCCATCAGGTAGCCTTCCATACCATAAATCACTTTAATGCCGTATTTTTCTCCTGCACTAAACGCATCCGGGTATGCCTGAACCACACCATGGTCAGTAATTGCAATCGCTTTATGTCCCCAGGAAGCAGCAAGCTTTATTAATTCATCAGTTTTCGCAACAGAATCCATTGCAGACATAACGGTGTGTGCATGGAGCTCAACGCGTTTTTCCTCCGCGTTATCTGTTTTGCTATGCACCTGAACCATCTTCATGTCATCAATTTTGACAGTTACTTCATGCTCAAAGGAGTCAAACTGCGCAAGTCCGCGTACGCAAACTGCCTTTGCCGTTTTAAGCTTCCCCTTAATTTCCGTATATTTTTCATTTTCTAAAAAGCATTTACATGTAATGGACCCTGTTCCGTCTGTAAGATATATAAAAAAGATAACCTTATTGTTTTTGATTTCTTTAATGTCTGTTGCAATAATTGTGCCAGAAACAATAATTTTCCCACTGTATTCATTAATTTCACACATCTTTGTCACTTCACCTGAGAAGTCTTTCCCAATAAAAACAGATGCGCATTTTTCTTCATCATTTTTTGTTTTAGAGATAACTTTTGCAGTTTTTTGTTCTGTTGTTTTATTTGCTAGCTCAGATGACCCTGCAACCATTTTCGTTTTTTCATCTTCCAATTGTTTTAAAATTTCTGATTCGTCTTTTTGTACGCTTTCAAAAACAACATTGATTTGATGATGAAATGATTGGTGAATTACTTGTTCTATGCGTGCGTCTAATCCTTGCGCAATCAGTGTTTTTTCACCGCCAAATCGAAGAGAAATATGTAGTGTGTCCTCTGTTAACACAGCAGAACTGCCTGCTAAAATGTTGGTTAGCAAGGAATTTTCTTCACACAATGTATTGCAAAGGATGTCGTAAAAAGCAGAAACTGTATCTGCCGTTAAATGTAAATTATCAAACTGTAAATTGATTTTTACATTAGCAATACCAAACTTTTCCAACACATTTTTCCTTAATAAATCAAACGGAAAATCGCACGGAAGCGCATTACATACAACATCAACATGCATAGACATATCCTGTTTTTTGATTTTACAACCCGTTATCTGTATATTTTTATATTGCTCTGCAATATCTGCGCCAACCAATTCGACCATTAAATTAGCCATGTTACAAATTATCTCTCCTTAACAATCTGTTCTATCTCTTCAAAAAGTGTATCAATAATCTTATCCTCTGGAACCCGTCTGATTAATTTTCCTTTTTTAAATACAATACCTTCGCCATTTGCACCGGTTATGCCAATATCAGCATCCTGTGCCTCTCCAGGACCATTTACAACACAGCCCATAACGGCAACTTTAATTGTTTTTTTCACATGTTGTAATCTTTTTTCCACCTCACGAGCAATCGAAATCAAATCAATACTGCATCGCGAGCAAGTGGGACAAGATACAAGCGTTGCACCGGAAGACCGAAGTGAGAGCGCTTTTAAAATTTCAATTCCTGCTTTTACTTCTTCTACGGGATGGTCGGTCAGCGAAACACGAATGGTATCTCCTATACCTTCTGAAAGAAGGGCGCCAATTCCAATTGCAGATTTGATGGTACCGGAATAACTTGTCCCCGCTTCCGTCACCCCTAAATGCAACGGATAATTGCACATTGATGCAATTTTTCTGTAGCTTTCAATCATCGTTGGAACATCAGACGCTTTTAAGGAAATGACAATATCATCAAAATCACACGCCTCTAAAATACGAACATGGCGCATTGCTTCTTCTACTAATCCTTCTGCGCTATAACGACCATATTGCTGCGCAATTTCTTTTGAAACAGAACCACTGTTTACACCAACACGAATCGGTATGTTTCGTTTCATTGCAGCAGAGACAACTTCTTTCACGCGCGTTTCAGCACCAATATTTCCGGGATTTAAACGAATTTTATCAATACCTGCATCAATAGCAGAAAGTGCCATTTTATAATCAAATTGTATATCTGCAACAAGAGGAATATTGATTGCATTTTTCAGCGCCTTTACAACGGCAACGCTTGATTCGTCCGTTACCGCAAGACGAATGATATCACACCCTGCATCTTTTAAAAGGCGTGATTGCTCTATTGCAGCGTTAATATCGCCGTTTTTTGTATTGAGCATAGATTGCACAGAAACAGGGCTATTTCCACCAATATTAATATTCCCCACTTGAACCGTTTTCGTAACTCTTCGTTCCATATGTAACACCCTCTGATTAATTTTTTTACAGGATATATTCATAAAACTCAAATTGTTCTTCCCCAATGTTGGGAACAGTCATATTCATTCCTTTTCGAAAAGTAAAACCAACATTTTGATAAAGCGCAATGGCAGGTGCATTTGTTTTAAACACATCCAAACGAATCGCTTTTAATTGCTGTTTAGATGCATAAGCAATTAAACTTTGGAGCATTTTTCTGCCAATTCCTTTTCTGAAATGCTTTGGAGAAACTGCAAAAACATGTATGATTCCAATTTCTTCATCCATACCTTCAATTCCCCAGGGCACATTTTTATAAGCGGGGTTGTAAAGGTGGTTCATAACACACGCTCCAACGATTTCATTATCATCTTCATATACATAAAGTTCATGGTTTAAGATGGAATCCCATAAAAGTGCGTGGGACGGATGCACATTTTTTTGCCATCTGATATTATATTTTGAAATTTGATTTGCCTCAATGGCACAATCATAAAACTGAATAATTTTATTTTTATCATTTTCTACTGCATGTCGAAGCATTGTGTAAACTCTCCTATTTTTTCTGTATATATTATATCATAAGTTTTGTTTTGCTTCAATCACAAATTAAAAATAAGACGAAATATTTATAGCAAAATAAAAAAATGCGCCGCCAGAATCTGACAGCGCATTTTTTAATTAGTCGTTGCAGCAGCAGCAAATGAGGATGATTATCAGAATAATCCACAAGCAGTTGTTGTTGCCAAAACCGAACAAACCGTTATTGCATCCCATAACCCTTACCTCCTTAATTCGTTATGCTACATACTATGGCAAAACAAATCATTTGGTAAGTTGTCTATGTAAAATTTATTTTTT
>JAZPYM010000048.1:0-24573 GCA_045544215.1 Congzhengia sp.
CAACATCGGTGGGTGATGAGGGCGGTTTTGCCCCAAATTTAAAGAATGATGAAGAGGCACTTGCACTCATTTGCGAAGCAATTGAAAAGACCAAATATGTGCCTGGGGAAGATTTTCAAATTGCCATGGACGCGGCTTCTACCGAGCTTTTTGAAGAAGCAAAAAAGATAGGAAAAGACGGCTATTATTTCTGGAAAACCGATGTGTTTAAAACCCGGGACGAAATGATACAATATTGGGAAAGCCTTGCCAATAAATACCCTATCATATCATTAGAGGACGGACTTGCAGAAGAAGATTGGCAGGGCTGGCAAAACCTAACCAAAGCCCTTGGCAAAAAACTGCAACTGGTGGGGGATGACCTGTTTGTCACAAACACAAAACGACTGGAAAAAGGCATCAGGCAAGGCGTTGGAAACGCAATTTTAATTAAGGTAAATCAAATCGGTACTTTAACCGAAACGCTGGATGCTATCGAAATGGCAAACAGAGCCGGGTATACGGCGGCAACCTCTCACCGAAGCGGCGAAACAGAGGATACCACCATTGCAGATATTGCAGTTGCCACCAATTCCGGACAGATTAAAACCGGCGCTCCCTCTCGTACAGACCGGGTTTGCAAGTATAACCGTCTGCTTCGGATTGAAGAAGAGTTGGGAAGTGCATCTTCTTATTTGGGGAATCGGGCATTTTTCAATTTGCGCGCGAAAAACTGAAACATTTTGTGGCAATTTGTCACACTTTGTGACATTTGTTGCATTTTGTTTTTTGCTATGCTACACTTGTGGTCGGAGGGATGACAGATGCGGTACGACATTACAGAGAATGAAGCGTTTGATAGCTATTATGTGCTGAAAATCATGACGGAGCAGGGCGAAAAATTTTTCTTTTCCTCGCGGCTTTTTGTTCAGGATATCGGTCTTGCGCACCAGTTCAATACGCTCAGGAGTGCCAAACGCTGCATGAAACGATGCAGCCCCTATCACTGCAGCATACAAAAAATGAAACGAGAAATTTAAAAATGATTAAAATTTCGTAATTTGCACAAACTAATTTTAAAGGCACTGCTTTTGTGCCTTTAAAAACAGGAGGGAACAAAAATGAGTTGTAAAGCAAATTCATCCATTAAATGCACCGTTTCACAATGCGAATACCATTGCGATGACCAAGATTATTGCACCTTGGACTGTATTACGGTAGGTACCCATGAGGCAAATCCCACTGTCAGCGAGTGCACAGATTGTGAATCTTTTATGAAAAAGACAAACAGATAAAAAAATGAGCAGAGGACATCTTCCTCTGCTCATTTTTTGTTGACATTTGGTTCGTGAGGTGGTATAATGAATTGAATAAGTTTAAATGGGAAATTTGCGAAGTTTCATAGGAAAACGGATGATACGAAAAAGGAGCGGCGTATGGAAAAACAATTCGACAGAAAAATTGTGTTTGAAGACGGCAAGGAATACTACGGATATGGATTTGGTGCAACCAATGACCGTGTATGCGAAATTGTGTTTAACACCTCTATGGTGGGCTATCAGGAGGTTGTGACAGACCCGTCATATACATATCAGGTGGTGGTTATGACCTATCCACTGATTGGTAACTACGGTATTGCAGATGAGGATTTTGAAACAAAAGTCCCCACCATCGGGGGATTGGTGGTGCGTGATTATAACGACATGCCCAGTAATTTCCGCTACACCAAAACACTTTCCGAGGTGTTGGAGGAAAACGGGATTCCGGGCATTTATGGAGTGGATACAAGGAAATTAATGCGCTCCATTCGTGATTTTGGAAGCAGAAAGGTGTTCATTACCGATGCTGCCACCAAAACAGAGGACGCTTTAAAAATTTTGAAAAATGTAGATATCCCCAAGGATGCGGTAGAAAAGGTCAGCTGCAAAAAGCGCTGGTATTCCAGAACATCAAACCACAAATATAATGTTGTGGCAATTGATTGCGGCTTAACGCTGAACAATATCCGCGCGCTGAACGGATATGGCTGTAATGTGACGGTTGTTCCCTATAACACAACCGCTGAGGAAATTGAATTTATGAAGCCGGATGGCATCTTTTTATCCAACGGTCCCGGCAATCCGGAAGATGTTACCCCGGTGATCGAAACGGTTCGTGCGCTGAAAGGTAAATACCCCATGTTTGGTATTTGTCTTGGCATGGGCATCATCAGCATTGCATATGGTGGAAAAACCTATAAACTGAAGTTTGGACACAGAGGCAGCAATCATCCTGTGAAAAACCTTTTGGACAACACCATTGAGGTTGTGGGACAAAACCACAGCTATGCGGTGGATCCTGCATCTCTTTCTGATACGCCGCTTACCATTACCCATACCAATTTGCTTGACAACACCATCGAGGGTGTTTCCTGTATGGAGGATAAAGTGTTTGCCGTACAATTCCAGCCGGATAATGCGCCTGGTCCAAATGGAAGTCCCCGCTTGTTTGAGCAGTTTATTAACTTGATGAAGGAGGAAAAAGACAATGCCTAAAAGAACGGACATCAAAAAAGTTTTAGTAATCGGCTCAGGCCCTATTGTTATCGGTCAGGCAGCGGAATTTGACTATGCCGGTACTCAGGCATGTCTTGCCTTAAAGGAAGAGGGATATGAGGTTGTTTTGGCAAACTCTAACCCTGCTACCATTATGACAGACACCTCCATTGCGGACAAGGTGTATATGGAGCCGCTTAACTTAGAGTATATGGCAAAAATTCTGCGCTATGAACGCCCGGATGCTATTGTTCCCGGCATTGGCGGACAGACCGGATTAAACCTTGCTATGCAGCTTGCGAAAAAAGGCGTTCTGGCAGAGTGTCAGGTGGAGCTTTTGGGAACAAGCAGCGAAAGCATTGAGCGCGCCGAGGACAGAGAGTTGTTTAAGGAACTGTGCGAGGAACTGGGAGAGCCAGTCATTTCTTCCTCCATTGCCCATTCCATTGAAGAAGCAAAAATCGCAGCAGAAGAAATTGGCTATCCTGTGGTATTGCGCCCTGCGTTTACCTTGGGCGGTACCGGCGGCGGTTTTGCTGATAACGAAGCAGAACTTTGCGAAATTATGAAAAATGCATTAAAGCTTTCTCCCGTGGGACAAGTTTTGGTAGAGAAGAGCATTAAAGGCTATAAAGAAATTGAATTTGAGGTAATGCGGGATAAAAATGATACCGCCATTGCCATCTGTAGCATGGAAAATTTAGATCCTGTTGGAATTCACACCGGTGACTCCATTGTTGTGGCACCGTGTCAGACCTTAACCAACAAGGAATATCATATGCTCAGAAACAGCGCACTGAAAATTATTAGAGCATTAAAGGTTGAGGGTGGCTGCAATGTGCAGTTTGCATTAGACCCCCAGTCCTTTAAATATTATGTAATCGAGGTAAACCCCAGAGTTTCTCGTTCTTCTGCACTGGCATCCAAAGCAAGCGGATATCCTATTGCAAGAGTAACGGCAAAAATTGCTGTTGGCATGACGCTGGATGAAATTATGATTTCCAACACACCGGCATCCTTTGAGCCTACACTGGATTATGTGGTAACAAAAATGCCGCGTTTCCCCTTTGATAAATTTACGCAGGCGTCCAACAAGCTTTCCACACAGATGAAAGCCACCGGCGAGGTTATGGCAATCGGCAGAACCATGGAAGAAAGTTTGCTCAAAGCAGTTCGTTCCTTAGAAATTGGTGTTTGCCATATCTATATGTCCAAGTTTGACCAGAACAAAATGTCCGTTGAGGAACTGATGGAATATATTGCAGAGGGCACGGACGACAGAATTTATGCCATTGCCCAGCTGATGTATTTGGGCGTTGACCACTCCAGAATCTGCAATGTAACACAGATTGATATGTTCTTCTTAGACAAAATCAAAAACATTGTGGACTTTGAAAAAGTGCTGGAGCAACCGGAAAACATAGGCAATATTACGCTTCTTAAAAAGGCAAAGAAAATGGGCTTTAGCGACCAATATCTTGCGCATCTTTGGAACATGGATGAAGATGCTGTGTTTGCCATGAGAAAAGAACATAACATTTTCCCGGATTATAAGATGATTGATACCTGTGCCGGTGAATTTGAAAGCTATATTCCGTATTTGTATTCCACCTATGAGGATGAAAACGAATCGGTTGTTTCGGATAAGGAAAAAATAATTGTGTTAGGCTCCGGACCCATCCGTATCGGACAGGGCGTGGAATTTGACTATTCCACGGTGCATGCAGTAAAAACCATTAAAGAAAGCGGTATTGAGGCGATTATTATTAATAATAATCCCGAGACTGTTTCTACAGATTATACCACATCGGACAAATTGTATTTTGAGCCGCTGACTGTGGAAGATGTCATGAACATCATTGAACTGGAAAAACCCATGGGCGTGATTGCATCCTTAGGCGGACAGACGGCAATCAATTTGGCAGAACCCTTGAAAAAACGCGGTGTAAAGCTGATTGGTACGGATTGTGATGCCATTGAACGGGCAGAAAACAGAGATTCCTTTGAAAAAATTATGGAGGAGCTTGCCATTCCGCAGCCTAACGGAAGAGCCGTTACCAAAATTGAGGACGGTATCCGTGCGGCAGAGGAAATTGGTTATCCTGTTTTAGTGCGCCCCAGCTATGTTTTGGGCGGAAGAGCTATGGAAATTGTGGCAGATGAAGAGGGCTTGCGCCATTATCTGAAAACTGCTGTTGAAATTGATGAGGATAAACCGGTACTGGTGGATAAGTACATCATTGGTAAAGAAGTTGAAGTTGATGCGGTGTGCGATGGATGCGATGTGTTTGTTCCGGGTATTATGGAACATGTTGAGCGTACCGGTATCCACTCCGGCGACTCGATTTCTGTATATCCCACCTTCAGTATTTCAGAAGAAGTCAAAAAGGTTATTTTAGATTATACAAAGCGCCTGGGAATTGGTATTGGCATTGTTGGCCTTTATAACATCCAGTTTATCGTGGACAAAGACGATAATGTATATGTTATCGAGGTTAACCCGCGTTCGTCAAGAACTGTGCCGTTTTTATCAAAGTCCACAGGATATCAGCTTGCAGATATTGCAACCCTTGTGATTTTAGGAAAATCCTTAAAGGAACAGGGCTTTACGGAGATTTATCCTGAAGAGAAGAAAATGTGGTATGTAAAAGCACCGGCTTTCTCTTTCTCAAAAATTCGAGGGTTAGATGCATATCTTTCACCGGAAATGAAGTCTACCGGCGAGGCAATCGGTTATGACAAGTCCTTAACCCGTGCGCTTTACAAAGCACTGCAGGCATCTGACATGCATGTGGTAAACTACGGCACGGTATTTGTTACCATTGCGGACAAGGATAAGGAAGAGGCGCTTCCGTTGATTCAGCGGTTTTATAACCTTGGCTTCAATATTGAAGCATCCCGCGGTACAGCCAAGTTCTTAAAGGACCACGGCATCCGGACAAGAGAACGCACCAGCGGAGAGGGCGAGGATGGCATTTTTGCCTCTATGCGAAAGGGCTATGTAACCTATGTTATTAACACCAAGGACATCCATGCCAAAACGCATGAAAGCGACGGTTACCAGCTTCGTCGTTGCGCGGTAGAGAATAATATTACCATGTTTACCGCTCTTGACACGGTTCGCGTGTTCTTAGATGTGCTGGAAGAGGTTACCATTACCATTTCCACGATTGATAAATAAGCATACATTCAACCGGCTCTGCATCATGTTTGTAGAGCCGGTTTTGTAAAAGACGCTTTTTCATTTTAAAGGAGCATTTGGAGTGAAACATATTTTAAGCAGACTGCGGCGGGCGGCAGAGGATTACAACATGATAGAAGCGGGGGACAGAATTGCTGTTGGCGTGTCAGGAGGAAAAGATTCCTTGGTGGCGCTTTTGGCAATGAAACGGCTGCAGCGCTTTTACCCAAAACAGTTTTATTTAGAGGCTATTACCATTGACATGGGATTTGACAATATGGATTTTCGTGCCGTAGCAAAACTTTGCGAAGAAGAAAATATTCCATACTACACCCAAAAATCCGACATCAAGCAGATTATTTTTGATTACAGAAAAGAAGAAAATCCTTGTTCTTTGTGTGCCAATTTGCGCCGCGGTGCAATGTGCACAGCAGCAAAGGAACGAAACATTCAAAAAATTGTGTATGGGCACCATTTTGATGATGTGATTAACACCTTTTATTTAAGTCTGCTTTATGAAGGACGGCTGAATTGCTTTGCGCCGGTTACATACTTAGAGCGTATGGATGTTACAGTGATTAGACCGCTGATTTATGTGCAAGAGACAGACATTCAAAAATTTGCAGAAAAGGTATCTCTTCCGGTTGTGAAAAGCACCTGCCCTGCCGACAAAAATACAAAACGACAGTATGTGGCAGACCTGCTTCAAATGCTTGACAAGGAAAATCCGGGACTGAAGCAACGGATTTTTACCGCAGTTCAAAAGTCAGAAATTAAAGGCTGGCGGATTGAAAAGGATACGATAGGAGAAAAAAGATGAAAAAAATTGCGTGTCTGCTTGCAACATTTTTTGTGTTGCTTGCAACAGAATCTGTGGCAAATGCTGCAATACTAAATGAAACCTTAACCACGAAAGAATTGATGGGCGGCGTAATGTATCGTCATATTCGCAGACTTGAGTCTTACGGCTGGCAGGATGTTCATGTGGTTACGGCAGACCTTACCGCCCCCGGTGTTGCGCTTTCGGTTTTAAAAAGCAAGCAAGGGGAAAGTTTTTTAGAAACCACTTATCAAATGGCGGTGGAAAACGATGCGATTGCAGCCATTAATGCCGATTTTTTTGCAGCAAAGCGGGGACAAAGTGGTCGTGGCAGCGCAGTAGGGGTTGAGGTGCGGGACGGAGAACTAAAATCCTCTGCCTCCGTGACAGAAAGCATGAACACATTATATAAGCCTTTTGATGAGGATGGTTTTTTGATAGATGCTTTTACTTTTGATATGACGGTGAAAGCCAAAAATGGATTGACGGACAAAATTAAGGTTGTGAATAAATATGACGATTTGACCGGCATTGTGCTTTATACGGACGATTGGGGTGAAACTGCCGTAGGCTCAACAGGCGGCTGTATTGAGGTATCTGTGAATCAATACGGCAAGGTGCTGGAAAAGGCAATGGAGGCAGAACCGTTAGCGATTCCAAAAGGTGGCTATGTTTTGGCATCCCATCTTTCCTACAACACTTTTTTGCTTGACAATGTCAATGTGGGGGACAAAATTTCGGTGGACATTACCTCCACGCCTGATTTAAAGAACATAGAAACCGCAGTTGGCGGTGGCGGTGTTGTGCTAAAAAACGGTGTTGTGCCGGAGACTTTTTCCCATAATATTACCGGAAGAAATCCCAGAAGTGCGGTGGGAATTGACAAAACGGGAACCCAAATCACGCTGGTGGCAGTGGATGGAAGAAGCACAAAATCCGTTGGCATGACACAAACAGAACTGGGACATTTCATGGCAGAGCTGGGGTGCGACACAGCACTGAATTTTGACGGTGGCGGTTCTACCTTAATGGCAGTTGATCAGCAAGGAACAAAAGAAGTTGTTAACAATCCGTCAAACGGAAGTTATCGAAAGGTAACCAATTCTTTAGGTGTGCTCTCTACTGCTGAAAAAAATGCTCCTGCGGTTTCGGCAAAACTGATTGCACCAAGAAGTATGTTTGTAAATACAGGTGCAAAGTTGCAGCTTGTGGGACTTGACAAATACAAACGAGAGGTAACGCTCGACAGCGCAGGTATTTCTTATGCAGTGCAAAAAAACAGAATTACAGGCGGTGTATATCGTCCTTTAAAAACGGGGACATTTACCGTTTCTGCAAAAAAAGGAAAATTGCAAGCAGAAGCAGTGGTTACCGTTTTGGACAAACCGCGGGAAATGAATTTTAGCGATACAAAGATTACACTCAATTCCGGAGAATCTTTTTCTCCCGTTTTGATTGGTAAGGACGCCAACGGAAAAAAAGCACAAATTCCTCTTGCAGACACAACGATTGCGGTTACCGGAGATGCAGTGCGCGTAAGTGGTGAGCAGCTTGTTGCGGTAAAAAAAGGAGCGGCAACTGTTACGGCAAGCTTTGGCGCGGTTACTGCCAATATGGCGGTTATGGTTGATGGAGCAGAAGAAGTCAGCGTGCCGGAAAATCTTGTGATTCCTGACGAGAAAAATGTGATGCGTCCGTTGACCGAAAAAGACGCTTTTTCCTTTTCTGTTTTTGGAAATACCAGAGAAGAGGCAGTGCTGTATGACCAGTTTTTAATGAACACTGCGCTTTACAAAATGAAGCAATCCGGAGATTTCCAGGTGTTTTTAGGAGCAAACATACATGAGGAAAAAATAGGTAGCGTTTTGCCAAGTTTTGTGACCGCAAAACAGTATAATCGGTTTGATAAGGGAGAAAACACCTTTATCATGCTGCCCAATGTCAGCGGCACAATTTACAATCAGGATGCATCAGTTTTTACAAGTTTTAAAGAGGATGTAGCACAGGCAAAGCAAAATCTGTTTATTTTCATAGATAGAAATTTCATTTCAAACGATGCGGCAGAGCTTTCTGTGTTTTATAGAATTGTCAATGAGGCAGCGGCAAAAGGGAAAAATGTGCATGTTTTCGGCGGTGGTTTTGTAAACAAAAATACCATAGATGATGGCGTGCGCTATATTAATACAGCAGGCATTTTCCCCAGTATTGCCATTGGGGCTACAAGCCCATTATATATCAAGTATGTAGAGGTTACTGTAAATGGCGATGATGTGACCTTTGCATATAAGCCGATTTTGGGAGATTGATTTTATGAGAAAAAAGGAAAAAATGCAGGTGATTTCTGATTATTTGTGTAGTACCTACGGGGAAACGCCTTGCACACTTGATTTTCAAAATCCCTTTGAACTGATGGTGGCAGCAATGCTGGCGGCACAATGCACTGACGCAAGAGTGAACCTGGTAACGCCTGCGTTGTTTGCTAAATACCCCACAGTGGAAGCTTTTGCGAAAGCAGATGTTTCCGATGTGGAAAATCTGGTTCGTTCCACGGGCTTTTTCAGGAATAAGGCAAAAAATATTGTGGCCTGTGCTGCTATGCTGATGGAGCGATTTGATGGGCAGGTACCGGACAACATGGAGGATTTGCTTTCCCTTCCCGGCGTGGGACGCAAAATTGCAAATCTGTTGCTTGGGGATGTGTTTGGCAAGCCCTGCATGGTGGTAGACACTCACTGTAAGCGTATTACGGGGCTTTTGGGTCTTACAAAGAATACAGACCCCACTAAGATTGAAGCGGATTTAAAAAAGATTGTAGCGCCGGAATATGGCGGCTTATTTTGCCATCAGTTAGTTGAGCATGGCAGAAATATTTGTATTGCCAGAAGACCACAGTGTGGGCTTTGTGGCATGAATTCGGTTTGTGACTATTATAAAAAGCAAGCGAGGAAAAAAGCATGACGGACAAAATCAGATTGGATAGCTATTTAACAGACCATAATTTAGCACCAAGCCGCGAAAAAGCCAAAGCACTGATTATGGCAGGCGTAGTGTTTGTAGATAACCAGAAATGCGATAAAGCAGGCACCTTTGTGACAGAAAAACAAACCATTGAGGTGCGGGGCGGAGAACTGAAATATGTCAGCCGCGGCGGGTTAAAACTGGAAAAAGCCATGCAAAGCTTTCCCATTGATTTAAACGATTGCGTATGCATGGACATTGGTGCATCTACGGGAGGATTTACGGATTGCATGCTGCAAAATGGAGCAAAAAAGGTGTTTTCGGTGGATGTGGGCTATGGCCAGCTGGCGTGGAAGCTTCGGTGCGATGATAGGGTTATTAATATGGAACGGACCAACATCCGTTATGTGACAAAAGAAGACATTGGGGAGGAATTGGATTTTGCATCCATTGATGTTGCCTTTATCTCTTTAAAACTTGTGCTGCCGGTGGCGTTTTCTCTTTTAAAGGACGGGGGATGCGTTGTGGCACTGATTAAACCCCAATTTGAAGCGGGTAAGGAAAAGGTAGGGAAGAAAGGCGTTGTTAGGGAACAAGCAACCCACATGGAAGTGGTGCGCGCTATTTATGATTTTTCCATTGATGCCGGCTTTGGCGTTTTAGGACTTTCCTTTTCTCCCATCAAGGGACCGGAGGGCAATATTGAATATCTGATTTATTTGCAAAAAGGCGGCAAGACCTGCGTTTTGCCGGAGGAAACAGAGCAAATCGTAAAAATTTCTCATGAAATGCTGGACAAATAAACAAAAAAAGGGGATTGTCGTGTGAAAAATTGCAAAATTACCGTGATGAAAATGGCACGATATGATGATTTGATTGAAAAATATGAAAACCCAATGGAGCATGCATGCAATATGAAGCTTGGTCAGGAATTTATAAGTGTTGGCGGAGAAAAGCCCGACGGCATGTGCGATAGCGCCTGGGAAAGTATGGCTTATTTTGTAAGTGAGTTGGCAAAGGGTGGCGGAGATTTTTATGATGGGTGGATGAAAAATAAAAAATCTGCCATGATTTCCTGCAACGACGGGTTTCGTCCGGTCAGTTTTTACATAGAGGTACAAGGCGAGGAAGAACAAGGATAACAAAAAAGTCGATTTTTCTGGTTTTAACACCCTTGTTTTGTGTGTTAAACGCTGCTTTCTTTCTCTTTTTTATAAGCTATATTGTATAATTTTGACAAAACCGCATATTTTTTCAAAAAATTTAAAAATGGGACTTGTTTTTTGAAGGATTTTATATTATAATATATAAGCGTGTGAAGCTGTCTTGCTTCATGCTGGTATTACGGATAGTCCTCTGGCGGGTTTTTCCGCGTATGAATGTCTCAGAAAGGGAGGAGGAGTTTTTTAATGGATTTAATCAAGGAATTAACCAAAGACCAAATCAGAACCGATTTGCCTGAGCTTGAAGTTGGTAGCACTGTTAAGGTGCATGTTAAGGTTATCGAAGGAAACCGTGAAAGAATTCAGGTGTTTGAAGGAACCATCATCAAAATTCAGCACGGCGGTATCCAGAAGACCTTTACAGTAAGACGCTTGTCTTACGGCACAGGTGTTGAAAGAACATTCCCTGTTAATTCACCGAAGATTGCAAAAATCGAGGTTGTAAGAAAGGGTAAAGTAAGAAGAGCGAAGCTTTATTACTTAAGAGACAGAGTCGGCAAGGCGGCTAAGGTTAAAGAAAAACTCTAAAATCGGATAATGTCGCGATTCGCGGCAAAACTATGAAAAAGCAGATGGTGCTTTTACATGTGTAGTCGTAATGGCAGGGGAATGCTTTTGTATCCCTTGCCATTTAAGCTATACAGACATTTTTTTGAAAACTTATGTCTCGCGAAAGGGGACGAATAATATGGATGAAAACAACAGATTTTCTCAGGAAACTGAAATGATAGAGCAGACAGAGGATGCACCACTTGTGCAGGAAGATGCGGCAGAAGAAAAACATAGCGGCTACAGCCGTGCAAAAGAGTTTTATGAATGGGTTTCGTCCATTGCAATTGCCGTTGTGCTTGCTTTGGTTATCAATCAATATTGCTTTGCATTGGTGCAGGTGGATGGACAATCCATGGAGCCTACACTATACCATAACGAGCGTTTGGTTGTGAGAAAGGCACTCTACAAACCGGAACAAAAGGATGTTGTGATTATAAAATCTGAGGCAATCCAGAAGTTCATTGTAAAGCGTGTGATTGCACTGCCGGGGCAGGTAGTTTCCTTTGATGATGATCATAATATGGTGGTGGATGGCACCGTTCTTCATGAGCCATACATCAAAGACAAGCAAATTTCGTTTGGCAATCTTTATACTTACCCCATTACAGTTCCCAAAAAGGGTGAGGTGGCAAATTTTGCATATCTTATGGCAGAGCAAACCTTAAAAATGGACCAAGACAGCATGTCACTGAAAATACAAGATGACGGAACGATTCTGGTCCGCGGGAGTGAATTGGTGGCAGACGGCATATTTGAAGAGGGAAAGACCGTCTATAAGCAGGATTGCTATTTTGTTATGGGTGACAATCGTAACCATTCCAGCGACAGCAGAACATTGGGCTTGATTCCAAAGTCGGAAGTGGTGGGGAAATCCTCATTGCGTCTGTATCCCTTTGCAAAATTTGGTTTTTTTGAATGATTTTAATTTGAATGATAACGGCAAGGCGATGGCACTTGCCGTTTTGTATATTATAGAAATTGAGGTGTGCTATGAATATCCAATGGTTTCCGGGACATATGGCAAAAACCAGAAGACAAATTGAAGAAAAATTAAAGCTGATTGATGTTGTGGTGGAAATTTTAGATGCAAGAATTCCTGTTTCTTCTCAAAATCCTGACATTTCTACAATGACCAAGGGGAAGCCCCGCGTGGCAGTGCTGAATAAGGCAGATTTGGCAGACGAAACGGTACTCAGACAATGGGTACAGTATTATCAGAAAAAGGGCATCAAGGTTTGCGTTGCCGATTGTGAAAGGGGCAAGGGGATTCAGGATTCTGTCCGTGCGGTCAAGGAAGCGCTGGCAGATAAAATTGCACAGAACAGCGAAAAAGGCATGAATCGCGCTATAAAAATTTTGGTTGCAGGGGTTCCCAATGTGGGAAAATCTTCGTACATCAATCGCCTTTCCGGCAGAAGCAGCGCAACGGTTGGGGACCGTCCCGGCGTTACCCGTGGACAGCAATGGATACGGCTGAAAAACGGCATTGAGCTTTTGGACACACCAGGTATTTTGTGGCCCAAATTCGAGGATGAAACGGTGGGGCTGCACCTTGCGTTTACCGGCTCCATTAAAGATGAGATTATGGATACCGAACTTTTGGCATGTAAGCTGGCAGAGCTTTTAAATGCACGCTATCGTGACTTGTTTTGCGCCCGTTATAAGCTTGAAGATACGGAAGGACTGCAGGGCTTTGAACTTGTCGAGATGCTTGGAAAAAAACGCGGTTTCGTTATTTCCGGCGGCGAAATTGACTTTTTGCGGGCGTCTAATATTTTACTGGATGAATTTCGTAGTGGGAAGATTGGAAGAATCAGTCTTGAAACACCTGAGGATTTGAAGGAGGGATTTTGATGACGCTTTTTGAATTCGACCGGGACATCAGGGAAAAGCAAGAAGTTCTGCATCTGGCAGGCGTGGACGAAGCGGGGAGAGGTCCTTTGGCAGGTCCTGTATTTGCTGCGGCAGTCATTTTTCCTCCGGATTTTCAATGTGACGAGATTCGGGATTCCAAAAAGCTTTCGGACAAAAAAAGAGAGGCACTTGAGGCAATCATCAAGGAGCATGCGATTTCTTATGCCGTTTGCACTGCAGAGGTTCCTATGATTGAGGAAATTAACATTTTAAATGCTACCCTTTATGCCATGCAATTGGCAGTGGAGAAACTCAGCATTGTACCGCAGCATGTGCTGATTGACGGCAATCGCACACCACAACTTTCGGCGCCTTGTCAGTGTTTGGTAGGCGGAGATGACAAGTCTCTTTGTGTGGCAGCTGCCTCCATTTTGGCAAAGGTTGCCCGTGACCGATATTTAAAAGAGGTGCTTGCAAAGGAATATCCGCAGTACCAGTTTGAAAAACATAAAGGCTATGGAACAAAGCTGCATTTTGAGAAAATTGCAGAATTTGGGCCGTGCCCTGCCCATCGGCGCTCTTTTTTGAAAAAGAAGTTTGGTGATTTGATATGAAAACACAAATCAGGGGCATGCTGGGGGAAAATGCGGCATGTAAATATTTGAAAAAAAAGAACTATCGTATTTTGGAACGAAACTTTAGAAAACGCTATGGCGAGATTGATATTATAGCGGAAAATGAGGAACGGATTGCTTTTGTTGAGGTGAAAACCAGAAGCGCAACATTGTACGGGATGCCTTGTGAGGCGGTTACATATTCCAAACAACAAAAGATGATTAAAACCGCGCAGGCATACATCACAGAGCATGATTTAGACGGCGCATTTGCCTTTGATATTATCGAAGTGCTGCTTGAAAAGGGAAAAATTTTGTCCCTAAATCACATAGAAGACGCTTTTTTAACATAATGTATATTGCAAAGACACTTTGCAATTCTTTCTTTCGGGAGGCATTATGAAAAGGTACACCATTATGGATGCCCATTGCGATACAGCGGGGGAGCTGCTGGATAAGCAGGCGTCACTTTTTTCGAATTCTGGGCATTTGTCCTTGGAAATGATGCAGCAATATGGTGGCTATGTGCAGTTTTTTGCTGCGTGGATCAGTAAGAATGAGAAAAATCCTATTTTGCGCACCCTTACCATTTTGGATTATTTAAAAAGAGAAATTAAAAAAAATCAACAGAGGATTATGGAAGTAAATTGCGTGCAAGACCTTACCTGTGCGCTTGCAGCAGGAAAGTGCGGCGCCGTTTTGGCTATTGAAGATGCAAGGGCGCTTTCAGGCTCTCTTGCAACGCTTCGGATGTATCATGCATTAGGCGTTCGGGCAATGACACTTGCGTGGAATGATGATAACGATGTGACAGATGGCGCAAATTCTCTTTGCGGCAATGGGCTGACGGCATTTGGCAGACAGGTTGTGCAGGAGATGAATCGATTGCACATGATTGTGGATGTTTCTCACATTTCATCCAAAGGCTTTTGGGATGTTTTATCGGTTTCCTCTGCGCCTGTCATGGCATCTCATTCCAATTGTATGGCGCTTTGCCCCCATCCGCGAAATTTAGACGATGAACAAATAAAAGCGTTGATTCAGTCGCAGGGCTTTATGGGAATTAATCTATATCCACCCTTTTTGTCACAAGATGGCAGGGCGGATGTCAAGAAAATTCTTGCGCACATTGAGCATATTTTGGAATTAGGTGGAGAAAATATTTTAGGATTGGGCTCTGATTTTGATGGCGTGGATTATTTGCCGGACGGTGTTTCCAATGCAGCGGAGTATGTGCATTTGTTTGAAGAAATGAAATCCCGCGGGTATTCTGATGCGCTCATTGACAAAATTACACATCAAAATATGATTCGCTTTATGAACAGAACAGAAAAATGAAAAAACATCCTTTTTTTCTTGCATTTTATACTGTGATATAGTAAAATATAAAAGGAAAAAAATAAAATTTGTGATTTCGAAAAGTCATTTAAAGGAGAGATTCAATTGTACATATCCGACAAAGTGAGAGCAGTCAGCCCATCTTCTACGCTGGCGATTGACTCAAAATTCAAACAGATGAAAGCAGATGGCATTGATGTGGTGGGCTTCGGCACAGGCGAGCCGGATTTTGACACACCTGATTATATTAAAAAGGCTGCAATTGAAGCAATGCAAAGCGGAAAAACAAAATATACACCCGCTGCAGGAACCATGGACCTTAGGAAAGCCGTTTGTGAAAAATTTTTAAAAGAGAATGGCTTGTCCTATGAACCAAATCAGATTATTATCTCTAACGGTGCAAAGCATTCCCTGGTAAACACCTTTATGGCGATTTTAAACCCTGGGGACGAGGTGATTATTCCTGCACCTTTCTGGGTGAGCTATCCGGAAATGGTTAAAATTGCAGACGGCGTTCCCGTTGTAATTGAAACCAAGGAGGAAGATGAATTTAAATTTACAGCAGAGGAATTTGAAAAGGCGATTACGCCTAAAACCCGCGCATTGGTTTTAAACAGTCCTTCCAATCCGACTGGTATGGTTTACACCGAGGAAGAGCTGCGCGCCATTGCAGATGTGGCAGTAAAACATGAAATCTATGTGGTTTCTGATGAAATTTATGAGCATTTAATCTATGAGGGCAAGCATGTCAGCATTGCCTCCTTTAACGATAAAATTAAGGATTTAACCATTATTATCAATGGCGTATCCAAAACCTATGCCATGACGGGTTGGAGAATTGGCTACAGTGCATCTCATCCTGAAATTGCAAAAGCAATGGCAAACCTGCAGTCACATGCAACTTCAAACCCCAACTCCATTGCGCAGGCAGCAACAGTTGCAGCGCTTTCCGGCGGAAAAGAAGAGATTGCAATTATGAAAGATGCATTTCGCCAGCGGAGAGATTACATGGTGGAGCGCATTAATAAAATTCCCGGGATTTCATGCAGACAGCCCCATGGTGCATTTTATGTTCTAATGAACATTTCACAGCTTAAGGGTAAAACCATTTGTGGCAAACTGATTCAAACATCAGACGATTTTGCAGATGCATTGTTGGACAAGGCAAGAGTGGCTTTGGTGCCCTGCAGCGGTTTTGGTGCGGATGATTTTGTCAGATGGTCTTATGCAACCAGCATGGAAAATATTAAAGAAGGCTTAGACAGATTGGAAAAATTCCTGTCTGAAAAATAAAAATGTTTTTTAGGGAGAGATTTCAATGAAAGGTATTTCACTGGATGTTTCAAAGGCACAGGACTTTTATACCAAGGATGAACTTTTAAATATGCAACAAGAGGTTCAAAAAGCGCATAAAATCTTAACCGAGCAGACCGGCGAGGGCAACGCTTTTTTAGGGTGGCTCAATCTTCCTTTTGATTATGACAAGGAAGAATTTGCGCGGATTAAGGCGTGTGCTGAAAAAATCAAAAATGATTCAGAACTTTTCATTGTTATCGGAATAGGCGGTTCCTATCTTGGCGCAAAGGCTGCCATTGATATGCTATCCAATAACTTTTATAATCTTTTATCTGCAAAAGAGCGCAAGACACCGCAGATTTTGTTTGCAGGAAATTCTATCAGCGGTTCCTATCTTGCCCAGCTATTAAAGCTTGCGGAGGAAAAGGATTTTTCTGTTAATGTGATTTCCAAATCCGGAACCACCACAGAGCCGGCTGTGGCGTTTCGTGTGTTTAAGGAACTTTTGGAGAAAAAGTATGGCAAAGAGGGCGCAAAAGCAAGAATTTATGCAACCACAGACAAGGAAAAGGGCGCACTGAAAAATCTGGCGGACAGCGAGGGCTACGAAACCTTTGTTGTGCCGGATAATGTGGGTGGCAGATTTTCTGTCTTAACTGCCGTGGGACTGCTTCCCATTGCGGTTTCCGGTGCCGATATTGATGCATTGATGCAAGGGGCACAGGCAGGCGCTTTAAGCTATCAGGACTGCGATTTGGAGAAAAATCCTTGTTATATGTACGCTGCAGTCAGAAACATTTTCTACAACCAGGGAAAACAGACGGAAATCATGGTAAACT
The DNA here is from genome assembly GCA_045544215.1 of Congzhengia sp. Classification (GTDB taxonomy): domain Bacteria; phylum Bacillota; class Clostridia; order UBA1381; family UBA9506; genus Congzhengia. The sequence goes on from JAZPYM010000048.1 coordinate 17,189, forward strand.
ATGAACCCCGTCTTCACTATTTTGGCGAGTGGTGGAAACAACTTTACGGCGAAAGTGAGGGAAAAGACGGCAAAGGTATTTTCCCGGCAGCTGTTGATTTTTCCACAGATTTGCACTCTATGGGACAATACATTCAGGATGGTCGCAGGGTGTTGTTTGAAACGGTTTTGAATGTGGAAAGCACAGAAGATGATGTAATCATCTCGGAAAGTGCAGAGAATATTGATGGACTGAATTTCCTGGCAGGGAAAACCATGAGTTATGTGAACAACAAGGCATTTTTAGGAACCGTTTTGGCGCACAATGATGGTGGCGTTCCCAACCTGATTTTAAATATTCCGGAAATGAATGCATATTATCTTGGCATGCTTGTTTATTTCTTTGAAAAGGCATGCGGCATCAGCGGATATATCCTGGGGGTAAATCCCTTTAACCAACCCGGTGTGGAAGCGTACAAAAAGAATATGTTTGCGCTTTTAGGAAAACCCGGTTATGAAACTGAAAAAGAATCACTTGAAAAAAGACTTAGTATGTGATATACTAAGTCTATTCTACTATTAAATACCGTTTTGTAGTTTTACGGCGGTTCGGAGGTTATAAAACATGCAATATCGTAGTACTCGAGACAATCAATACAAGGTTACATCTGCCATGGCAATTAAAACAGGTCTTGCCCCCGATGGCGGTCTTTTTCTGCCGGAATCTGTTCCGCAGATTTCACTTAATGAGATAGAAGCACTGAGCAAAATGACTTATAATGAGCGCGCAGTGGATATTTTGAGTCGCTTTTTAACTGATTTTTCTCATGACGAAATTGTGGCTTGTGTTAACAGTGCATACAGCCGTGAAAAATTTGAAACAGAGGAAATCGCACCTTTATATAAACTGGAACAAAGCACTTACTTTTTAGAGCTTTGGCACGGACCTACCTGTGCATTTAAAGATATGGCACTGCAGATTTTGCCCCATCTTTTGTTAAAATCCATTCAGAAAACAGGTGAAACAAAGGAAGTTGTCATTTTGGTTGCAACCTCAGGCGATACAGGAAAAGCAGCACTTGAAGGATTTAAGGATGTTGCCGGCACCAGAATTATTGTCTTTTATCCTGCAGAAGGTGTGTCAGACATTCAAAAACGCCAGATGGTAACACAGGACGGCAACAATGTGGATGTTGCGGCAGTTTGCGGCAATTTTGATGATGCACAAAACGGCGTGAAACAGATCTTTACAGACAAAGAATATGGCGAGCTTTTGGAGAAAAACGGCTTTATGTTATCCAGTGCAAACTCTATCAACTGGGGCAGATTGGTTCCTCAGGTGGTATATTATTTCTCTGCTTATGCAAGTCTTGTGAAAAACGGGGAAATCGCACTGGGAGATAAGGTGAATTTTGTTGTTCCCACCGGTAATTTTGGCAATATTTTAGCTGCGTTTTATGCAAAAGAAATGGGGCTTCCTGTCAACAAGCTGATTTGCGCCTCTAACGAAAACAATGTATTGACAGATTTTATCAATACCGGCGTATATGATAAAAATCGCAGCTTTAAAACCACCATGTCGCCCTCTATGGATATTTTGATTTCCAGCAATTTAGAGCGTTTGCTTTCCCTGGCAACCAATGGGGATGACAAGCAGGTGGCTTCCTGGATGCAGGAACTGAAAACCACAGGCAAATATGAAGTATCTGCTGATGTGAAAGAAAAAATCAGTAGCGTATTCTGGGGCGGTTTTTGTGACGACGCCCAGACCCTTGCGGAAATTGGAAGCGTTTATCAGGAAAGTGCTTATGTAATGGATACACACACAGCCGTTGCAAAACGGGTGTATAACCAATATGTTGCAGAAACAGGTGACATGACTAAAACCGTGATTTGCTCTACTGCAAGTCCATTTAAATTCTCTGACAGCGTTTTAAAGGCAATCAAAGGCGCGCCGGAGGCAGCGGACGAATTTGGCCAGCTGACAGAGCTTTCTGAGGCAGCCCAGGCAGCTATTCCAAAATCCTTGGCAGAGCTTGAAACCAAGCCGGTTATTTTCAGAACCACCTGCGAAAAAGAGGAAATGTATGATATTGTCAGCCACATGCTGAACCTGGCATAGGAGGCGCCTATGGACTGGATTCAACTTACCATTTCCACCACAACCGAAGGAATTGAACCGGTTTGCGCTGTGCTGATGGAAGCAGGCGTAACAGGGATGGAAATTGAGGATGCAACAGATTTTCATAATTTTCTGGAAAATAATCGCGACAAGTGGGATTATGTAGATGATGAATTGTTAAAGGCACACGATTGTGGCAGCTGCGTCAAATTTTATGTGACGGACAATGCTTGCGGAGCCGATATGCGAAATGCGGTTGCAGAGGGATTGAAAAACCTGAAGCAATTAGATGAACAAGATGCATATGGCACTCTTTCAGTATCCTCTGCCGGAATGAAGGAAGAGGATTGGGCAGAAAATTGGAAACAGTATTTTAAGCCCCTGGAGGTAGGGGACAAAATTTTGATTTTGCCGGAGTGGGAAACACTTCCCGGTCCTACGGACAGAACTGTTTTTACAGTCAATCCCGGCATGAGCTTTGGAACAGGCTCTCATCACACTACCCAGCTTTGTATTAAGGGGCTGGAGGAACATTTAAAACCAGAAATGTCTGTTCTTGATTTGGGTTGTGGCAGTGGTATTTTGTCCATCATTGCCATGCTTTTGGGCGCAAAGGATGCTACAGCAGTGGACATTGATCCTAATGCTGTGGAGATTGCGGTTGAAAACGCAAAACGCAATCATATTGATTTGAATCTTTATCGTACCTTTGCCGGAAATGTGACTTGCGATGAGGCACTTTATCAATCAATCTCCAATAAAGAGTATGATGTGGTACTGGCAAATATTGTGGCAGATGTTATCATCGGCATGCAGCCAATTGTGCCAAAGTTGCTGAAGAAAAACGGCATTTTTATTACCTCGGGCATCATTGAGGGCAGAGCAGAGGATGTGATCTGTGCTTATGAAACGACAGGTCTTACCTGCATCAACCGACAGCAACAGGGAGAATGGGTGGCGCTGACCTATATCAAACAGTAGTGTTTGCTCCGTTACATAAGGAAATTTGCTACCGAAAGAATAAGGTATCCTTGTTTTGTGCAAAGTTTCCTGATGCTGAAATAGATGCTTTTTATACCGATTCAAAAAATGATGCAGCTATGATGCAGCTTGCCAAGACCACTTATTTGGTAAAAGGCAGGCGCATTATGAAGCTTGATGCAGATGTGTGCGCTGAATTGGTGAAAAAATATGTCAGGTAGCGGAGGGATGACATGTTTTATGTTTATCTGCTTCTTTGCGCTGATGATACACTTTATTGCGGCTATACCAATGATCTTGCAAAACGGGAAAGCACGCATAACAGTGGACGGGGCGCAAAATATACCAAAGGGCGATTGCCGGTAAAGCTTGTGTATCATGAGTGCTTCCAGACGAAATCGGAAGCACTGGTGCGAGAACACGCCATTAAACGCATGACGCGAAACGAAAAGCTTGCGCTTTTTAAAAATGAAAAAGAAAAGGGGATATAGCAATTTTGCTATATCCCCTTATTTTTAAATAAAGTGAGCAAGTCTGTAAGCCGGGTTCTGTATTCGATGATTATCTGTCTAGGCCATACATTACTGCATGGCTCAAGCCACCGCCAAATGCAAGCATGTCGGGCAGACTCAGCTCGCATAAGCCAATACGGTGTTGCTTCGGATGGGGTTTACATGGCCGTTATGTCACCATAACGCCGGTGAGCTCTTACCTCGCCTTTCCACCTTTACCTGTAAAAAACAGGAAGTCTATTTCTGTTGCACTGTCCTTAGAGTCGCCTCCACCGGGAGTTACCCGGCACCCTTGCCCTATGAAGCCCGGACTTTCCTCGTGAGAAAAATCTCCCGCAACCATCTGACTTACTCAACAGTGTCATTATACCACTGTTGCCGGTGGTTGTCAATTGTTTGGCTTGCGAAAAAAAGGAAAAACTAAATAAATATTAAAAAAATACTTGACAATTGTTTTTATTCATAGTATAATGTATTTCTGTTAGCGAGTGTGCTGGAACTGGCAGACAGGCACGTTTGAGGGGCGTGTGCTTATGGCGTACGGGTTCAAGTCCCGTCACTCGCACCAGTTGCGGCAAGTCTATTTGACTTGCCGCATTTTTGTTAATGAAAGCCTTTTGCTTTTCTGTGTATTTTTAGATGTGCGGATGTAGTTTAGTGGTAAAACATCAGCTTCCCAAGCTGAGGTTGTGGGTTCGATTCCCATCATCCGCTCCATATCGGGACAAAACGCTCTTTGCCCCGATTTAATTTTTTAAAAAGGTGATTTTTATGGCAGATGTTTTGTGTGAAAGCTGTTTAAACCTTGCTTATGATGAGGAATTAGAAGAGGATGTCTGCATCATGGATTTAGACGAAGATGAGGTGCGGATGTTTTATAGCAGTCGTTATAAAAAATGCCCATATTATCGCATGGGTGACGACTATACCATTGTAAAAAAACAAAAATAAAAAAATGCTGTAGCGGCACGCTACAGCATTTTTTTATTTTCCATAGAACATATATTGTGTCAGCTTTGTCAGCATTCCCCAAAGCCCCAGTCCTTTTACTTCTGTTTTTGCAATAATGTCTGCACATCCAATGGAATTGCCGTCGATGAAGAATTCCACCATTCCTACTTTTTCTCCCTCTTTGATGGGAGCATTGACAGAGTCGGGCAGTGTGATTTGTTTTTCCACAGCACCGATTTTTGACTTTTCCAGTAAGATGTTAAAATCCTGAGAAAGACCAATGGGTACAGTGCTTTGCGTGCCCTTTTCTACCACCATATCAGGAAGTTCTTCTTGGGATACCAAAGATTTTGAAATAGCATAGTTTGCAAAGCCATAGTCTAAAAGCTTTGTTGCATCTGCAAAACGCTCTTTAGAGGAAGGGGAGCCCATTACAACGGCAATCAGGTGCATATCTTCGCGCTTTGCAGTGGCACTGACACAAAAGCCTGCCACGCTGGTGGAACCGGTTTTCAGCCCTGTGGCACCTGAGTAAAATCGCACAAGCTTATTTGTGTTTACAAGTCCAAATTGTCCGTTTCGCAGGCTATCCATCCAGATGGTTGTATAATCAAAAATTTTAGAATGGGTTAAAAGCTCCCGGGACATGAGTGCGATGTCATGGGCAGAGGTTACATGCCCCTCTTCATCTAAACCGTTACAATTAATAAATGTAGTATCGTTCATACCCAACTGTTTTGCGCGCTCATTCATTTTTCCAACAAAATTTTCGTGAGATCCGCCAATAAATTCAGCCAGGGCAACGGCTGCATCATTTCCGGAAGCTACCGCCACCGCTTTTAGCATGTCGTTGACACTCATCTCTTCATTTTCTTCTAAAAAGACCTGTGAGCCACCCATAGAGGCAGCCAAAGCTGATGTGCGGACAGCATCCTCCAACTTACATTGTCCGTTATCCAGCGCCTCCATTACTAAAAGCATAGTCATGATTTTAGTTACACTGGCAGGAGGGAGCTGGTCGTGAATATTTTTTTCAAACAGAATTTTTCCGGTAGATGCCTCCATTAAAATTGCGGATTTTGCAGAAAGCTCCATTTGCGGTTCGTCAGCAAAGACGGGCACCTTAAAAATGGGGAACAACATACACAGGGATAAAAAAACAGATAACAGCTTTTTCATGGAAACAAACCTTTCTGCCTGCAGAATTTACTTGCGCGCGGCCTGCAGGCAGACAGCGCGTTAAAACATGATTCTTGTTTGCTGTTACCTATTTTATGAAGATTATTTTTCTGTATGACAAAAAAGAAAAGGATTTTGTCTTTAATAGTGCATTGCTTTTATCACGCGTCTTGCCAAAATCCGTTTTCCCAATGCAGATGCGATAGCAGAGGCAAATTTGTGCGTTGTTCCCGCACCCTTTGAGGTAATAAAGTTTTTGTCGCATACGACATCACTATGTTTTGCTATGGCGCCAACAAGCTTTGCCTCATATCCGGGGTAGCAGGTTGCCTTTACGCCGGAAAGTAGTCCTAAAACGCCAAACACTTTTGGTGCGGCACAAATAGCACAAAGCAGCGTTTCTTTTTTTGCTGCGCGTTTTAACATATCTGTCACAAAGACGCTGTTTTCCAGATTATCTGCTCCCGGAAGTCCACCGGGTAAAATAATGGCATCGGCTTCGTCTTCATTGATATCCTCTTTACAAATGTCTGCAACAACCTGAATTCCATGTGCGCCGGAAACCGAAAGAGAGTCTGTGATGGAAACTGTCTGAACAAGAAGTTCGCATCTTCTTAAAATATCCACCGTTCCCAGTGCCTCGATTTCTTCAAAGCCGTCTGCCAACAATACATATACCATCTTCATGCATCTCCTCGCTTGATTTTTGTTTGAAAACTTGGTACAATAACAGTATAACAAAAGGTATGATGAAAAACAAGAGTTGTGAGGATAAGATGCGAAAAAAATTACTGATAGACTACCGTTTTTGTGAGATTGCTGATCAAAAATGGGGCAACAAATTTGAAATTTTGCCTTCTTTTAAAATGCCCCATATATCTAAGCCGGTGTGCGGTCATCCGGACTTGTCCTTGTGCAGAATTGGAGACATCTATATTGCCGAGAAAACAGCATATCCATATTATAAAGACAAACTTTCCGGATGTCAGGTGGTTTGCGGGGAAACAGTGCTGGACAAGCACTACCCATCTGACATTGCATATAATGTATTGATATCCGAACACACGGCATTTGCAAATTTTGCTTTTTTGGATGAAACTGTAAAACGGGAACTTGTCAGACAAAATTTTTACATGGTGCATATCAATCAGGGATATGCGCGCTGCTCAACAGCACAGGTTGGAGATGGATTGATTTCTGCAGACCCGTCTGTCATTCGCGGTGCGCAGGAGAACGGAATTGATGTTTTACCCATTGCGCCCGGCATGATAGCGCTTTCAGGATATGATTATGGCTTTATAGGGGGCGCTTCCGGTTATATAGACAACCATCTTTTTTTCTTTGGTGATATAAAAAAGCACAAAAATTATGAAGAAATCAAAAAATTTGTGTCAAAGAAAGGTGCAGAAATTGACGATATTCCGGATTATCCTTTGACGGATGTGGGTACAATCCTTTGTATAGATGCATAAAAATTGCAGATAATAGGTTCGGATATGGAAAAGAAGTTGCGAGGTGAAACTTTTTGAAGGACTGCATACGCGTGAACTTCGGAAGAAATCAAGCACGCCTGAAAGAATGCATTTTATCTGAACACAATTTTCCCATAGAAACCATAGAGGAAAACGGCAGAATCTCTGCTGTGCGATATTTTTATAATGG
>JAZPYM010000049.1:0-6613 GCA_045544215.1 Congzhengia sp.
AGCTGAAGCGATACCTGTAAAGAAAGTACCGGCATTTGAAGAAGGAACAACTGCTAAATTTACTAAGGTTGAAATTATTTGTAAGGAAGCAAGATTTGAAGCACTTAAAAATGCAATGGTAAAGCTTGGAATAACAGGTATGACAGTATCTCATGTAATGGGCTGCGGTGTTCAGAAAGGAAAGCCGGAGTATTACAGAGGTATTCCTGTTGAAACAAACCTTCTGCCTAAGATTCAGGTAGATATTGTTGTAAGCAAGATTCCTGTAAGAAGTGTAATTGAAACGGCAAAGAAGGTTCTATACACAGGACATATCGGTGACGGTAAGATATTTGTTTACGATGTTGAAAATGTTGTGAAGGTTCGTACCGGTGAAGAAGGCTACGATGCACTGCAAGATGTTGAATAAGATTTGAAAGGAGCTTTTGTATGGCAGATAAAAAGCAAACTGAAAACTTTGTAAAGAGTATAGATTTTACTGATTTACTTCCTAAAATGCAGGTCAGGACACCGAAGATTGATCCGCTTTATGAGAAAGCATTTCTTGACAGAGATGAAAAACCGGCAAGTGAGTACAATCAGAATACAACGACTCACGATTGATAAAAACTTAAAAGTTAAAAGCGTTTGAGAAAAGAGAAGTAATACGGATAAGCCGGGTATAGCGAGCATGGGATGGTGGAAGCCATGTCCCGGTCCCGTATGAATAACACTTTTCGAGCTGCAATCTGAAAGAAGAAATTTTAGTAGGTGCGCCGTGTGCCGTGCGTCAATCGGCAATGTTAATGAGAAAAAATACAGGTGGCACCGCGAGTACAGCAATCGCCCTGTAGAATGCTGAATATTTAAAAATATGACTGTGTTCTATAGGGGTTGTTACTTAGGTGACACCTTTTGTGCGTTTACAAATCCATTTCACGGCACAGCATATAAGTAAAGATTCAGGAGGAATAAATCTATGAAGAGAACAGAATATTGTGGCCTTTTAAGACCTGAACACATAGGAACGCAGCAGATATGTTCGGGGTGGGTTCTTACGAAGCGTGATATGGGCGGAATCATATTTATTGATCTTCGTGACCGTGAAGGCGTTTTACAGGTTGTTGTGGATGAAGGTAAAGTGAGCGCTGATGAGTTTAGCTTAATCGAAAGGCTGCGTTTGCAGTCGGTAGTGTCTATAAAAGGCACGGTCAGAGAAAGAGATGAAGAAACAATTAACCTAAAGATTGCTACCGGAACAATAGAACTTGCTGCAGATAAAATTGAACTTATTTCACAGGCGGACAGTTTACCATATTCGATTGATGACGGAAGTAAAGTTCGTGAAGAGCTTCGATTAAAATACAGATTTTTGGATATTCGCAGACCGGAGCTTTATAACAATCTGAAATTCAGATATAAAGTTCAGAAGGCTGCATCGGACTATCTTGATAATAACGGGTTTCTATATGTTGAAACACCTATGCTTACAAAATCAACACCGGAAGGAGCAAGAGATTATCTTGTGCCGAGCCGTGTGAATCCGGGAACATTTTATGCACTTCCTCAATCGCCTCAAATATTCAAACAGCTTTTGATGGTTGGTGGTGTTGATAAATATTATCAGGTTGCGAGATGCTTCCGTGATGAAGACCTGCGAGCAGACCGTCAGCCTGAATTTACGCAGGTTGATATGGAAATGTCTTTTGTAGAACAGGAAGATATCTTAAATCATCTTGAAAAAATGTTTAAGTATATCTATAAAGAGACAACGGGAAAGGAAATACATTATGACTTTCCGCGCCTGACCTGGCAGGAAGCGATGGATGTATATGGCTCGGATAAGCCTGATATCAGATTTGAGTTGCCGATTGTTGATGTTACGGATATTGCAAAAAAATGTTCCTTCAGCGTGTTTAAAAAGGTTGCACAAAGCGGTGGCTATGTAAGAGCGATATGTGTAACCGGACAGGCAGACTTTACACGTTCAACCATTGAGAATTTAACCGAAAAAGCAATGGGCTACGGTGCAAAGGGTATGGCATGGATTGCATATAAGCAAAACGGAGAAATATATTCTATTCTCACAAAATATTTTACTGAAGATGAAATGAAAGAATTGCTTGATGCTGTCAAAGCAAAGCCCGGTGACTTTATACTGTTTTGTGCTGATAAGCTTGATGTTGTGAGAAGAACGCTTGGCGGACTCAGACTTGATTTGGGTGATATGCTTGGACTGCGCAGAAAAAATGATTATAAATTCCTGTTTGTAATTGATTTTCCGCAGTTTGAATATTCCGAAGCGGAAAATAGATATGTTGCAACACATCATCCGTTTACAATGCCATATCCGGAGGATGTACAGTATCTTACGACAGATCCCGGAAGAGTGAGGGCACAAGCATACGATGTAGTGCTTAACGGAATCGAGCTTGGTTCAGGTTCAATCAGAATTCACGACAGACGTGTGCAGGAGAAAATGTTTGAAGCCTTGGGGTTTGACAAAAAGACAATTGATGAGCGTTTTGGCTTTATGGTAAATGCTTTCAGATACGGAACTCCACCGCACGGCGGTTTTGCATTTGGACTTGACCGTTTTGTAATGCTTATGGTTGGCGCCGATTCTCTTCGTGATATTATTGCTTTTCCGAAGATTAAGGATGCGTCTTGTCCCCTTACCGGAGCACCTGATTTTGTAGATAAAGCTCAGCTTGATGTACTTGGTCTTACAGAAGCTGTACAGGCGGAAGAAAATTCTGCATTGTTGGAACAAAAGAAAGAAAAAGAAATCACAATTGATGTTGAAAATATAGCAAACCTTGCATGTCTGTACCTTACAGATGAAGATAAAATAAGCTACGCAGAGGATATGAATTCTATCATAGCATTTGCAGATACAATCACAAGGGTTGATACATCAAATATAAAGGCGAAGGAACATCTTATTCCGATAAGCAATGTTTTTCACGATGATGAAGTAATTATTCATAATGTGGAGAGAGATGAGCTTCTTGCAGCTTCTCCAACAAAAACAGACGGATATATCACAGTTCCCCGTGTGGTAGAAAATTAAGACGGAGGGCAGAATTATGAGTTTAGATTTAATAAAAAGAAGTGTTTCGGAGCATATAGAATCGCTAAAGAAAGGTGAATATTCATCCAGAGAACTTACAGATGCTTATATTGCTCAAATAAAAAATACAGATTCCGAGATAGGAGCTTATATTACAACCGACTTTGAAACCGCACTTAAAAAGGCAGAAGCGGTTGATAAAAAGAGACTCTCCGGCGAAAGCCTTGAACCGCTTGCCGGTATTCCGTGTGCAATCAAAGATAACATTTGTACAAAAGGAGTAAAAACAACCTGTGCTTCAAAAATGCTCGAAAACTACATTCCTCCGTATGATGCGTGTGTTATAGAAGAGCTGAAAAAGGCAGATGTAGTTATTCTTGGAAAACTTAATATGGACGAGTTTGCAATGGGTTCTACAACGGAAAACTCAGCATTTAAGACAACGAAAAATCCGGCTGATATTACCCGTGTGCCGGGCGGAAGCTCGGGTGGAAGTGCTGCCTGTGTTGCGGCAAAGGAAGCGGCATTTACTCTTGGCTCTGATACAGGTGGTTCTATCCGTCAGCCTGCATCATTTTGCGGTGTTGTAGGTATGAAACCGACATACGGAACGGTATCACGATACGGACTTGTTGCGTTTGCATCATCGCTCGATCAGATTGGTCCACTTACTTCTACCATAAAAGACAATGCCATTGTTTTAAATGCAATTTCCTGCGCAGACAAAAGAGATGCTACCAACATTTATAAAAGTCAGGGCGATTTTACCGAGGATATTGGAAAAGGTATAAAGGGAATGAAAATCGGACTGCCTAAAGAATTTTTTGGTGAGGGTATTTCACACGATGTTAAAAATGCTGTATTTGAAGCAGCGGAGCGAATGAAAAACGAGGGCGCAGAAATCGTAGATATTTCAATGCCATCAATTGATAACGCACTTGCGGCTTACTATATTATTTCTTCTGCAGAAGCTTCGTCAAACTTATCCCGTTTTGATGGAGTTCGTTATGGATACAGAACAGACTGCTTTGAGAATATCCATGACCTTTACAAAAAGAGCCGCAGTGAAGGCTTTGGAAAAGAGGTTAAAAGGAGAATTATGCTTGGAACATTTGCTCTTTCATCGGGATATTATGATGCGTATTATAAAAAAGCATTGCAAATCAGAAGTATTGTAATGAATGACTTTGAAAACAGCTTTAAAAAGTGTGATTTCATTTTATCGCCCGTAGCACCTACTGTTGCATATAAGCTTGGTGAGAAAAGTAAAAATCCGCTTGAAATGTATATGGGAGATGCTTATAGTGTTCCGGTTAATATCGCGGGTGTTCCTGCAATCAGCGTACCGTGCGGCAGGGGTGAAGGAAATATGCCCGTAGGAGCACAGCTTATAGGTCCTGCGTTTTCCGAAAAGATGCTGTACAGAGCTGCTGCTGTTTTAGAGGAGGTGTCAAAGTAATGGCTAAAGAGTATGAAATGGTAATAGGTCTTGAGGTTCATGTCGAACTCAAAACAAAAACAAAGATTTTCTGCAATTGTGAAACAAGCTTTGGAGCAGAACCTAATAGCCATACCTGTCCGGTATGTATGGGCTTGCCTGGAACACTGCCCGTCTTAAATGATAAGGTTGTCGAATATGCAGTTAAAGCAGGACTTGCAACAAACTGCAAAATAGCAAACTTTTCAAAGCAGGACAGAAAAAACTACTTCTATCCGGACCTTCCCAAAGCATATCAGATTAGTCAATTTGACCTGCCTTTATGCGAGCACGGTTATCTTGATATCGAAACAGAATCAGGCTCAAAACGAATCGGTATAACGAGAATTCATATAGAGGAGGATGCCGGTAAGCTTGTGCATGATGATATTCACGGAACTATGATTGACTGCAACCGCTGTGGTGTTCCGCTTATTGAAATAGTTTCCGAACCGGATATACGCTCGGCGGAGGAAGCAAAAGCATATCTGCAGAAACTCCGCGCCATTATCCTTTATACCGGAATTTCAGATTGTAAAAAAAATGAGGGTTCATTCAGATGTGATGTAAACCTTTCCGTCCGTGAAAAAGGAACCGAAGCATTTGGAACCAGAACTGAAATGAAAAATATTAACTCATTTAATTATGTTGTACAAGCTATTGAGTATGAGTATAGAAGGCAAATTAACGCAATAGAATCTGGAGAAAAAATAGTTCAGGAAACGAGAAAGTTTGATCAGGAAACTGGTAAAACTTATACTATGAGGTCAAAAGAAAACGCAAACGATTACAGATATTTCCCTGACCCCGATTTACCTCCAATAGAACTCACAGATGATGAAATAGAAATAATAAAAAGCACTATTCCTGAACTTCCTGATAACAAAAAGGAAAGGTATATAAAAGTTTACGGGCTTACAGCATATGACAGTGATGCATTGTTAGCTGAACCGAGTATGGCAAGTTATTTTGAAGAAGTTGTCCAATATACCAAGTACCATAAAATTGTCGCAAACATTTTTATAACGGAAATAATGAGGCTCAACAAAGACGAATTTTTCTGTCCAATTGCAGCTGAGAATTTGGCTAATCTTGCGACACTATTCGGTGAGCAGATTATTAATTCGTCCACAGTAAAGCGATTACTTAGTAGAATGTGGAAGGAAGACTTTGATCCTAAAGCTATCGTTGAAAAAGAAGGGCTTACACAAATCAATGACCGTGAAATACTTGCGGATATTGCTAATGAAGTTTTGAAGAACAGCGAGAAACTCGTTACTGATTACAAAAGAGGCAAAGTGAAAGCGTTTGAGGCTCTTATGGGGCAGGCTATGGGCAAAACAGCAGGAAAGGCAAATCCTGTCATTTTGGAAGAAATAATAAAGAAGTTAATTATTTAAGTTCAATTGCAAACTGAAATGCAACACTTGTTTATGTAATTTATAATTTTAAGCGTATAGATTATAGATGCAGACAGGTGTTGCATTATTGTTTTGAAAAAAGCAGTCGCCTGTATTATGTTATGAATCAGAAAATTAACAAAACATTTAAAGTTCGCGTATTCCATTGACAAACCAAGAAAAATATGGTAATATATATTCAGCACTGTGTGTGCTGAATAAGGAGGTGCTCCTATGGCAAACACAAATGAAGAGTTAATTGTTGATGAAATGTCACAGAAAATAATTGATGTTGCATCATATCTTGCCACAACCGAGGGGGCACACAATGTTAATGTTCGCAAGATATTAAATCATTTAGGGATAACAAACAGAGTTTTTTATAATCGTTTTCATAATATTGAAGAAGTTCTAAACATAATTTCTGAAAACTCTATTTTAGAAGTTAGGAAAAGCCTGAAATTCCACTTTGATGAAACCAAAGATTTTTTCGAGCAGATAATGGATGAAGTTGAAAAAACGCTTATCATATCCTATGAAACCAGAATGAATTTTGCTCATTATGTTTTTGAAAATGATTCTGTTTCCGAAAGCAATTATAAATGGTGGACTGAAGAAATTACAAAAATCCTTAACTATGCTATGGAAAAGGGGCTTATCATAAAAGTCGATCCTGATATGACA
>JAZPYM010000050.1:0-1869 GCA_045544215.1 Congzhengia sp.
TGCTCTAATAAAATCACAGAATCCTTGGCAAGACCAAAGTCATTTGCACAAATTTCAATGTGTGTGGGAAGCTTGGCTTTGTTGATTTGCGATGTTATGGCTGCGACAATAACCGTAGGGGAAAACTTGTTTCCAATATCGTTTTGCACCACCAAAACAGGTCGCACACCGCCTTGCTCCGACCCCACCACAGGGCTTAAATCTGCGTAAAAAATATCTCCTCGTTTTACTACCACACTATTCACACTCCGCCAGTTTTTCCTCATACGCGGAAAGCGCTTGCTCATCCGCATCAAAACACATTTGGGCGATATTTAAATTGATATCCGCCATCTCCTGGTAACCTTTTTTCATATGCTCTGTCACTGTCTGCTTTTTCTTTTCGCGAAGATACATTTTCATTGCCTCGCGGACGAATTCGCTTCTGTTGACATTGTCGCCTTTGGCGGCAGAGTCAACCTGGGCAAGCAGGGCATCGGGAATGGTTATCAGAACTTTCTTGAGTTGCGACAAAATCGTCAAGCCCCCATTCGTTTGTGATTGCGCCAAACAAGTCGGCGCGTGCTTTTTAGAAATATAAATGCCAGAACGCGAGTGTTTTTAGCGTTTACGCCACACTATTATTATACAGCAGCGGGCCGTGGTGCGTCAATGCACAAATATTAGCAATTTTACAAGTAGGTAAGTACATCAATCATCTCGCCGTCTTGGACATAAATTCTGGGGGTTCTGTTTCCGACTGCGCACAGAATTTCGTAATTAATGGTTCCTGCGCACTGTGCTATGGAAGTTGCTGTTTCACTGTTTTCGCCTCCGTTTCCGAATACAATTACTTCGTCGCCGACAGTAATAGTATTGACATCGGAAACATCAATCATACATTGGTCCATGCAAATTCTTCCCACAACCGGAACTTTTACCCCAGAAACGCTCATGTAAGCTTTTCCGGAAAGTGTTTGCAGATAGCCGTCGGCATAGCCGATGGAAACGGTTGCAATTTTCGTTTTTTTCGTTGTTTGGTATGTAGCACCATAGCTTACCGGTGTGCCTGCCGGTTTTTCGTCAATCCGCATAATGCGTGCTTTGATGGTCATGGCGGGAATTAACGGCAGACGACTTTTGTGCACCTCTTCTGACGGATAGCATCCGTATAAAACGATGCCGGCGCGAACCATATCCATGTGGTATTCCGGGTATTCCATGATGCCGGCACTGTTACAAATATGGGCGTATTGAAAGGAAATGCCTCGTGCTTTTAGCTTTTCAAGCATGCTCTCAAAGTTTGCAAATTGCTTTTGGGACATGGTGCGGTCTTTCTCGTCTGCGCAGGAAAGGTGGCTAAAAATTCCCTCGGCACAAATGTTGGGCAGAGAACAGATTTTTGCGATTTTCTCTGCACTTTCATCGCTGCAGTCAAAGCCGATACGGGACATGCCTGTGTCCAGCTTGATGTGGATGCGCGCCTGTTTTTTAAGCTCTGCTGCGCTATCCGACATTGCCTTTGCCTGCATTTCATCAAACACAGTGGCAGTAATGTTTAAGGATATCATGTCCTTTGCAAAGATTTTGTCCACATATCCTAAAACCAGGATTGTTTCCGTAAAGCCCCGTTCCCGCAAAAGTTTTGCTTCCTCAAAGGTGGCAACAGCAAAGGCGTCTGCACCATTTTCGCGCAGGGTTTTTGCTACCTGGAAAAACCCGTGTCCATAGGCGTCGGCCTTAACAACACACATAATTTTTGTGCCTGAGGCAGTGATTTTCCGGATGTTTTGTAAATTCTGGGAAAGCGCATTTAAATCAATTTCTGCCCATGTTCTTGTGGTGTACTGATTGTTCAATGGTATTCATTCCTCTCGTTAATCGGTCGTA
>JAZPYM010000051.1:0-7591 GCA_045544215.1 Congzhengia sp.
TGTCTTGTTGGGGGAAACACGCGGAATCATCTTGTGCTTGCCGAAGAAGACGCCGAAGAAATAAGCTCCGGTATCGCAGCCGAAACATGCGCATGCGATATAAATCAATACGAAGAAAGCAGTCTTCGGATCGGCATAAAGCACCTGCACACAACGGATCGCCAGACCGATCAGCATTGTCATCGTAAACATATACGCAACCAGATCGGTGGTGATTCTTTCATCCATCAGCTCAATGGCAAACAGCACGACAAGCCATAAGGCAATGACCGCGCCAAGATGGCTGGCCGGGGCCATATAAAGACCGACAACCGCCGCAAAGCCAAGAGCCGCCATAATGTATTTGTTGGTATCAAACAGCGCCGCGCACTCATACGCGCCTAAAGCGCCGACCACCGCAAGCAGTATCTGCATGGGGATGCCGCCGATCCATGCGATCGGCACGACAACCGCGATCATCGCCAGGGCGACCAGTGTTTTGATGAGCATCTTCTTATTCATTGGTTACCCCTCCGAACCGTCTGTCACGGTGTGTGTATTCCTCAATGCAGCGTGCAAGCACTTCCGGTGTGAATTCCGGCCAGGATTCCGGCACGAATTCCAGTTCCGCATAGGCGATCTGCCATAAGAGATAATTGGAGATACGCTGCTCGCCGCTGGTGCGGATCAGCAGATCTACATCCGGGAAATCACGGGTGTCAAGCGCATCGGATATGGTATCCTCTTCAATCTCTTTGGGATCAAGCTCACCGGCTTTGACCTTTTCGGCAATGGATTTCACCGCTCTTCTGATCTCATCGCGTGAACCGTAGTTGATGGCAATGATCAGGGAAAGTCCGGTGTTGTCCTTTGATTCATCCGCCGCATCAAGCAGCACCTTTCTGGTTGCCTCGGGCAATGCTGAAAGATCACCGATCAGACGGATCCTGAATCCCCTTTCCAGGAATTCCTTCATATACATCTTGAACAGATAAGCCGGCAGCTTCATGAGGTAATTCACCTCATCATTGGAGCGCTTCCAGTTCTCGGTTGAAAATGCGTAGAGCGTAAGATATTTCACGCCAAGCTCGTTGGCGGCGATGGCAATGGTTCTGACATTGTCAGCTCCGACCTTATGACCGGCGGTTCTGGGCATGCCTTTGGCTTTGGCCCATCTGCCGTTGCCGTCCATAATAATTCCCACATGGCGGGGAAGATTTTCCTTATCAACTTCTAAAAGCATTTGGTTATGCTTTTTTTGTTTCCAGAACCGAAACACAAAATCACCCCGCGAAAAAATTTTTTTGCTTAGATTTCCATAATTTCCTTGGATTTTGCATCTGCCAATTCATCAATTTCTTTGATGTATTGGTCGGTTACTTTCTGGATGCCGTTTTCTGCATTCTTTAAATCATCCTCTGTGATTTCGCCGTTTTTCTTTTGTGCTTTAAAAGCGTCAATTGCATCACGACGCACGCCGCGAACAACAACCTTTGCCTCCTCTGCGCGCTTGGAAACAGACTTGGTCAGTTCTTTTCTTCTTTCCTCTGTCGGTGCAGGGAAATTCAGGCGAATCGCCTTGCCGTCATTGTTGGGGTTTAAGCCCAAATCAGACGCCAAAATTGCCTTTTCAATATCGTGCAAAATGCTTGCATCCCAGGGCTGAATCATAAGCATTCTGGGGTCAGGAATGGAAATAGTACCCACCTGCGCAACAGGGGTGGGTGTGCCGTAATAATCTACCATCACTCTGTCTAAAACAGCAGGATTTGCTCTGCCTGCGCGAATTGCCCCAAAATCGTGTTCCATAGCAGCAATCGCTTTATCCATTTTTTGTTTTACATCTTCATACATATGTGTAACATCCTTTCTGGTTTTTTGTTTTATTGAATTTCCTCGTCGTTGGATACGATGGTGCCCATATTTTCGCCGCAAAGCACCTTAATGATATTTTCAGGCTGTGCAATGCCGAACACCAAAATCGGAATATCGTTGTCCATACAAAGTGAGGTTGCAGTGGTATCCATTACCTTTAAGCCGCGGTTTAGCACCTCTTTATAAGAAAGTTTGGTAAACCGTTTTGCATTGGGGTTGGTTGCCGGGTCACTGTCATACACCGCGTCCACATTTTTGGCAAGCAGAATTGCCTCTGCCTCAATTTCAGCCGCGCGAAGTGCTGCCGTGGTATCGGTTGAGAAGAATGGGTTTCCTGTGCCGCAACCAAAAATAACCACTTTTCCGGCGTTTAAATGGCTCATCGCCTTGTCCCGAATGTAAGGCTCTGCAATCTGCCGCATTTCAATGGCGGTCTGCACGCGGGTAACAACACCTGCTGCCTCCAATGCACTTTGCAGCGCCAAAGAGTTCATCACGGTTGCCAGCATGCCGATATGGTCGGCTCTGGTGCGGTTCATGCTCTCGTTTGATCTGCCCCGCCAGAAGTTGCCGCCTCCTACAACAATGGCAATTTCCACACCTGCGTCTGTGCACTGTTTCACCACTTGGGCAATTTCTGCAAGCGTGTTGGAATCAAGTCCGGTACCCTTGCCGCCGGAAAGTGCCTCGCCACTGACCTTTAAAAGAATTCTCTTGTATTTCGGATTCATAGTTCTCCTCCATAAGACTTAAATTTTCGCACATTCTATCTCTTCTATTATATCTTTTTTTCCATAAAGTTTCAAGGGGTTTTTGTAAGTTTTTACCGCTGTGTTACGGTTTGGTTTACATAACACAAAAGTATGGGTTTCTTATGATAAAGTTATTAACAATACTAACAGGGTTATTAACACTTTTTTAATAATTTTCCCCTTAAAAACGGGGGTTTTCTTCTTGTGTAATTCCTATTTTACAAAAAAATCGCACAAATCTGTGGGTAACTTTTGTTTACATAATATCGTTTTCCTGTGATGCATCGGAAAATACCCAAAGCTTGTTGCCCAAAAAATTGATAACCACAGAAAAAACAGACGAAATCAGCTTTGCCAGCATAATGGCCCCATCCCCATGAAATGCATAGGTACCGCCCATGGCATAAAGTGCGCTGTTAACAAGCCGCTCAACATGCCAGATGTCGTAAAACAAATGGGTCAAACCGATCACTGTCAGCATGGCAACCACATTTACCACAAAAAACTTCACTATCTCCCGGGTGCTGCCCCGCCCGCTTTTGCCAAAAGTCCAATGGCGGTTTGCAAGAAAGCTGAAGCACATTGCTACGCCGGTGGCAAACACCTGGGCAAAGCTTTTGTGCAGATTGGTTGCGGATATCAACAGATAAAACAGTCCGTAATCCAGCAGGGTGTTAACGGCGCCCACAATACCAAACCGCACTACCTGAAGAACACCAGTTTTAGTCCTCTTTTGTGTCATGGCAAGGATCCTCCTTATGAGAAAAGCCCTTTTTTTCTTTTATAATATACAGGGGTCTGTTTTTTACCTCGTCATAAATTCTGCCGATGTATGCACCCATAATACCCAGCATAATCAGCACCACGCCGTTAAAAAACAAGGATACTGACAAAATGGATGCCCAACCGGAAACCGTTTTGTCGGTAAACAGCTTTAAATAAATGGTAATAAACAAATAAACAAAGCTTGCCAGGGACAAAAAGAACCCCACATAGCCCGAAAGTTTCAGCGGTTTTTTAGAAAACGAGGTTGTGGCATCTGCCGCAAAGGAAAGCATCTTTTTTAGGGGATACTTGGTTTCCCCTGCAAAGCGCTGCTCCCGCACATACGATACGCCAATCTGGCGAAAGCCTGCAAAGCTCACCAGTCCCCGCACATACCGATTTTTCTCCGTCAGGGAAGAAAGCACATCGCACACCTTGCGGTCAATCAGCCTGAAATCCCCTGTATCCAGCGGAATTTCCACATCGGTCTGGGAGGACAAAAAACGATAAAACAGCTTGGCGGTTGTCTTTTTGAAAAGTCCTTCTCCCTTGCGCTTTTCCCGTTTGCCGTACACCACATCATAGCCTGCCTGCCACTGCTTGATCATTGCAGGAATGACTTCCGGCGGGTCCTGCAAATCGGCGTCAATTAGGATAACCGCCTGCCCGGATGACAAATCCATGCCTGCGCTGATTGCTGCCTGATGCCCGAAGTTGCGGGAAAATGTAACCAGGCGCACCCGACTGTCCTTTTGACAAAGTGCAGCTGCCAGTGTTTCCGTTTTGTCCCGACTGCCGTCGTTGACAAAAATAATCTCATACGCGTCGCCAACACCCTCCATCACATTGGTCAGACGGGCATAGCACTCCCCAATAACCGCTTCTTCGTTATACACCGGAACTACTACAGAATATCGAACAGACATATCGTTCCTCCCATCATATATGTTTCCGTTTTCAGTATATCATAGATTATGGTTTTTTTCAACGGTTTTTCCTTGCAGAAACTGTCGTAAAAAATTTTTTATTCGACAACACAATATGACAAGTTTATCCTCTGCTTTCGTTGTATAATGGGTAATGCAAGGCGCAACAGCATTTTTTAAGAAAGGACGAAAAATATGGCAATTCATATCTATGCAGATGTGTTGTTTTTAACCAATTTCATGATGGATTATGTATTGCTTTGCGCAACAGCTTTTTTTGCAAAAAAGAAGCACCGCCCTCTGCGCATTGTGTGCGCAAGCACCCTTGGCGCTTTATTTGCTGTTGTTTTATTTTTCTTGCCTGTCAATGCTTACCTGCTGCACTGTTTGGTTTTTCTTACCTCCTTGGCAATGGTAAGCCTTTCTTGTAACGAAAAAAGATTCCTGGTGCTTTTTAAGCAAACGGCAATTTTTTATATGATGTCTTTCGTGCTTGGCGGTATGCTCTTTTCCATTTTATCCCTGACACGCCGCAACGAAAGTGCAAATGTCCTTCTCCGCGGCGGGATGCTTTACATAGACATCAACGCCTATACCGTTTTTTTCGTGTTTCTTCTTACCGTTTTGCTGGTGCGCTGCGGATGCAGCTTTTTGACAAAACTGCGGGTAAAGGGGCAATATCTTTACACCGTAACCATTGAAAAAAACGGAAAAAGCGTGACAGGGAACGCTTTTTTTGACACGGGAAACTTTTTAAAAGAACCATTTTCGCAAAAAAGCGTGCTGCTGGCAGAATGGTCCTTCGTTTTCAAACTTTTTGAAGAAACATGTTTGGAAAGTCTTGTAAAAAACGACCCAAAGGCATTTTGCTTTATTCCCTGCCGCAGTTTAGGCGGCAGTGGCGGCATATATGGTTTTGCCCCTGACCGCGTGCTCTTGGATGAAACGCCTTTAGAAGATGCAGTGCTGATTGGAATATATAGCGGCTCCCTTGACCGAGAGGAAAGCTATAACATGCTGCTTCCCAATGATTTATTAAAGATGCCACGAGCAGAAAGGATGTAGGAAATGTTGGTTTGGCTATTGCAGATTGCAGTGCGCTATCTTGCGCATTTAAAACAAAAATTGCAACAACTTTTGGCGCAAGAGGTGCATTTTATCGGCAGCAACGAAATCCTGCCTCCGCCCCTTTCTCAAGAAGAGGAAGCACGGCTTTTAGCCATGCTTGATACCGACCAACGCAAAGATGCTAAAAACGAGCTCATTGAACACAATCTGCGGCTAGTGGTGTATGTGGCACGAAAATTTGAAAACACAGGGGTTGCCACAGAGGATCTGGTTTCCATTGGCTCCATCGGATTAATCAAAGCAATCAACACCTTTAACACCAACAAAAATATTAAGCTTGCCACCTATGCATCCCGCTGCATTGAAAACGAAATTTTAATGTTTTTGCGCAAAATTCACAACCAAAAAGCAGAAATTTCCCTAAGCGAGCCTTTAAACACAGATTGGGACGGCAACGAGCTTTTGCTCTCTGATATTTTAGGCACCGACAGTGACGAGGTGTGTAAATCCATTGAGGATGAGGTGGATAAACAGCTGTTGTTTTCTGCCATTTCAAAGCTTTCAAGTCGCGAGCGCACCATCATTAATTTGCGTTTCGGTTTGTTTGGACGGGAGGAGAAAACCCAAAAGGAAGTGGCAGACATGCTGGGCATTTCCCAATCCTACATTTCTCGTCTGGAAAAGCGCATCATCGGGCGTTTGAGAAAGGAAATCGTAAAGTTTATACTGTAACATAAAAAACTGTGGCAGTCGACACCGACTGCCACAGTTTTTTATAAAAGCATTAAATCTGCAATTTTATAAACATCCCCTGCGCCCATGGTTAAAACCAAATCGTTTGGAGAAGCATGCTTTTTAAAATAGTCTGCCACATCTGAAAATTCCTGAATATATATGGCGTTTTTGCTGTTTTCGTCAATCACTTCTGCCAAATCCTTTGCAGAAATCAGACCGGTGTCCTTTTCCCGCGCGGCAAAAATATCTGTCACCACCAAGCCGTCACAATCGAAAAACGCTTTTGCAAATTCGTCTTTCAGCGCCAGTGATCGCGTATAGGTGTGGGGTTGGAACACACACCATACCTTGTTGTTTTTTGCCACTGCCCTTGCCGCCTTTAGCGTCGCCTTGATTTCGGTGGGATGGTGAGCATAATCGTCAATCACCTTAACACCCTGCCATTCTCCTTTGTACTCAAAGCGTCTGTTGGTGCCCCGGTAGGACAAAAAGCCCTGCTGCATCGCCTCTTTTGAAACGCCCAAAAGGTCTGCTGCCGCGATAACCGCCAAGGCATTTTGCACATTGTGCATGCCGGGCACGCAGAGCGTTACTTTAAAATAAAACGCGCCTTTTTTCTGCACATCGAAGGTGGCTGTGCCATCCTCTTTGAAAACAATATTTTTGGCGGTATAATCTGCGCTGTCATTTTTCGTGCCGTAGGAAACAACGGTTTTGCCACAATTTTCCACCGCTTTTTTCACATTTTCATCATCAAAATTGGCAATCACGGCCCCATCCACTGGCGTTTTTTGAGCAAAGCTTTGAAAGCAGGAAATAATATCGTCTAAATCGCGGAAGAAGTCTAAATGGTCCTCTTCAATATTTAAAATGATGCTATAAAGCGGGAAAAACTTTAAAAAGCTGGCGCAATATTCACACGCCTCGGTAACAAAATAGTCCTTGCCGCCATCCCGCATGTTGCCGCCAATTAAAGGCAGCACGCCCCCAACCAAAATGGTGGGGTCTTTTTCTGCTGCGCAGAGAATATGCGCCAGCATAGAGGTGGTGGTGGTTTTGCCGTGGGTGCCGCTGACTGCCACAGGATAGCGATAATTTTTCATCATGGCGCCCAAAAGCGTTGCCCGTTCAATTGCGGGAATGCCAAGTCGCTTTGCTGCCGCCCGTTCAGGATTATCTTCTTTCACTGCAGCAGTATAAACCAAAAGGCCGGCGCCGGAAACATTTTCTTCCTTATGACCAATCACAACATCAATACCCATTTCTCGCAGGGCAGATGTGGTTTCGCTTTCTTTAAAATCTGAGCCGCACACGCTGTAGCCATCGTTTTTCAAAATTTGCGCCAACGCGCTCATACTGATGCCGCCAATGCCCACAAAAAACACGGGCTTTTGCGGATTTATCAAACGCAAGTCAAATTCGTTCATGTAGTTGTTCCTTTCTGCCTGTTGCTGCCCTAAGGAAGCGGTTGTACAGCAGGGCACTTTCTTC